>CAPRTS010000018.1 GCA_948695535.1 uncultured Eubacteriales bacterium | reverse complement strand
ACTGGCTAAACGTTTTCGTGCGGATCGCGTTTACTTTTTGCATTTGAATAACTGGGGTACTTTTGACGAAGAAACTTACGCCCAGCAGTGTTTGATTATTAATAGCCAATACCTTGATTACGACTTTTACCAGTATTTGCAAAACCCAATTTTTCGCGACCCCATGGTGGACTTGACGGCGTTCCAGCCGTATCTCGCCAACTCGGCAAAACGTTATAGCGAGTGCAACAAGACATCAGGTAGGGTAACAGATGACAAAAAATGTCTGTAACGTTATACTAGGCTAGTGAACTCGCAAAAGATGCTTTTGGTCGGTGACCCACGGATTTGTCCGCAGGTGGCGTACGTGATGGACTGGCAAGATTACGCACAGGTCGAACAACTAACCGACCTTGAACCGTACCGTGACCATAAAATTGTAGTTTGTGCGTTCAAAAACAAAAGCAAGCGGTTAGTACGCGTTAAAGACAAAACGCTAAACATTACCTATCTTGATGATATTTGTGCACAACTTGATGCCGAAGCAAATCAAGCCAATTTGTTCAAGCCTTTGGCTGCTAAACCTGATCGTTTGTGGCGACGCATCATTGATCGCATTAAAAGCGGGGAAGTCGGCTTGGCCATTCTAAGAAAGTTCAAGCGACATATCACTTTGCGTAATTGCAAAATCATCAACCGCTTGCCGGTTAACACTTTGTGCTTATCCGAAATGTTGATTAAAGTATTATTTAGCCAACCCACTAATATCAGTTGCGACTCTTTACTGGTTAATGCTTATATTGATGCGAAACAAGACCTTTACGCGTGTTGTTCGGCTTGGCAACCACCCTTTGGTAATTTAACGCAGGCCGATTTGACCGCGGTTTACGACGGACACCGGGCGCGGATTATCAAACTTTCGGCGTTGAACCATTCTTATTGCTTTTGTAATTTGCGTCTTTGTGAAAAAGTAAATTATACCGCCACACCAATTACTACCTTGTCGGTGCTAAAAACTGCACCAAGGCCAACGGGTTCTTTGGCCTTGGGGTTTGACAAGTCGTGTAATCTGCGTTGTACGACGTGCCGGAAAGATTACTATACGGCTGATACGGTTACGCAAAAATATAATCAGCAACTGCTTAAAAAATTATTGGCGTCGGGGTGGTTGTCTGCGTGTTCGTGCTTGGTTTTGGCCAGTGACGGTGAAGTGTGGTACGGTACAGCCTATAAACAATTGTTAATGAAAGATTTGAAACGCCCACAAGTGCATATTCTCTCGAATGGAACTTTATTTACTCGTCAAAATTGGGAACTGATTAAAAATAAGTATTCACAAATCGCGGTGGAAATTTCCGTTGATGCGGCGACGGCTGCCACTTATCAAAAAATCCGTGGTGGTGATTTTCAACAATTGTTGCGTAATTTGGAAATGTTGGGCGAACTGCGTGCCAATAACGAAATCAAGTATTTTGAATTGAACTTTGTCGTACAAAAAGAAAACTATACGGAAATGGTTGCTTTCGTGGCGTTAGGCAAAAGTTTGCACGCGGATCGGGTACATTTTACGCGTTTGAATAATTTGGGTGCCTTTACACTAAACGAATACCGTAAAAAAGCCTTAATCGTTAAGCATCAATATTTGACTCGTGAACTGTACACTATTTTGCAAGACCCGATTTTTAAGGAACCAGTTGTGGATATCGTCGCTTTTCAACCGTACTTGGCCAACTCCGCAAAATACTATGGCAAGTGAAACAAGACATCTGGCAGGGTAACAGATGACAAAACGCGGAAGTGAAGTTATACTGCTTTAATGGACGCGCAAAAGATTTTGTTAGTTGGTGATGCACGCATCTGTCCGCAAGTGGCGTACGTGATGGACTGGCAGAACTATGAGCAGGTTGACCGCTTGACTGATGTC
>CAPRTS010000017.1 GCA_948695535.1 uncultured Eubacteriales bacterium | reverse complement strand
AAGTTTACAATGCTTGCCTTGCCTTGCCTTGCCTTGCCTTGCCTTGCCTTGCCTTCACGTTATTCATTATCTTGATAATAACACATTAACGGCAAAATCACAAACTTTTTTTCTGGCTCTTTACCAGTTTCGGTGAGCGCAGACGACGGCCTTGGGCGTACGCCAACGCTAAATAACCCCCCAGTAAGGCAAGCACGGTTAAACTAATAATTAAGAACATTGCCCAAATCGGCACCTCACCACCGAACATAACAATCCTGCCGTCAAAACTACGTTCCAAAGCACGCAAACCTTCGGCAGGCAGATAGTCACCCAAAGCGTTAGTCGCACCCCGTAAGAAATAATGGCGCAACAGTACTGTACTGTACGTTCCCGGCAACAAACCAATCACAGTGCGCATGGGGGCGGCAAATTGGGCAATTGGCATGTATGCCCCACTGATAAAACCGTACAGTGACGATACCAAAGTGCAAATACCGGACAACGCACCTTGCGTGTTAATAAACATGCCCACGATGCTGGCCAACAAGGTACCAAACAAAGTATTCAGTACCAAAACTAATAGAATCATGACAATGTCGCCAAACGATAAATACCAACCAACAATTGCCAAATAAATAATACCGACCGCAAAAGCAACCAAGCAAACCAGGAAGGTGGTACAAAAATTGGCCAAGAAGTAACTGATGCCCAAGGTTGACCGTTTAGCAGGGGTAATGTGAAAGTCGTCAACGGTGCGATTTAATTTATCGTTGACCATTACGTTACTGCAAAAAGCGACGGTTACGCAACTGACCGACAAAATGGACGAAAACAACCAACTGCCGGTAAAGGCGTTAATTAAACGGTTAGACACCGTTACGCCGTCGGGGAGACTGCCGGTCACCGCGTCGCGATATATTGAGCCCAAAAAAGTCAAAAATAAGACGACCAAAATTAACGGCGTAATCATGGACACGAAAAACAGCATTTTATCTTTGAAATATACTTTCGTGTGACGTTTGACCAACGCCCACAGTTTTCGCATTTCACCCATTACCAATGTCCTCCTTGCAGTTGCTTGCCCGTAACGTTCAAGAATACGTTGTCCATGCGACCTTTAATGGCTTCAAAATCGCGAATTTTGGTTGCATACGTCAATAAAAATTGCTTGGCGGCCGCCATATCCTTTAACACTACCGTGACCACCCCTTTTTCGTCTTGGGTGTAGGTCAATTGCGCCTTGGTCAAATCTTTTAACAAACTGGCATCAAAAGCGTACAATTTAATAAAGTCGTTTGCGTACTGGTTTTTCAAATTATTTGGCGTATCGTTAGCCACCAGATGACCATTATCAATAATCACCACCTTATCGGCTTCGGCGGCTTCTTCCATATAATGCGTAGTCAGTAATACCGTCATTTGGCGGTTGCGACGTAATTCAGTTACCAAGTCCCACACCAGCAACCGCGTTTGCGGGTCTAACCCCGTAGTCGGCTCGTCCAAGATCAATAATTGCGGTTCATGGATTAACGCCCGAGCAATATCAATCCGACGTTTCTGCCCGCCACTAAGTTTCCCCAATGGACGTTTCAACAAATCCGCAAAAGCCAATTTGTCCGCCAAGAATTTCAAGTTATCGGCAAAGCGGGCTTTGGTTAGGCCGTACAACGTAGCACGACTGTACAAATTGTCGTAAACGGTTAAGTTAGCATCCAACACACTGTTTTGAAAGACCACCCCTAACTTCGGGTAAATCGCCGGCATATCGCGGTCAATTGATAAGCCGTCCACGTAAACTTCGCCACTGTCGGGTAACAATGCCCGACAAATAACGTTAATGGTGGTTGACTTACCCGCCCCGTTCAAACCAAGAAAAGCAAATAACTGGCCACGTTCAACCGTAAAAGAAATATCGTCAACCGCTTTGATGTCTTTGAAAGATTTTTTTAGGTGTTTAATCACAATCATTGGTGACTGATTCATCCACTATTTCTCCTCACTTATTAACAATTATAATATGACCCC
>CAPRTS010000016.1 GCA_948695535.1 uncultured Eubacteriales bacterium | reverse complement strand
CCCCCCCCCCCCCCCCCCCCCCCCCCACCCTATTTTGTTGGCAAATCCTGCCTTAAAGGGAGGTGAAACAATAAATGAAGAACTGGTTAAAATCTTTGACCATTGTTTCGGCGCTTGCCTTGGTCATTTTGCCTTGCGTGCTGTTCAGTGCGTGCAGTAACGATAATCAAAAGTCAAAAGACCATACGCCAACCGAAGGTGATACTTACGTTTATGAATCCGTAACGTTTGAATGGAATGTCGCCACGGACGAAATGGACGACGCGGCCAAGGAACAATTTGCGACCATGAAACACGAAATGGAAACGGGTATGACCGCTGCGATGCAAGGTAGTAAAATCGAAGTTATCAGCGACAAGCAAGTCAAGATGATTAGTGCAGAAGGTGAAACAACTTATAACTACACCATCGCGGATGGTAAAGTTACGGTGGTTGACCCCACAAACACCCAACCCATGACTTTCGTCATTAAGGGGGAAACCTTGGTTGGCGAAGTTGCAATGAGTACGTCGGTTAAATCAACCGTTACTTTCAAATTAAGTAAATAATACTTAAAGCAAAAAGTAATCACTAAAAAACCCCGTTGGTCACGGGGTTTTTTGCTGGTGTTAAGTCGGGTTTATTTCACATTGGCTTTGATTTGGCTGGTATGCAATTCAACTTTGTTAGTGCGACCGAACATGTCGACTACGACGGTAACTTTGTGGTTGGCCGCGTCCACTTCGGTGATGCGCGCGGTTTGTCCCATTAACGGACCGTCAATAATTTGTACCACGTCGTCAACTTCAAACGCAACCTTGGTGTTCAACTTGCGTTCCAATTTCATTTTCATCACGTCCGCGTTGGATAAGGGTAGAGGGCGGCCTTTGGGACCAACAAAGCCGGTGATCCCGCGCGTGCGGGTAATCGTGTGCCAAATGTCGTCACCATAAATCATTTTGACGAAAATGTAGGTTGGCATACTGCGTTGAGTGTTAATCACTTTGGTGCCGTCTTTCTTTTCGGTCATCACGTCTTCGGTCGGAATAAAAATTTCCAAAACGCGGTTTTCTAGATGGTACTTTTCCACAACTTTTTTCAAATTGTCTTCCGCCACGGTTTCGTATCCGTTAAAAGTGTGTAACACGTACCAACGGGCTTCCGTGTCTAAACGGTTGTTGCCCGCGACGTTTAATTCGGGGGGAATATCGTCCACTACCGTGTCGTTTCCCGTATTTTGCTCAGTTAAATTTTTGTTTTCTTCCATTTTCTCTTCTCCTTATATTTTCCAGCCGTCCAAATTCCCGTTCAGCAGTAAATAGTGCAACAAGCCCATCAGTACCCAAATGCCAAACAGCAAGATGCCGAATAATACCACAATGCCCAAAACGATACCCGTGGCTTTCATAATTTGTTGGAAAGTCGGCCAGTGTACTTTTTTCAGTTCGCTGAACATACTGGCGAAACCGCGCCCGATCCAGCGGAAGAAACGTACCAAGAAAAACGGCTTCTTTTCGCCCTTGTCTTCTTTCTTTGGTTGCGCCTTGGCGATTTTGGCTTGCTCTTTGGCCTGTCGTTTGGCTTGCTTCGCCCGTTCCTTTTCCGCTTTACGCAGTTCTTTCGGCGTCATAATCGCGGGGGCAGTGGCCAAATCCGCGTCTGGGGTTAACGGTTGGTCAGCGGTGTCGGCCGGTGGCACGGGTTTGTTTTGCGCCCGGTTGTATTGCTTCTGTGCGTGACGGCGTTTAGATTTTGATCCCATTATCGCACCGCCTTACTTGCTTTCTTTGTGTTCTGTGTGTTTGCGACAGAAACGACAATATTTCACCAAGGTTTTGCGTTCGGGGTCGTTCTTTTTGTTCTTTTCCGTGTCGTAGTTACGTTGACCGCAGACGGTACAAACTAACACCATGGGAACACGATTGCCTTTTTTGTTTGCCATATTTTTTCTCCTTAAAAAAAAGACGCCGTTTGGGCTGTCTTATTTATATTACATATTATCGCCTGGGGTCTTGCTTGTCAAGCAGTAATATGTTATAATCGTGTTAATGGAAACAAGTGTAATTAAATTTATGACCGAAAATAAGATGCTAATTGATGGCGACCACGTGGGTATTGGCGTCAGCGGTGGCCCCGACAGTATGGCGCTGTTGTCGTTTTTCAACGAGTTAGCAAAAAAAACTAACCTCACAGTGTTGGCGGTACACGTTAACCACAATATTCGCAAGACCGCGAACCAAGACATGAAGTTCGTTAAGAAATTTTGCGATGATAATAAAATTCCGTTCGTGAAGTACAGCGTTGACGTACCGCAATACTCGACCACCAACAAAATTGGCTTGGAAGAAGCCGCGCGCGAGTTGCGCTACCAATGTTTTGAACAAGCCATTAAGAAGTATAAACTGACCAAGTTTGCGTTGGGGCACCACCAAGGTGACCAAGCCGAAACGATTTTGATGCACATTTTCCGCGGTTGTGGCTTGGACGGTGCGTCGGGTATGTTACCGGTGCGGGGCATTTATATCCGCCCGTTACTGGACACCAAGAAAAGCGACATTATCGCCTATAACTACCGCAACGGGATTCCCAGTATTACCGACGACAGCAACGAAAATAACGACTTCCGTCGTAACTATATTCGTAACATCATTATGCCGGAAATCAGCAAAGAATGGCGCGGCGCCGCAGAAAACATCGTGGCCTTTGGTAAGATTTGCGCGCGTGACAGTAAGTTCATTGCCGACCAATGCGACATGAACGGTATTTTACGCGATGGTAACGTAGTGCGTATTCCGTTGAACCGTTTCTATTTACCTGACCCCATTATTACGCGCATGATTTACCACGGCTTGGCTTTGTTGAACTTGAAATCTGACGTCGAAATTAAACATATCCGCGCGATTATTGACCTGAGTGTGGACGGGCTGAACGGCGAAAAAGTTTCCTTACCGCATAACGCTTACGCGGTGAAAGAGTACGAATACATCAGTCTGGTCAAAAAAGAAACCCGTCCCGAATTGAAAGAGTACAGTTTCAAGGTTGGCAAAACCCAAATTGAAGGTTTCGGCACGGTCACGGTTACTAAGACGATCAGTTACAAATTGGCGATTCAACGGGGCTTGCTGGTGATTGACGCCGACAAGTTGCCGAAAAAGGCTAAATGGCGTTTCCGCCTGGACGGCGACCGCTTTGAAAAATTGGGCGGCGGTACCAAAAAACTGAACGCGTACTTTACCGACAAAAAGATTCCCGCCCGTTTGCGCCCGACCACGCCAGTGTTGGCCTTGGACGGGGAAGTCTACGTCGTCGGCGGGGTGGCGATTGGCGAAAAAGTTAAGACCGACCGCGACACCATTGACGCCTACGTTTTGGAATTTACCCGCGAATAATCGTTTGCCGTAATCGCGAATTTGTGTTATCATAATCTATATGATGAATACGGGGGATAAGGCAAGGCAAGGCAAGGCAAGGCAAGGCAAGGCAAGGCAAGGCAAGGCAAGCATTGTAAACTTTTAATAGTAATTATTGGTGGTGTATTGTTGTGCGCCGGGTTGTTAGTAACGGGGATTATTGGTATGGTCGGGGCGACCACTAACAACCCGGCGCACGGCGAAAATTTGTCGAATCGGGCTACCCAAGAATGTGGGCACCCGTGGGATAGGGACACTTATAGGTTTTTTTATATAGATAATGAACACCACTGGTGTACTAGTATCTGTGGGTATTGTGGCATGAATAGGGGTTCTTCCGAGGAAAGTCATACATTTACCACCAGAACCACCCCAGCCACTTGCACCCAAAGTGGAAAAGTCGAAACTTATTGCCAGGATTGCCTGTGGGTTAAAACCACCACTCCTACGAACGCCTTGGGTCACGATTATAAGGTCACGGTGGCGCAATATACGCCCCCAACGTGTACCGCAAGCGGGAAGCAGGTATTCACCAGTAA
>CAPRTS010000015.1 GCA_948695535.1 uncultured Eubacteriales bacterium | reverse complement strand
GGGGGGGGGTACACCTACCTTGATGATATCTGCCGTGAATTAGACCAAGTGTGTTTACTCAAAGAGCAACTGTCACTTTTGGGCGAAGGTAATAAATTTAAGCGTTTAGCCAAACGTTTTTTGTCCAGTCGCTGTGGTGAGTGGTTGCGAAAAATTGTTACCATTCGCAACCTCAAGTTGCTAAAAAAATTGCCACCGCTTTTGTTGAAACCGTCGGAACTGTTTATTTACGTGTTGCAAAGTCCGCCAATAAATAGGCGGTGTACTGCTTTGGAGAATGTCTGTGATATCCATGCTGATTTTATCAACGGTTGTTGTGGGGTGCGCGTACCTTTTGGGCGGACTAGTGGACAAAAAAGTCTGGAACAAGTATACAACAGTCCTTTGGCGCGTATTATTAAGTTGTCTTCACTCAATGGGTCGTTCTGTCTATGTAATTTGCGAAAATGTCAAGATGCCGATTTTACAGCGGGCAAGTTAGCCCCAACTGACCGCTATTTAACCAGCCCTTTTCCACGGTATGTATCTATTTCAACTGACCGTTCTTGCAATCTCAAATGTGGCAGTTGCCGGGAAAGTTTTTATGCAGCCGATGCAGCAACAACTCAACAAATTATGGGCTTGCACCAACGGCTTTTGGCCTCGGGGTGGCTAGAAAAAGCTGAAACAGTAACTATGTGTACTATGGGCGAGATCTTTTACAGCCCGGCTTACCGCCAGCTACTGGTTGATCTTGCCCAACGTCGTCAACAAATTAGCATTCAGTCTAACGGAACCTTGATTAATGCCCAGAATTTGACTTGGTTGGTCAATAAATACCGGGAAGTTAACTTTTCCATTTCTATTGACGCCGCCACGGCAGCAACGTACCAAAAACTGCGTGGTGGTGATTTTCAACAACTATTACGGAACCTCACCATGCTGGGGGATTTGCGACTTGAAGGTAAAATTTTGTGGCTGCAATTCTGTTTCGTCGTACAAAATGATAATTGGCGGGAAATGTTGGATTTTGTGGCTCTGGCAAAAAAATTGCACGTAGACCGCATTCGTTTCGTCCCTTTGGAAAATTGGCATACTTACTCTGCCCGTGAATGGCGACGCCGAAATATCATCAAGCATAATCGATATTTGAGTCCAGATTTGTATTATTACTTGCAAAACCCTATTTTTGTTGAGCCCATAGTTGACTTGCGGTCGTTTGCTCCGTACTTAGCGAACTCGGCAAAACGTTATGGCAAGTGAAACGAGACATCTGGCAGGGTAACAGATGACAAAAAACGCCAGTGAAGTTATAATGCTTTAATGGACGCGCAAAAGATTTTGTTGGTTGGTGACACGCGGATTTGCCCGCAAGTGGCGTACGTGATGGGCTGGCAAAACTATGAGCAAGTTAACCGCCTTACTGATGCTGATGTCAATAAATACGCGGATCATAAAATCGTCATTTGCGATTTCAAGCGGCGACGCCGACGTTATTTGTCCACTAAGGGCGGTGGTAGGTATCTTTATCTTGATGATATTTGCCGCCAATTAGATATCGCCGAACAGCAAAAGCCATCGTTGAAGGATCCCGTGCAGATTGAACCTAAATCGTTATTGGCACGGATTATGGATCGCATAAAAACGGGGCAGGTAGGTTTAGCGATAGTTAGACGTATGAAACGGCCTTTTACTTTGCGTAATTTCTGGATTATCAATAAGTTGCCACTTGAATCATTAAAATTATCCGAAATGTTGATTAAAGTCTTGTATAGCAAGCCAACCAATATTGTCTGTGATCATTTATACACTTGGGTGGAAGTCGATTATAATCACAATCTCAGTGGGTGCTGCATGGGGTTGGTACCACCCTTTGGTAATATAGTTAATGCGGATTTATGGCAATTATATAATGGTTATCGTGCCCGAGTAATCAAGTTAAGTGCGTTGAATCACACTTACTGTTTGTGTGATTTCCGCAAATGTCAATGTGTTGAACATAAAGGTGACGTTAATTTAGCCTTGGACTTGCGCGCCACCAGTGATTACCCACTGACCTTAAACTTGGCTACGGATAAAACTTGTAACCTTAAATGTCGCAGCTGTCGCCTTGATTATGTTACGAACAGTAACGCGAAAAATGAACAGATTCAAGCCGTGCACCACAAACTATTGTCGGCGGGGTGGTTAACCAAAGCCGAGAATGTGTCAATTATTATGGGCGAAGCTTTATATAGCCCTAATTATTTAAGTTTGTTAACCAGTGATTGGCAGCGTCAACAAATTGGTCTTACGACCAATGGTCTTTTGTTCACGCCGTCAAAGTGGGAGCAAATTAAGGATAAATATCGAGTATTTAACATTGGCGTCTCAATTGATGCGGCGACAGCCGCGACATACTATCAATTGCGGGGTGGCGATTTCGCACAGTTATTAAAAAACTTGGATTTTATGCGTGAACTGCACGAGCAAAACAAAATCCATTATTGGCAAATTAACTTTGTCGTGCAACGTGATAACTATCGCGAAATGGTTGACTTTGTCAAGCTGGGTAAAAAATTGCGGGTGGATCGAATTCATTTTCGGCGGTTGGATAATTGGGGAACAATGCGTCCTAAACAATACCGTCATAAGTGCCTAGTTATTAAAAACCAATATTTGGCTCGCGAATTATATGCTGTTTTACAAGACCCAATTTTTAAGGATCCGATTGTGGACTTGACGGCGTTCCAGCCGTATCTCGCCAACTCGACAAAACGCTATGGCGAGTGAAACGAGACATCTGGCGGGGTAACAGATGACAAAAAGTGGAAGTAAAGCTATACTTAACTTGATGGAACCTAAACTTTTGCTGGTTGGCGACCAACGTATCTGCCCCCAGGTAGCCTACGTCATGGACTGGCAAAATTATGAGCTGGTGGAGCAATTGACCGACGCCGAACCATACCGTGATTACCAAATTGTAGTCTGCGCATTCAAAAAGAAAAGTAAGCAGTTCGTCAAGGTCAAAGATAAAACCTTGAAGATTAGGTACCTTGATGATCTTTGCCGGGAGTTAGACTTACAAGAACGAACCAACCCTTTAACGGTGACTCCGTTATCCACACAACCGCAATCGTTATGGCGACGCTTGTGCCACCGTGTTAAAACGGGGACGTTATGCGTGGCCATTGTGCGGCGATTAAAGCGCCACCTAACTTTCCGTAATTTTAAACTAATTAACAAGTTACCGGTGGCAACGTTACGCCTGTCGGAGATGTTGATTAAAACGCTGTACAGTCCGCCGACCAAGATTATTTGTCAACGGTTGGAAAATATTGGCTATCTAAATTTTGACGGCAGTTTTTCCGGTTGTTGCCCAGCGTGGTTGCCCGCTTACGGTAATGTGCACGATGACGATCTTGACGCAATCTATAACAGCGTGCGCGCCCGGATTATCCGTTTATCGGCACTGAATGGTTCGTATTGCTTATGCAATCTGTCCGCCTGTGAATTCGCCAAGTATGGCGAGCAACCCGTGATTAAACCATTGCAAACACCAGATTATCCACAAGAATTAGTTATCGCGATTGATCGCACTTGTAATTTACGTTGTCCCAGTTGCCGCCGTGAATATTACACTGAACTTAGCCCTGAGGAAAAGGATACCGCCCAGCGCGCATTGCAAGCGTTACAACGTTCGGGTTGGTTGGCAAAAAGTAAACTGTTAAATCTGGCGGGTGATGGCGAAGTATTTCACAGTCAATACTACCGCCAATTATTACTGACTGACCTTAAACGTTCGCAAATTCATTTACTAACCAATGGTACCTTATTCAATGAACATAATTGGCAGTTAATCAAGGATAAGTACGCACGGATTAGTGTGTCGGTGTCGTTAGATGCGGCTAGTGCACAAACTTTTAATAAATTGCGCGGTGGTGATTACCAACAACTTTTGCAAAACTTGACGCTTTTAAGTAATTTACGACAAACGGGCGCCATTGCTTTCTTAGAATTCCGTTTTGTGGTACAACGCGACAATTACCGGGAAATACCCGCTTTTGTGGCGTTTGGTAAGCGTTTTCATGCTGATGTGTTGTTATTTTCGCGTTTGAATAATTGGCGTTCCTTTACGCCGCGCGAATACCGCACAAAATCTTTAATGCTTAAAAACAAATGTTTAGCCCGGGAATTGTACACGGTATTACAAGACCCCGCCTTACAAGACCCCATTGTGGACTTGACCGCGTTTCAACCGTATTTAGCAAATTCGGCAAAACGTTATAGCGAGTGAAACGAAACATCTGGCAGGGTAACAGATGACAAAACGCGGAAGTGAAGTTATAATGCGATAATGAACTCGCAAAAGATGCTTTTGGTCGGTGACCCACGGATTTGTCCGCAAGTAGCCTACGTGATGGACTGGCAGAACTATGAGCAGGTTGACCGCTTGACCGATGTAAATAAGTACGCGGATTATAAAATTGTTATCTGTGCTTTTAAGCGCCACAGAAGGCGCTACGCCCCCGTAGGGGGGGGGGGGGGGGTACACCAACCTT
>CAPRTS010000014.1 GCA_948695535.1 uncultured Eubacteriales bacterium | reverse complement strand
GCATAATTATTGGTGCGATTGCGGTCTTGGCGGGTTGTGGTGGCTTGGCGTGGTTATTGATCGTCTTGTTCAAACCCAAACACCCCAAAGCCGAAGTCGCGGCGGCGTAAATATTTAATAAATCTTGAAGTGTTAGACGTTGTCTGCGGTTTGGTCGCAGTTAGCACTGAATTCAATTTTACAACGGCGTAAATTAACACCAATGACGGTGACGACCATGGGGTCGCCCATACGAATTTTTGATTTTTTACCAATCATTTGCATGGTGTTTTCGTTAAAAGTGTAATTATCAGCAGGTAAATTATCAATACGCACTAAACCTTCAGCGGTGTTTTCGGGAAGGTAAACAAACACGCCAAAATCGGTTATGCCGTTGACGACACCCTTAAATGTTTCGCCTAAATGGGCGTGCATGTATTCGGCGCGTTTCAGGTTGTCGACCTCGCGTTCGGCTTCCACGGCGGATAATTCGGTTTGCGAGCATTGTTCGCTGGCTTCCGTGACGAAATCGTTCAGTTCATCAATTTTGTGACTGTTCAATTTGCTGTCTAAAAACATTTTGATAATGCGGTGAATTAGTAAATCGGGGTAGCGACGAATCGGGGAAGTAAAGTGACAGTAATAAGTTGAGCCTAAGCCAAAGTGGCCAATGCAATTTGGCGAGTATTTGGCTTTTTGCATGGAACGCAACGCTAAAATTGAAACAATTGTTTTTAAGTTCGGATCATCAATACCGTCCAACATTTGCTGGTAATGGTGACCATCCGGGTGTTCAAAGTCAATTTTTTGTTTAATTTCAAACGGCGCTAAGGTGTTTAAGAAACGGATTACTTTAATCGGGTCGGGTTTATCGTGGATACGGTAAACAAAGGGTAAATTTAGTTTGTTAAAATGTTCAGCGACGACTTCATTGGTCATAATCATAAAAGTTTCAATTATGCGGTGACTTAAATTATGTGGTTGTGAATAAACATCTTTGATTTGCCCATTTTCGTCCAGCACAATTTTGGGTTCGGGAACTTGAAAAGCAACTTCACCCCGTAACCGACGGTCGTGTTCGTGCTTTAATGCAATTTCACTCATCTTCATAATCATATCGCGATGCTTATGTTTTTTACCGTCCAAAATCGCTTGTACTTCGTCATAAGAAAAACGAGTGACACTTTGAATAACGCTTTTTTTGATTTTATAATCAATAATATTATAAAATTTATCCAAAGTCATTAACACTGACAAGGTTAAACGGGGTTCGTTGGGATTTAACGAACAGACACCATTGGACAGTTGCGTCGGTAACATGGGAAATACGCAATCGGGGAAGTAGACACTGGTTCCGCGACGGTAGGCCTCTTTGTCCAATTCACCGCCTTCGGTAACGTATTCGCTGACATCAGCAATGTGTACACCAAGGGTCATTGTGCCGTCGTTGTTTTCGACCAAACTAACTGCGTCATCTAAGTCGCGAGCATCGGCCGGATCTATCGTGATGACAGGCAAGTCGCGAAAATCGCGACGGTTAGTCATACAATCTTCAATCTTTAAGTTAACAACTTTTTGGGCTTCAGCAATCACAGCGGACGGAAAGTCAGCCGATAAATTGTATTTTTTCATGATAGTTGCCACGTCCATGGTCTTCGCATTATGAGCAACAATGTGCACAACTTCGGCTTCGGGGTGACCATTAAACTTTTTCTTTTTGAAACGAATTTCAACAACATCACCGTCAACCGCTCCGTTTAAGTTATCCTTAGGAATAAAAATATCATTTTCTTGGTTGGGAATATCGACAAAGCCAAAGCCCTTCAAGGTGACACTAAGTTCGCCGGTCAATCTATTTTCTATTTTACTCACACCTAATTATAAGTGTATAATGGGTATTATGTCAAATGTAACCAACACTGATAAGACCTTGGGAATGCGTTTCTTGGATGCGTACAACACTTTGGATAAGGCGCTGCGTATCCAGTACAATTACAAGGCAACGATTTCGTTTACTGACTTAATTCGCCGATGTGCCGACTTAAATCGTGTTGTTGCGACCTACGAAAATGAACTGGTTAGTTTGGCTCGTTTACGCAACGCCATTATTCACAGTGGTGATTCCACACGTTTAATTGCCGAACCACACCTTGACGTAGTTTTATTGATAGAAAAAATTGTTAAAATGGTGACAACGCCGCCACTGGTGATTGATGTAATAAAAATTCGACCAGTAACCTTGATTGACGCGACGCGCACAATGTATGACTTAATCAAAGAAACTGGGAAAACTGGACACGGTATGATTCCTGCCTATAAGGGCAACAACCTGATTGGCGTAGTGCGGTGGCGTAAATTGATTGAGGACATGGGTAACGGCATCTTAGATGCACGCAGTTTAGATGATTTTATTAAACATACTTCTATTGAAGAGTACTTGCGAACTTACCCACAAAACGGTCATTATACCGTCGTTAATGCCCAAGTTACCATTGAACAAGTACTAACAATTTTTAACCATAACCGCAAGATCGCCGCGGTAATTATTACTCCTGACGGAACAGCAATGCAAAAACCAGTGGGAATTTTGACTAATGCTGACATTATGGATTTGATGAAGATTATTGAAAATTACTAAAAAAAAGGGTAAACTGATTTTATGAAAAAAGAAAAAAACGTTTTTGATTTCAAGCATAATTATGAACCTGAAAATATTTTAACGCGCATTAAAGCCAAAAATCACGGCCAGGCTAAATATAATTTTACTGACGGTCCGATTACAGCCAACGCACCAATGTGTTTGCATCATTGTTGGGGACGTACTTTAAAAGACGCGTATAATCGCTATCAATCTTTGACCGGTAAAGACGTTGATTACGTTTGGGGTTTTGATGCGCAAGGTATGTGGGTGGAAGTGGAAGTCGAAAAGTTACTTGGCTTGAATGACAAGCAGGCAATTAACCGGTATGGTTTGGCTAAGTTTACTGAAAAGTGCATAGAAAGGGTGAATTATTTCAAAAAAATTCAAACAGAACAAAGCAAAAGCATGGAGCAGTTAGGTGATTGGGAACACAGTTATATTACTAATGCTGACCAAAACATTACCGCGATTTGGCATTTCTTGAAAGTATGTAACAACAAAAAAATGTTGAAGGCTAGTTACAAAACCATGCCGTGGTGTCCGCGCTGCGGTACCAGTTTAAGTGAGCACGAAATGAGTGGTAGTTACAAAGAACGAACGCACCAAGCTGTCTTTGTAAAAGCCAAATTGGTTGGTAAAAATGAACGTATTTTGGTGTGGACAACGACGCCATGGACTTTGGCGGCAAACGTTGCAATTGCGGTTAATCCGGAGTTTACCTATTGCAAATGCCAAGTTAAGAGCGACAGTAATTTATTGATTGTCTGTGAACAACGTTTGTCAGTTCTACGTGATGATTTAATTAAAGTGAAAGAAAAAGTTAAGGGCAGTGATTTGGTTGGCCAAGGATACGAACCTTTTTTACTGCTCAAAAAACAAAATTTTGAACATAAAATTGTACCATGGCAACAAGTTGACGAAAACGATGGTTCAGGAGCAGTACACATTGCTCCGGGCTGTGGTGCGGAAGACTTTGCTTTGGGTACGGAATTAGGTTTAACGCCAATTATCCCCGTGGGTGAAAATGGTATCTTTGGTAAAGAGTTTGAATGGTTGAACGGCTTGTCAACTGCTAATTGCGAAACAGTGGTCTTCCAAAAGTTGCATGATAATGACACCTTATATTACCATCATGACCATACACATAATTACCCATATTGTTGGCGTTGTAAAACTGACGTTATATTCCGCTTGGTCTCGGGTTACGATATTGCGGTAGATGGTATTCGTAAGGATCTGTTAAAGGCGGCTGATACCGTAAATTGGACACCAGATTTTATGGGAAAAGCTATGCGCCAATGGTTGACTGATATGGGCGATTGGAACATCAGTCGTCGCCGCTTTTACGGGTTACCGTTACCGTTTTACCCTTGCTCCTGTGGACATCTTAACGTGGTTGGCAGCCGGAAAGAACTGTGCGAACGGGCCGTAGATAAAACCAAGGTGGACGCTATACCGCATTTGCACCGACCCTATATTGATACGGTTGAAATTTATTGCGAAAAGTGTCATCAGCCCGTTAAACGCGTTACTGACGTTGGCGATTGTTGGTTAGATGCAGGAATCGTACCATTTTCAACTAAGCCCAAAGGTCAATTCAAGGCCGATATGGTCTTGGAGATGAAAGAACAGGTGCGCTTGTGGTTCTATGCCCAGCTGTTTATGTCGGTAGTCTTAACGGGAGAAGCGCCATACAAAAACGTAGTTGGTCATTCGACCATGGTTGACGAGGACGGCAAGAAATTCTCTAAAACTGGGCCGAAAAAGATTAACATTGACGACGTTACTAAGAAGCATGGTGTTGATGTTTTGCGTTATGCCTTTGCCTCGGGTAACCCAACTTTGGATATGCGTTTTGGTGATAGTACTGCCGAAGATGCGAAGCGTCGCCTGTTGGTTTTGTGGAACGCATACATTTTCTATAATACTTACGCGATGATTGACCGACCGGATGTTAAACATTACCAACCGCAAAGTTTATGCCCTGCGGATTTGTGGTTAATGCAATTAACTAATCAATACATTAACGCCACTCGTACCGCATACGATGCTTTCAAGATTCATCAAGTTGTAAAATTGACTGATGAATTTTTGGAAAATATTACCAATTTTTA
>CAPRTS010000013.1 GCA_948695535.1 uncultured Eubacteriales bacterium | reverse complement strand
CGATTGGCAATTAACTGCCAATTATCCGCATTGAACAGCGTACCGTTCGAAAGAAGATGAATTTCGTCGGTTTTTATTTTGGCTAATAAATCGCGGTAGTTAGGACTGTAAAAAATTTCCCCTTGCCCCGCCACAGTAATTGACCGTGGCCTGGCCAGCCAACCATCATTCACCAGTTGCTGGGTCATACTGACAATGCGCTTTTGTTCCGCGGCATCAGCCTGATAGTGTTCTTTACGGCAAGTTTTACATTGCAGATTGCACGAACGGTCCGTAGCTATAATAACCTCGGTTGGATATTCGGCAGTGCACATTGGTTTCAAATTTCGTTCTGTTTGGGCGACGTAACGCGCGTTCAAACACAACGGCAAATCGCAAAGACAATACGAACGGTTTAACGACGACAATTTTACAATCCGCGCCCGTGGGCTATGAAAAATTGCTTGCGGGCTGGCTTGTTGCAAATTGCCAAAGGGCACCACCCACCCCGAAGCACAACCACAGATGTCGCCATTAAAATAAACATGACACACGTTTTCAATCTTATCGCAAACAATATTGGTGGGTGGGCTGAACAAAACTTTCAAAAATAATTCCGACAAGCGCAAACTGTTCACTGGCAACCGGTTAATCAACCACCAATTACGTAAAACTCGTTGTCGCCGCCAACGATTAAGTACTACTGCCGCACAGCGTTTCCACCACCGGCGCGGGCGGTGCGTAATAACTGCTTTTTGTTCGCTACTTTGTGCGTCCAGTTCGCGACAAATGTCATCGAGATAGATAATGTTTAACGTTTTATCCTTAACGCGAACCAAGCGTTTACTTTTACGTTTGAACGCACAGACCACAATCTTGTAAGCACGATATAGTTCCGCATCGGTCAAACGGTCAACCTGCTCGTAATCTGGCCAGTCCATCACGTAGGCTACTTGCGGACAAATCCGGGCGTCACCAACCAACAAAATCTTTGGCGAGTTCATTGTATCAGTATAACTTTACTTCCGCTTTTTGTCATCTGTTGCCCTGCCAGATATCTCGTTTCTCTCGCCATAGCGTTTTGCCGAATTGGCCAAGTATAACGTAAAAGCCCGTAAATCAATTTGGGGGTCATGGAACAATGGTTGTTGCAGAAGATCATAAAGTTCACGCGCCAAAGCACCATTAGGCAAAATCATACTTTTTTGTTGATATTCCCGTTTAGTAAATGTGCCCCAATTATTAAGTTTACTGAACGTAATTTCGTCCACGTGTAACCGTTTCCCCAATTCCACAAAGGCCGGCATTTCTTGGTAATTATCACGCTGCACCACGAACGCGATCCTCAAAAATTTTATTTGGTCGGTTTGTCGCAAATTGGACAACATTGCCAAATTAGCCAACAAATTATCATAATTACCACCCCGCAAGTGACGATAAGTAGCGGCCGTCGCAGCATCAACGGAAATCATCACTTCAATTTGTTCATATTTATCCTTAATTGTTTCCCAACGCTGACGGTTAAACAAAGTACCATTAGAAATCACAAACAGTTTCTTGTACCCGTGGGCGGTGCTGACGTACTCTCGGTAAAAATCGCTGTAAAACACTTCGCCCAAGGGCGCGAGCGTTAAGATTTCCACCTTAGACAAACAACCGGTTTGGTGTAATTTGGCCATAATTGCTTGGTGCTGGGTATAGACATCGTGGTTGGCTTGGTAAATTTCTTTACGACAACTGGGGCAAGCCAAATTGCACGACGGATCAAGCGCCAACACCAATTCTTTGGGCGCTGGTTGGGGACTAGCCAATTTAAAGTCAGCAGGGATATTGTCCGTATAGATAGCCGTAGCACAGTGACCCAATTTACACAAACTGTAAGATTTATTCAGTGTCGATAACTTGATAATGCGCACACGGTAGGAATCCATTGAGAAATTATCCGCCAAAACATTGCCAAAAAATGGTGCCACCGCATTGGTACAACCACCAACGGTGCCGTCGGTTTCCACCCGCAGTACCCAATCCATACCCTTGCAAACAATGCCTGTCGGCACAGACCAAATCACTCTTAGCATTAATTCTGAGGTTTTAAGTAAACTAGCAGGCAATTTACGCAGTAGTCGGTAATTAGTAAAGGAAAAATGCCGCCGCCAACTGTTTAACCAGCAACTAATACCACGCGACATAATAACGCGTTTCAATAAGCGCTTCCCTGCCGTTTTCGGTTTGATGGCGGTAATTTGTTCGGTAAGTGAATAATCCTTATCTAATTCCCGACAGAGATGGTTAAGATAATAAATCTTCAAAGTTTTGTCCTTGACCTTAACCAACTGTTTACGTTGCTTTTTGAACGCACAAACCACGATTTTGTAATCGCGGTACGGCTTAGCATTGGTTAGTTGATCGACCATCTCATAATCTTTCCAGTCCATCACGTACGCTACTTGCGGGCAAATCCGTGGGTCACCGACCAACAAAATCTTTTGCGCGTCCATTAAAGCATTATAACTTTACTGGCACTTTTTGTCATCTGTTACCCTGCCAAATGTCTTGTTTCACTCACCATAGCGTTTTGCGGAATTAGCTAAGCAATCATTAAAGGAACCGATATCGACTATCGGGTCATTAAAAATTGGGTCTTGTAAAATCGCGTAAAGGTCGCGGGTCAAATATTTATTTTTAACCACCAAACAATTTTGGCGGTAATGTTTAAGTTTCATTGTCCCCCAATTACCCAACCGCGAGAAATAGACCAAGTCAACCCGCAACTGCTTACCCAAGCGTACAAAATCTGCCATTTCCTGATAATTACTACGCTGCACAACAAAATTAAGTTGCAGGTAATGAATTTTGTTTTGTTGTCGCAATTCACTCAAAAAGTTTAGATTTTTAAGTAATAACTTGAAATCACCACCCCGTACTTTTCGGTAAGTTGTCGCCGACGCCGCATCAATGGAAACCCTAACGTCAAAAACTTGGTACTTGTCTTTAATTTGCTCCCACTTTTGTGGCGTAAACAAAAGACCATTAGTCGTAATATTGATTTGCTTACGCTGTAAGTCATTAGTCAATAAGGATAAATAATGGGGACTGTAAAAAGCCTCACCCATACCAGCGATAATCAAATGGTCAATCTTGGACAGCCACCCTGACCCTAACAAGCGGTTATGAATCTCTTTAATCCGTTTATTCTCGGCATCATTAGCCGTAAGGAAAGTTAGACGGCAACTGCCACATTTAAGGTTACAAGTTTTATCCGTAGCCAAGGTCAAATCCCTGGGGTAAGCCGGAGTTGCTGCTAAATCGGGGGTGTAAGCAATAGTAGCCGCGCGTTTTACCATTTGACATTTATTAAAGTCACATAAACAGTACGTGTGGTTCAAGGCACTCAGTTTTATAATCCGTGCGCGATAACCATTATACAGTCGTTCAAGGTCAGCATTGAACACATTGCCAAAGGGCGGGACTAAGTCGCGACAACAGGCTGTGAAATCACCGGTAAAGGTAATTTCGCCAACCTTGGTTAAACGGTCACACACAATATCCGTCGGTTGACTATACAAAACCTTAATCAACATCTCGGACAACTTTAACGCTTCGACGGGTAATTTGTTGATTAACCAAAAGTTGCGTAGCGTCAAGTGGCGTTTCAAGCGTCTAACTATTGCTAAACCCACCTGCCCCATTTTTATGCGGTCCTTAATACGCCCCAGCAAAGGTTTAGGATCAGACTCCACCGGCTTTTTGATCACTGGGTTTCGATTATCTTCGCTGTCTAGTTGGTGACAAATATCATCAAGGTAAAGATAGCCACCCCCCCCCCCCTAGACGGTAAATAACGTCGCCAACGACGCTTAAAATCACAGATGACAATTTTATAATCCGCGTATTTACTAACGTCGGTAATTCGCTCCACCATTTCATAATTTTGCCAGTCCATCACGTAGGCTACTTGCGGACAGACCCGTGCGTCCCCAACTAACAAAATTTTTTGCGTGTTCATCATACCCAGTATAACTTCACTTGCACCTTTTGTCATAGTATTTTGCCGAAGCCGCCAAGCACTGAGTAAACTCCCGCAAGTCAACCATAAGGTCGCGGAAAAGTGGTTGTTGCAAAAGATCATAAAGTTCACGTACCAAAACACCGTTAGGTAGCATCATACTCTTTTGGTAATATTCGCGTTTACTAAACGTCCCCCAATTTTTAAGCCGCCCAAAAAAAATTCGGTCTACCTGCAATCGTTTTCCTAATTGCACAAAAGCCGCCATTTCTTGGTAATTATCACGCTGCACCACGAACGCAATCTCAAAAAAACTAATTTCGTTAGTTTGTCGCAAGTTAGACAGCATTGCTAAATTAGTTAATAAAGTATCATAACTACCACCCCGCAACTTTTGGTAAGTCGCCGGTGTGGCCGCGTCAATAGAAATATAAATGTTAATTGTCTGGTATTTATCAGCCAACAAAGCCCAATTTTGGGCATTAAACAAAAGGCCATTAGACTGAATATTGATTTGATGACGTTGACTAAGATTAGTTAGTAACTGATGGTAAGCCTGACTGTAAAAGACTTCCCCCATACCGGCGATAATCAGTTTCTCCGCTTGTGCGAACCACCCCGACGCCGATAATTGTTGATGCCAAGCAGTAATTTGCTGAGTAGTTTTGGCATTGGCTGTATAAAAACTGGTTCGACAACTGCCACATTTAAGGTTACACGAAGGATCGGTCGAAACGGATAAAGTCCGGGGATAAACACAAGTTTGATAACGTTCGGTTTTAGCTAACTTGCCCGACGAGAAATCAGCGTCTTTACATTTACGTAGATTACACAAGCAGAACGATCCATTCAGTGAAGACAACTTAATAATCCGTGCCCAAGGGCTGTTGTATACTTGTTCCAGACTTTCATGTTCACTAACCTGTCCAAAGGGTAACACCCCACCACAACCACTTAAAATGCCATCAGCGTCAATACTACAAATATTTTCTAAACGCGAACAGGACATATTTAATGACGGGCTTTGTAACACGCGAACAAATAATTCCGACGGTTTCAACAAGAGCGGTGGCAATTTTTTTAGCAACTTAGGATTGCGAAGGGTAATAATTCGTCGCAGCCACTCGCCACAACGGCTGGACAAGAAACGTTTAGCCAATCGCTTGAATTTGGTACGTTGTTCAAAAAGCGACAGTTGTTCTTTAA
>CAPRTS010000012.1 GCA_948695535.1 uncultured Eubacteriales bacterium | reverse complement strand
CACCATCACCACCATTAGGTCCACCAAACATGGTTAAAGTGTCACGATAAAAAGTGGCAACTCCTGCCCCACCTGAACCGGCTTGAATAGTAATTTCTACACTATCTAAAAACATTAACACATTATAACCAATTTTCATATAAAAGTATATGAATTTTAATCGTGAAACTATTGAGCAGCTATCAAAACTTGATGATGACGAATTAACCGCCGAACTTGCCAAACAAATTAAAATTAAAAAAGCCAACGGTACCTTGGGCGAATTAGAAAAAATGGTGCGCGTGATTACCCCTTTTTTAAGTAACGAACAAAAAACGCGCTTGGCTAAAATTATCCAAGATGCCCAAGCCGAGAATCAATAAGGAGGTCACATGGCGGACGACACCTTAAACAACATACTCAATTTATTACAAAGCAACAGCAACAGCAACAGCAACAGTAACAGTAACCAAACCAGCAACAACAATGGTAACAATAGTAACAACGACATGCAAACAATGTTGTTAAAATTTTTACTGTCTGGTGGATTGAATAATCTATTTGCCAATAAACCCGCTACCCCACCGGCAGCCGAGCCAACAACTCCCACACCACCACCGCGTACCATCAATTTAGAAAACTATCAGCGATTAGATTGAACAACAATTGTGTTGTTCACTACATCTACGGCTACGTAGTGGACATTATTGGTAATAATCAGTTCCGAAATCTTATCTTCAATTTGTGCTTGGATAAAGCGGCGTAACGGACGTACTCCGTATTCTTTTTGGTAACCAGACTTGGTGATATAATCCACCACGGCATCACTGTACGCTAAATCCACATTAACCGCCGCCAAACGTTTACCCAATTTTTGCATTTGCAGACGGACAATTTTCTTGATATCGTCAGGCGTTAAAGTATTAAACACAACAATATTATCAATGCGATTGATAAATTCAGGACTAAACTTTTTACGCAATCCTTGCATGATAATTGTTTCTTCCTGTTCCGGAGTTAAATCCTTACCTACCGGAATGTCACTGACGCCAACATTAGAAGTCATAACAATAATTGCGTTCTTAAACGATACCACTTTACCGTGCGAATTGGTTAAACGGCCTTCGTCTAAAATCTGTAACATTAAGTTATAAATATCGCTGTGAGCTTTTTCAATTTCATCAAACAACACCAAACAGTACGGATTATGTTTAACGCGATCGCATAAATTCGAACCGTCGTCATAACCAACGTATCCCGGTGGTGCCCCAACCATTTTGCTGACACTATGGGCTTCGCTGAATTCACTCATGTCTAACTTAATAAAGGCTTTTTCGGTATCATATAACATTTGCGACAGTTGCTTACAAACTTCGGTCTTACCAACCCCAGTTCGACCCAAGAAAAAGAACGAGCCAATCGGGCGATTAGCATCAATTATACCACTACGGTTACGGCGAATAGCCTTAGCAATGGCACTGATGGCTTTATCTTGACCAATAATTACCCGTTGTAAGTCTTTTTCTAAGTTCATTAAGTTTTCTTTGTCCTTGGCGTTAATTTTTGACAAGGGAATTTTCGTAATATCGGCCACTACCCCCGCAATGTTTTCTCGCGTAATGGTCACCAGGCCACTGTTGGCTTTGACCTTAGCCTTAGCACAAGCCTCGTCCAACACGTCAATAGCCTTATCAGGTAAATTGCGATCGAAAATGTAACGATTCGATAACAATACCGCCGCGGTAATAGCTGATTGGTTAATTTGAACTTTGTGATAATTCTCAAAACTGGGCACTAAGCCTTCTAAAATGGTAACCGTTTGTTCCGGGGTTGGTGCATAAACCATAATGGGGGCGAAACGCCGTTCCAAGGCTGGGTCTTTTTCAATATATTGGCGGTATTCGTCAATCGTGGTTGCCCCCACGCAACGCAAGGTGCCACGTGCCAAACTGGGCTTTAAAATTTCACCCACGCTCATTTCACCTTCTTTGTTGCCACTGGTTACAATATTATGAATTTCATCAATGAACAAGATGACGTCATCACGTTCTTTTAGTTCATTAAGTACTTGGTTTAAACGGCCTTCCAATTCACCGCGGTATTTTGCCCCACCGATCAACAAGCCAATGTCCAACGAAAAGACAATTTTATTTTGCAAATTTTCCGGAACTTGGTTATCCACAATTCGTTTGGCCAAACCTTCTATAATTGCACTTTTGCCCACGCCCGCTTCCCCAATTAAAACGGGGTTATTTTTAGTCTTACGCCCAAGGATTTCAATCAAGCGATTGGTTTCGTCATCACGGCCGATAATCTTATCAATTTTACCTTGCCGTGCTTTGTCAGTTAAATCAACACCATATTCCAGGACTGTCGCGGGCAAAGGACGACTGGACGTGGTGGGTACCACCGGCGCCTGGGTTTCGGGTACTGCGGTTGTCGACGCCTGGTAATGGTAATTAAAATCCGGATTCTTATGAGCCGTTTTTTCGTCGGTAGTTGCCCACTTAACGACATTAATACGTTGCGTGCTACCGTCTTGTTCCTCAGTTGTTAAACCAACTTTGTTCAAAATTTTGTGCACAATCCGTTGTGCTGCTCCATTATGAATTTTGTCAATTGTACTCTTAGTTTGTTTACATTTAGAACACAATACGCACAGCAAAGCCTCACTGACAATTGCTGGTTGGTCAAAACGCAAACTTTGGGCTTCTGCCAAAGCCAAAATTTCAGGGACAGACTTATCCGCAAAAAATGATGGTGGCGTCGCTGCGATTTGTTTCGCAGTTATGCCTTCGCTTTTCAAGTACGCCGCCGCTAAACTGTTGTTTTCCAAACTGCAAGCATAAAGCAAATGCATAGGAGTGACTTTTTTACCATTACCGCCTGCCGCATTATTGGCTAGCGTTAAAATTTTACCAACGCTTTCCGATACGTTCATATATATTGATTGTAGTATTTTTACCAAATATTGTATACTTATTTTATGGCTTGGGACGAAACACCAATTAAAAAGACTTATTCGATGACCACTTTGGCGACCATGGCTACCGCTGTTAAACAGCCCAAAGTACAATCAAAGATATGCGGGAATTGCGGCTATGATTTCAACGAATTTTTACGCACAGGATTTTTAGGCTGCTCGCAATGTTACCAAGCCTTTCACAATGAATTGGAGCGTTACTTAGATGAATTGCGATAATTTGATTATGACCACCCGTATTCGTTTAGCTCGTAATATCGCGGGCGTACCTTTTAACATTAAAGACCGCCATTTTTTTCAAAGCATTGCTGACAGTATTGTTGCCTATAATCCCGACTTATTGGTTTTTAATTTGGAAGATATAACCGAACGCGATAGTCTTTTTGAACAACATTTAATCAGTGCTGACTTTTTACAAAATATCGCTTACGGTATTTTAGTTATTCATAAAAATAATAAAATTAGTATTATGTTAGGTGAAGAAGACCATATTCGCATTCAAGCCATCACTAACCGATTTAATTTGTTAGAAACTTATCACGTAGCCAAAGTCATTGCTGATTGTTTAGAACAAGATTTTACCGTTGCCCGCGATCCGCACCTGGGTTACTTAACAAAATGTCCGACTAATCTTGGCAGTGGTATGCGAGCCAGTGTGATGATTTACTTACCCGCTCTAACCTTAACCAAAAAAATAGCGACAATTTTTAACGAACTGGATAACAGTAAACTTACTATCCGCGGAGTCTATGGTGAAAACAGTGACACCAGTGGCTGTATCTACCAAATATCGAACCAAAATTGCATTGCCATGACCGACCAAGAAATCCTGCAAATGGTTATCAGTAAAATTAACGAGTTGGCAGCCATTGAATTAAATTTAGAACGTGAACTATGGCAAAAATCACCCGACCAAATTATTGACCGCGTCATGCGAGCATGGGGGATATTAACTAACGCGCATCTACTGACCAGTCAAGAAGCCGTAGAACAATTAGTTTGGATTAAATTAGGCGTAACCTTAAAAATCCTGGCTTTCAAAAACAACCGCGTTATTGACGATTTATTTTTTGTTACTAAACCCGCAACTTTGACCACAAACAGCAAATTAAAAAACGCCAACCAAATTACCCGCGACCGCCTGCGAGCAGCCAGCATCCGCGAAAAATTGCTTTTGTTTCGTATTAAATAGTAGTACCATATTACTATGGAACCAAAGATAAAAGCAATGGTTGCCGCCATTCGTCGTGATTACGATGTGATGTTTGTCATCGGCATTGGTGGCAGTTACGCCGGTAGCAAAGCGGCGATTGAATTACTCCCTACCGACTTTCCCGTGGTCTTTATTGGTCACGGTTACGAAGCCAACGACATGGACCGCTTATGGGCACAATACCAAGATCAACGCATTAAATTATGCATTATCTCCAAATCGGGACAAACCTTTGAAGTAGTCGCGGCCTTACAATACATGGAAGCCAAATTCCGTGCTAAGTACGGTAAAGACTTTACGCGCCACATGATAGCCATAACCGGTGCGGAAGGTAAATTACGCACCTACGCTGAACAACACCAAATTGAGACTATTCTCCACCCTGACGTGGGCGGTCGTTATTCAGTACTCACCATAGTTGGCTTATTTCCTATGGCCGTAGCGGGCATCGACACCGATGCTTTGTTAAAGGGTGCCAATTTTAATAAAAGCCAAGAACAGCACTTAATCAAGCAATACGCCGAGGCGCGATACGCCGCCTACCAAGACGGCAAGCGGGTCGAAGTTATGGCTGTATCCATGGCTGCCGCACAACAATTTGCCGATTGGTATCAACAATTATTTGGGGAAAGCGAAGGTAAAGATCACAAAGGTATGTGGACGTCGGTATTAGTTTACAGTCGTGATTTACACTCTATGGGACAATTTATCCAACAAGGTACACCGATTATTTGCGAAACCATTATCAACATTAAAGATCCGGGAAACCAATTGGATAAAATGAACCAAATTTGCGTAACTGCCGTAGCCAAGGCTCACCAAGCCGCGGGTGTACCCGTAATTAAATTTGATTTAGAACGTACTGCCTATGATTTAGGTAGATTATTCAATTTGTTTTTAGAAGCCTGCGTGTTATATTGTAATCACTTAGGCGTAAACGCCTTTAACCAACCTGGCGTGGAAACTTATAAAAAAGAGATGAGGAATTTGTTAAATGAAAAAAACAATTAAAAAAGCAGTTATTCTTTGTGGCGGGCGTGGCACGCGCATGATGCCCTACACTAAGTCACAACCTAAAGAAATGTTACCGGTGTTAACTACTCCTTTATTACAAAAGATAATTGAACAAGTTGTTGAAACCGGGATTAAGGAAATTTTTATTGTTATCAGTGATAGTAAAGAATGTATCATTAACCACTTCAATGGCTTGTTCCCTGACGTAAAAATATCGTACGGTAAACAAACTAAGATGGAAGGCACCGGTCCAGCCACTATGATCGCCAAGGACTTTATCAACCATGAACCATTTTTATTAATTTTTCCAGACGAATTGATGCTCGACCAAAACCCTTATCAAGTACTGATTAACGACTTTAATAAACACCAAACTACGGTCTTGTCTTCCTACCGCATTCCTTTGGCTGACGCTCATAAATACGGCATCATTATCCCGAAAAAGGGTAACGAAATTAAAGGGATAATCGAAAAACCGAAAACTAACCCACCTTCTAACTTTGCTTCCTTAGGTACTTATGTTTTAGTTCCGGAAGTTTTGGACTTTATCAAAGAACATAATAATGGCGAAGGTGAAATATGTATAGTTGATGCAATTAACAAGTTGTCTAAATTACGTCATGTTGAACTGACGGGTAAGCGTTTTGACCTTGGCAGTCCATTGGGTTTTGCTAAAGCTAACGCCTATGTCGCTTTGCAAGAACTGCCTGATTTCAAAACTTGGTTAAAGGAGATTTTATAAATGCTAAAATTTGGTACTTCTGGTATTCGTGACTTAACTACTAACTTATTAAAGAATCATATTGCCACTGAATTGGCCACTAAACTCAGCCAAATGGGCTGGACTGAATTGACCATTGGTCGCGACGGTCGTAAAGGCAGTGACAAATTGATGAACGAATTTATCAAGAACTTTTCCGGTAAAGTTAATAACTTAGGTATTACCACTACCCCGGAAATTGCCGCGCAACCGGGGTTAGCCATTATGATTACCGCATCGCATAACCCGTGTGAATATTGTGGCTTTAAGATTTATTTACACCACCAAGAACAAAGCACAGCGGATTTAAAACCAACCCCAGTTTACCAAAAGTGGGAACAACTACCCCGCGACATCGTCATTGACTGTGCTAACGGCGGTTTAGGTCACAAACTGAAAACACTAGGCTTTACCAATATTATTAACACCAATGGTGAAATTAATAAAGATTGCGGGGCCACACGCCCCGAAAATATCGCCAAATATTGCCAAGCAAATAACCAACCGGTTGGTTTTGCCGTCGACGGCGACGCCGATCGCTTTTTAATGTACCTGCACGACCGTGTGCTAGCTAGCGAAGAAGTTGCCTATATTATTGCTAACCTTTTGCATTTGCCACGCATTGTTGTTGACGAAACAGTCAACAGCGGTTTGGGAAAAAGTTGCGAAATTGTCCGTTCCAAAGTTGGCGGGCATAATGTTATTGCCACCATGCGAGCCCAGCACATTCCTTTCGGTGCCGAAAAGAGTGGTCACTATTATTTTAGTACCGAAATTGCTTCTTCGGACGCCTTGGACGCAATTATTCTAATGGCAAACGCCTACCAGACAATTGGCACGGACGGACTGCTGAAAATTTTACGTGGTTATAAGCCCTACTATCAATTCAACCGAAACGTCAAAATTGCCGACTTACCTGCTGATTTCGAGACTATTCTTGCCCAAATAACACTACCGAAAAATGTTCGTCAAGTTATCCGCAAAAGCGGTACCGAACCATTATTGCGCATCATGTTAGAAGGTAAGAACCAAAAAATTGTTGAAAAAGCTTGGCAAA
>CAPRTS010000011.1 GCA_948695535.1 uncultured Eubacteriales bacterium | reverse complement strand
ACTGGCTAAACGTTTTCGTGCGGATCGCGTTTACTTTTTGCATTTGAATAACTGGAATACTTATGACCGGAAAACTTACGCTCGGCAGTGTTTAATTATTAACGAGCGCTACCTTGAACGTGATTTTTACGCGTATTTGCAAGACCCAATTTTTAACGACCCAATCGTGGACTTGACGTCTTTTCAGCCGTATCTCGCTAACTCGGCAAAACGTTATGGCAAGTGAAACGAGACATCTGGTAGGGTAACAGATGACAAAAAAAGGAAGTGAAGTTATACTTTAATGGCATGGGAACCAAAATACTGTTAGTCGGTAATCCACGTATCTGTTGGCAAGTAGCGTACGTGATGGACTGGACAGATTATGAGCAGGTCGCACAGTTGACCGACGCCGCACCGTATCGTGACTATCAACTTGTGGTTTGTGCGTTCAAAAACAAAAGCAAGCGGTTGGTACGCGTTAAAGATAAAACACTGAATATTATTTATCTTGATGACATTAGCCACGAGTTGGATAAAGATGAAACCACCGTTTTTGCTAAGCCCGAAAAAATCGACGTACCCTTGTGGCGACGCGCGCTTGACCGCTTGCACACTGGCGAAACCGTGATTACGTTTTTGCGTCGTTATCGTCGATGCCATGGTTCTTTAAGAAGTAAATTTTGGATTAACCGCTTACCGCTAGCCCAGTTAACAACGGCCGAATTATTGGTTAAAGTCCTTTACAGCCGTCCGACTAATATCAACTGTAATCGTTTACTAAATTATTGTAGCCTTGGGCACGATGGTAATTTGAATGGTTGTTGTGTTTCGTGGGTGCTGCCGTTCGGTAATATCATTGGCACTGGTTTACCAGAAGTTTTCAACAGTCCGCGGGCACGCATCATTAAACTGTCGGCTTTGAACCGCTCTTACTGTTTTTGTGATTTGCAACGTTGCGAGTGTATCCGTCGTCAAACCAACGCTAAACTGAACCCGTCTTTAATTGGCCACGAAAGCACTAAACTGTTGCCGGTATGCTTCGAGTTGGCTATTGATGTCAGTTGTAACTTACGATGTCCCAGTTGCCGTCGGGATTATTGTGCACCGACGGCGGAAACTAAGCAACGGGTGGAGCAAATTATGGACAAAGTTAAGGCTTCGGGGTGGTTAACAGCAGTGCCGCAGTTGATTATGCAAGGCGCGGGCGAAATTTTTTGCAGTCAAACTTTGTGGCCAATGCTGAGTGCGGGTATGCCACGGCAACAGGTTCACCTTTTATCCAACGGACTACTTTTTGACCGCGCGCATTGGGAAGCGTTGAAAAAACACTACAATCAGATTGATGTCGAAATATCGGTAGATGCGGTGAGCGCAGCAACTTACGCCCGAATTAGGGGTGGCGATTTCCAACAGTTAAGCCAGAACTTGGCTATGCTTGGCGAACTGCGCGCCCAAGGTGAAATTCGCTATTTTGAATTAAACTTTGTGGTTCAGCAAGCCAATTATTTAGAAATGGCCGATTTCGTGCGGTGGGCGAAAAAGTTAAATGCAGATCGGGTGCATTTTACCCACCTGAATAATTGGGGTACCTATACCGACCGCGAATACCAACGTCAGTGCTTAATTATCCGCAATCGGCGGCTAGATCCCAAATTGGCTCGTATGTTACAGGACCCAATCTTTCAAGACCCCATTGTGGATTTGCTGGCCTTTTCACGCTACATTAAAAACTTCGCCCAAAAGTTTCCGCATTCCTTAGAACCCAAATCACCCTACGCGTGGTAAGACGAAGTATTGTTTTCTTGGTGACCCATGATGGGCTCGAACCATCGACACAGAGATTAAGAGTCTCTTGCTCTGCCAACTGAGCTAATGGGCCACAAGTATTTTAAGCATACCGCATTTGTGGGGTAGTGTCAATAATTTGTCGGGGCGTAGTTATTTGCATAAAACTCTTGCCAAAAAAAGTTTATGTGTTATAATGTACATCATGAATTTAGTAGAACTTATTGATAAGGAAAATCAAACTAAGGAAATCACGCCGTTCCGGGTTGGGGATACGGTTAAAGTGTATTTCAAAATCGTCGAAGGCAACAAGGAACGTATTCAGGTTTTTGAAGGCTTGGTTATTGCCCGTAAAAATGGTGGTATCCACGAAACCTTTACCGTCCGTAAAATTAGTTTTGGAGTGGGCGTGGAACGTACTTTCCCCGTTTATTCACCGCGCATTGATAAAATTGAAGTGGTTCGTGAAGGTAAAGTCCGTCGTGCTAAATTATACTATATCCGTGATTTAAGCGGTAAAGCCGGGGTTAAGGTTAAAGAAAAAGTTAAGGTTAACGATAAGAAAAAACAAGTCTTGACCGAAGACGAAAAGATTGCGTTGTTGGCGGCGAATAAAGCCAAAGCTACCACCAAGAAAAAAACCGCTGCTACCAAAACGACTGCGACCAAAGCGGCGACGACCAAAACGACTGCTAAGTCGGCGACGGCGAAAACAACGGCCAGTAAGCCGGTGGCAACCGCCACTAAGGTGACCACCAAAGCCGATGGCACCAATGCTTAAAGTTCTTTTACCTTTGCTGATTATCGCGATTCTCGCGGGCTTGTATATTTGGTTTTGGGTGCATCGTCACCATGTGGCGGATCAAAGACGAGAACAGCCGAAAACGTCCGCCACGGCTCTACCGAAAAGTGCTCCGGTAGTGCCGTTTTTGGAGCCAATTTCGATTAACTTCTATAAAGCCTTAAAGCAAGCTTTACCGGAAAAATATATTATCTGCGTTAACGTGCCCATCGAAAAACTGTTCGACGCCAGTAAGCGTCCCGCCCTACAAATGAAGGGGCAGTACGCCGATTTTGTGGTGTTTACGCCTACATTAATGCCGGTGCTGGTGGTGGATTTGTTCGATATGTCGATTATTAATTTGGATCGCGTTAATAAAATTAAAAACACTGCTAAACAGATATTGCGTAACAGCGGGATTCCGGTATTAGATTACCAATACGTTAATAACTGTAACATTGACGAATTGCGCCGTAAGATTGCGGATTTACTAAATCCGCTGCGTAAGGTTTGACGGTTGGCGTGCTGTTAAAGTCCTGTGTTTAACACTCCTGTTTGGGGACATAATTTAACTATGAATCCCTTAAAGCAACCAACTAAACCACTTGCTGATTACTTTATGTCTTTTCAAAAGATGTATCCCCAGCCGTATAATAAGAAAACCGCCAGTCCTTACACCAAGACGCGCGTGATTTTGATGAATGGTACTGAATATGAGAGTGTGTGGTTTCTGCACCAGTTTGCCCGTCATTGTGCTGTTGACGAAATCAAGCACGCTTTGGCGGTGGTGCGTAAGCAAGAACAGCAGCAACAAAAATTGATTTCCTGCTTAAAACCTTTGAACGAAAGCATTTTGGAAACAACGCTGAGTTACGAACAACTGGCGATTGATTTGACGGCCACGCTGGCGCAAAACGATGTTGATAAAACTAATATTGAAGCGCTGAACTTTGCGTTACTGGAAGATTTTGACCACTTGTACCGGTTCAGTAATTTAATGCTTTTGGACGTTAAAGACGCGGATCCCGAACAGTTGGTAGGTAAGTACACCGAAATCATGCCGGGGCGTCCCACGGTGGCGCACCACCGTCACCCCAAGGACGAAATTAAGCCCGCGATGAATGCGCAAAAAAGTAGCCTGTATTCTAAATTGGTGGCGAACATCATCACGGCGGCGGAGCAACAGACCATGAATTATTACATGAACATCGCCCAGTGGTATAAAAACGACTTGGGTCGTAAGTTGTACGCGGAAATCGGTATGGTCGAAGAACAACACGTCAGTCAGTACGAAAGTTTGAAAGACCCAACGTGCAGTTGGTTGGAACAATGGGTGTTGCACGAATATACGGAAGCGTATCTTTATTACAGCGCTATGCAGGAAGAAACGGACGCGAACATCAAAGCAATTTGGGCACACTTTTTTGAAATTGAATGCGCGCATTTACAGTTGGCGGCCACTTTGTTGGCAAAATACGAACGCAAAACTTACGAGTCGGTGGTAGGCGATGGCGAGTTCCCTCAATTATTGCAACACGGCACAAATAAGGAGTACGTCCGTGAAGTTTTGGCACGCACAGTTATGCTGACCGCCGACCGCCAACATTATATTGACGTAATGAAACTTAAACCGAACGCGGAGTTTTTCACTTACCAAGAACAAGTCATCGCCGATGTGGCGACCATGCCCAGCCACCAAGTAATTGCCGCCACCATCGCTAAACGCGGGCAAGATTACCGTTACCAAGACAAACCGCACCCGGTGAAAGAATTGCAAAGTCGTACTAAGGATAACACGGTAATCGGGCGCAGTCGTACTGCCGTAAAATAACCGTAAGGACTTGACATTGGCGACCAATTTTGTTAGATTGCGGTAATGAAAAATAATAATCAAAAATATCAAAAAACTTTTTACATTGTCCGTCCGGAAAAGTGCAGTGAAGTGATGAAAGTTTATCGCGATTTCATTACTGACAATTTCTTGATGCACACTTTCTGTGACGGGCGTTACGTGAAAGTTGATTATACTCGTTATGATGGTGCGGACGACGATTACCGTTGGTTGGCGGATATTAAGCCCACTAATTTGCAAGAAATTACCAAAATTGTGGACGAAGTGCACGAAGATACGGGTCGCATTTATCAACCGACTTTCGTTTTGAGTTCGCCGTACGGTGGCGATTACGATGACCCGTTTGCCAAGACCGCTAAGCGACTGTTTACGGAAAAGAACGGTTTCGACGTGTGGAACGAAATATGGATGGGACAGGGCTTGCTGGGTAAAGACGGTAATGCGAATTTTACTTTTGGGGAAACGGCTAAACGTAACGCGGGTGAGTTCGTGATTGAACGCGCCAAGATTCGTGACGTGAATGATTTTGCCCGGGTTTACGATCGTTCGATTAACGGGGCGGACAGTGTTTACGCCAGTGACATTGAAACTTTGAATTACGCCAAAAAGATTTTGGCTACTGACAGCAAAGAAGTGGACGTAGCAACGTTCTTAGCACGACACGCGAAAACGGGGGCGATTGCCGGTTTCTTGTTGGGTGGTACGGACGGCGAACACGCTTACATTAACGACATTGGTACCGACCCCGATTTCCGCAAAATGGGGGTATGCAGTTTATTAGTACAACACTTCAATACTTACGCTAAGCAAATGGGCGCCAAAGACGTTTTCTTGGATACGATGGACGGCCACCCGGTCAATGTGCCGTTGTACAGTAAATTAGGCTTCCGCAAACAATTCTTGACCGTGCAAGGTTGGCACGCCGAACCAGAAGACGAAAACGAAAGCGAGCATCATACTGAATTTCAAACGCCGGTCGGCTTATTGCCGAAACAACCAACTGAGCCCGAAATAACTCGTTGATTAAACGTTGACAGTTATTCGTCGCGCGTGGTATAGTAATACCAGCGTGGTCCGCTAGCTCAGTTGGTAGAGCACATCACTTTTAATGATGTTGTCCCGCGTTCGAGCCGCGGGCGGATCACCAGTAATGAAAATTGTAGTGGCGACAACCAATCAACACAAATTGCAAGAGATTGCGAGTTACTTAGCCGACTGTGAAATCGTGTCGGCGGCGGCGGTTGGCTTTACCGACGAAGTCGAGGAAACGGGGCAGACCTTTCTCGACAACGCTTTTTTGAAAGCGCGGGCGGTCGCTGAGACCACGGGGTTGCCGACTTTGGCGGACGACAGTGGTCTGTGCGTAGACGCTTTGCACGGGGCGCCAGGAATTTATTCGGCGCGGTACTCGGGTGGCAGTATGGCCGACAATCGTCGGTTGCTACTAAAAAATTTGCGCGGGGTGACCGATCGTCGGGCAAAGTTCGTTTGCGCGCTGGTGTTGGTGTTACCCGACGGGCGCGAGTTTACCACGATTGGTGAAACGCACGGACAAATCACTACCCAAGAATACGGCGCGAATGGTTTTGGCTATGACAGTCTGTTCCGCAGTGATGACCTGCATAAAACTTTTGCCGAAGCCACGCCGGCGGAAAAACTGGCGGTTTCGCACCGCGGCCGGGCATTGCAAAAACTAGTGGCGATTATTGCTGATTTAACACAAAAATGAAAAGGTAAAAGACTTGTAAAAAAGTGTAAAATAACTCTTGACACGGGCAATTTAATTTAGTATATTATGGTTATCGTCCGTGGGTATCCGTGGGCGGTAGTGGACATTGACAACTGCATATATGTAAGAGTAAAACAAATATCTGAAACAGATAGAAGTGTAATACGTATTTAATTTTAACCATTAAACTACAATTACGCTGAGTTGAATTAACAATAAAACTCATGCAAATTCTGTAAATGCACACAAGCAATTGTGTGTGCTTAGGAATCCAAAACATGTATAGAACAAAGATCAAGCTATAAAGAGCGTATAGTGGATGCCTTGGCAATTGGCGCCGACGAAGGCCGTGATTAACTGCGATAAGCCACGGGTAGGTGTAAATAACCTGTGATCCGTGGATTGCCGAATGAGGAAACTCACTTGGGGTAATGCCCAAGTATCCCGTAATGAATTCATAGTTACGCGGAGGGGAACCTACTGAACCGAAACATCTTAGTAAGTAGAGGAAAAGAGAATAAAACAATGATTCCGTTAGTAGTGGCGAGCGAACGCGGATGAGCCCAAACTTTCAGGGGTAACCTTGAAAGGGTTTAGGACTGCATTTAGGATTGCTTAACGATAGACGAACTTACCTTGAAAGGTGGACAAAACAGGGTGACAGTCCCGTAGTCGAAATTGAAGAGCACCGAGCAGTATCCAGAGTAGCACAGGACACGTGAAATCCGGTGTGAAGACAGGAGGACCATCTCCTAAGGCTAAATACGACCAATTGACCGATAGCGTATAGTACCGTGAGGGAAAGGTGAAAAGAACCCCGGGAGGGGAGTGAAATAGAATCTGAAACTGTATGCTTACAAGCAGAGGAAGGCCCTTATGCGGCTGACCTCGTACTTTTTGTAGAACGGGCCGGCGAGTTACGTTGCGTTGCAAGGTTAAGTGTTTAAGACACAGAGCCGTAGCGAAAGCGAGTCTGAATAGGGCGACTGAGTAGCGTTACGTAGACCCGAAACCCAGTGATCTTGCCATGTGCAGGTTGAAGTAGCGGTAACACGCTATGGAGGACCGAACCCACGCCTGTTGAAACAGTCGGGGATGACGTGTGGCAAGCGCGGAAATTGTAATCGAACTGGGTTATAGCTGGTTCTCCTCGAAATACTTTTAGGAGTTACCTTACACGACCTTTTATCGGGGGTAGAGCACTGAATAAGCTAGGGGGTGTCACAATCTACTGAACTTTATCAAACTACGAATACCGAATAAATGCGTGTGGGAGTCAGGCGGCGAGGGATAAGCCCCGTCGCCAAAAGGGAAACAGCCCAGATCTACAGCTAAGGTCCCTAAATATGTGTTAAGTGGTAAAGGATGTGCAATCGCAAAAACAGCCAGGACGTTGGCTTAGAAGCAGCCACTCATTTAAAGAGTGCGTAATAGCTCACTGGTCGAGTGA
>CAPRTS010000010.1 GCA_948695535.1 uncultured Eubacteriales bacterium | reverse complement strand
CGTTCGTTCGTTCGTTCGTTCGTTCGTTCGTTCGTTCGTTCGTTCGTTCGTTCGTTCCATACGTTAAATTATAGCACAAAGACCACAAAAATACAAGTGGTATTTTAAGTTAAGCGCCATTACCCGCAGTTGGCAATCACCATTAAAGTTGTTATAATAAGGCAATGGTTAACGAAACGATTACGGCCTTTCCGCCACTGATCTTTCCTGACAGCGAAATTTTGTTTTTGGGTTCCGCACCCAGTGTTTTGTCCCGGCGCAACAATTTCTTTTACGGTAACCCAACAAACCGCTTTTGGTGGTTGCTGTCGCAACTGTACGGGGTCGACTTCGTGCACGCTGACCGTGATACCAAAACGGCACTGCTCCGTGCACAACACATTGCTTTGTCGGACGTGTACACGCAATGTCAAATGCGCAAAGCCGGCAGTTCCCTAGACAGCAACATTGTTAACCCCGTGTTCAACGACATTCCGCGCTTAATCGCCAACACGGCCGTTACCCGCATTTATATCACATCGAAAAAGGCCTACGACGATTTCGTCAAGCACTGGGCGGGTCAGTTACCGGATACCGTCACCGTGACCAATTTGCCGTCCCCGTCCGCTGCCAACCGCAGCGTCTACCGCACGGACGCCGACCTGCTGGCCGCGTGGCGCGCGATCCTGCAAGCCTAACCTTGCCAAGACCACGACTGCTGTGGTAAACTGATAACAGTCACGTTCCCATAGTAAAAATGGATATTACAAGCCCCTCCTAAGGGCTAGTTACAGGTTCAATTCCTGTTGGGAACACCAGTTCCATAGCCGTAAGGCGTTGAACACCAAGCGTAGTGCCGGTGTTCCCTAGCGCTAGCGTTGAACACCAGTTCCATAGCATTAGCGTTGAACACCAAACGTAGTGCCGGTATTCCCTTGCCGTAAGGCGTTGAACACCACTGTGTCGCGCACCAATTATTGATTTATTTTCTAAATTTGGTCAGCACATGCGACAGCAATTGGCACGCACGCCGCGTTTGGGCGGTGGTGTTAAAGCCCGTTAGGCGCACGTAGCCTTCCCCGGCTTTACCGAAACCAACCCCGGGGGTACAGACGATGCCGGCGTTAGTCAGTAGATAATCAAAGAACTGCCACGAAGTTTGGCCAGCCGGACAACGCACCCACACGTACGGCGAATGCACCCCACCGACGTACGGCCAAGCCAGTGCGTCTAAGGTTTGGGTAATTAACGCGGTATTGCGTTGGTAGTAACGCAAGTTACGTTGCACGGCCGTCCAACCGGTGGACGAAAACACGGCCGCGGCGGCTTTTTGCACGGGGTAACTGACGCCGTTAAATTTGGCGGTTTGGCGTCGTTGCCAACAACGGTTCAAACTGACCGTCCCCGCTTTTAAGTCGTTAGGCACGATCGTGTAACCACACCGCAAACCGGTAAAGCCCGCGGTTTTGGACAAAGAGCAAATTTCAATCGCACACTGGCGGGCGCCCTCAATTTGGTAGATACTGGTTGGCAAGGCCGGATCCCGAACAAACGCTTCGTAAGCCGCGTCGTACAAAATTACCGCGTCGTGTTTGCGGGCGAAGTCCACCCATTTTTTTAATTGTTCGCGCGTGTAACAAACGCCTGTCGGGTTGGCCGGATTACACAGATAAATAATATCCGCCCGTGCGCGCCGGGACGGCAAAGGTAAAAATTGGTTCGCGGCGGTGGCTTTGATTAACTTAATTTTGTGACCGACCATCACGTTACTTTCCCAATAAACGGGATACACGGGGTCGGTCATCGCTACCGTGCAATGGGGCGCAAAAATATCCAGCAAATTGGCCACGTCACTTTTGGCACCATCACTGATGATAATTTCCGTAGGATCCAAGGTCACGTTCTTTGTCGTTTGGTAATAACTCTTGACGGCAGTTTTAAGCCACGGGTACCCCGTTTCCGGACCATAGCCGTGAAAAGTACGGGCTTGTCCCATTTCGTCACTGGCATTACGTAAGGCTTGCACAATCGGGGTTGGTAACGGGCGGGACACGTCACCAATACTTAACTTAATCAACGCTTGGTGCGGGTGGGCGGCTTGGTAGGCGCGGGTTTTGGCAGCAATGGTACTGAATAAATAATTATCGGTCAAGCGGCAATAATTGCGGTTAATTTTCATTACTTAACTCCGCCGGCAAAGTAATTTGCCCTTCATAAACTGTGGTTGCCGAACCTAACAACGTCACTTCGTCCCGCGCATAATCAACAACCAATTCGCCACCCGGTAATTGTACTTTGATTAACTTTTCGCGATTACATTGGCCACGCAACACACTGGCCACCGCGGCGGCACACGCGCCCGTGCCACAACCTAAGGTTTCGCCGCTACCACGTTCCCACACCCGCATTTGCAAAGTGTTATCGCCAATTACCCGCACAAACTCGACGTTGACCCCACCAGGGAATAATGGACTGGTACTTAAACGTTTACCTAACCGACTGATGTCATAATGGTCCAGGTTAAAATTGACCATTACCACTAAATGCGGGTTGCCCATACCCACGGTAGTAAATTCGGGCTCGTAACCTAAGTGTGCCAAATTGAACTCGGGCTTACCCATTTGCACCGCAAAGTAATCGGGGCGCAAGCGTTGCACGCGTTTGACACCGCTTTTGGTTTCAATCCGTACACTGCGACCGGTAACCATTTTATGATCGAACAAGTACTTAGCAATACACCGTACCGCGTTACCGCACATTGCGCCCTCACTGCCGTCGGCGTTAAACATTTGCATTTTGATGTCGGCCACCGTTGAATTAGTCAACCACACTAAGCCGTCCGCGCCCACCCCGAAATGACGCTTTGATAAAAAAATTGCCAAGCGCGGTAACGGTAACGCGGGCAAGTTACGGCCGTCGACGTAAATATAATCATTACCAACGCCGTGCATTTTAGTAAAAGATAACTGCATACTTTTATCTTTATGAAAGATTAGCCTCAAAAGTTGATTACAAGTCAATAACTACGGGACAATGTTGTAGCAGATCAGTGCTGGTCAAATAATATTTGATGCCATTTTTCACGTAGGTCAAATCACCACGACCGCCCCGTCCGTGCAAATGGCCGTAAACCACGGCATCGACGTGGTACTGTTCGCACAGTTTGGTAAACGGGGAATCGTCACGCAAACAATTAAACGGCGGATAATGCAAAATGGCCACTAATTTTTTATTACCTTTGTCGCCCGCACTCTTTAATGACATTTCAAAGCGTAAAACTTCGCGGTCGTAAATCTTTTGGTCTTCTACTGACAGCGGGCGGTTACGTTCGGGCGTTTGCCAACCCCGCGTCCCGACAAAAATTACGTCGCCGATGGTTACACTGTCGTTTTGCAACACTTTGATGCTGTCACCCACGAATTCCCTGATTTGCGACACGCTTTTCCACCAGTAATCGTGATTACCGCGAATGATAATTTTCGTGCCGTTCAAACTTTTAATAAAGTCAAAATCCGCCGCCGTATCCGCCATTTTCATCGCCCAAGAAATATCCCCAGCGATAATACCAACGTCGTCGGGGGCAACCAAAGCATTCCAGTTCCGCTTAATTTCGGCTTCGTAATTATCCCAATGGTCGCCAAAAACGTTCATTGGCTTGTTAACCGCGAACGACAGGTGAAAATCCGACAAAGCCCAAACTTTCATCGGTGTTTTCTCCGGAAATCAAATTTTGCCCACGCCCCGTCTTCGGGCGGATTGACAATGAACTTCATTTTGTCGTGCGTGGTCGGGTGTTCAAAGGTTAACTGGTAAGCCCACAAAGCGATGTCTTTCACCCCCGTGCGCGTACCACCATAACGAGCGTCACCCACAATCGGGTGGCCGATGTGTTTCATTTGCACCCGAATTTGGTGGGAACGCCCCGTGGCTAAGTCCACCGCTACCAAAGTATCCCCGTCCACAGTAGTCACGGTTTGGTAAGTTAATTCCGCTCGTTTAGCGCCCGTGGTGGCTTGGGGCACTACTGCTACTGTGTTATGAATTTCGTCTTTCGCCAGCCAGTTAACTAAGGTAGCACTGCGTGCCTTGGGTACTCCTTTAACGACCGCGTAATAAATTTTGTGGAAAGTACCTTGCTTGATTTGTTCGCTTAAACGGGCAGCGGCCTTACTGGTTTTCGCGAAGACCATTACCCCGCCCGTCACGCGATCCAAGCGGTGCACAATCCCCACGAAACCACCAGTGTAGGCTTTCAAACTATCTTGCAAACTTTCGTCGTGCGAACTGTCCGCCACAGTCGGCACGTTTTGTGGCTTAATAACTACCACCAAATGATTGTCTTCGTAAATAACGGCGGGTGTACTCATGAAAAAAGTATACCTTTTTTTTAAGGGTTAGTAAACAACTTGCATCAATTATTTAAGACTGGTAATATATATTTACGGGAGGTAAAATTATGGGATGTGAAGGCTGTCCGTGTCCGTGTGGTAAACCGCACAAACCCGCTAAATAAGGGTTGACATGAAGTTAGGGAAGAATGAAATTATGGCGATCGTCGAAAGTGCCCTGTTTTTACTTGGGGCAATCTTTATGGCGATCGTTTTCATTGTCCCGTCCAATCCCCTGTGGGCGTTCATTATTGGTTTAATTTTAGCCCTAAGCGGCGTCGGCTTGTGGGTCGGTTGGTGGGCAATCCCACTGCTCCGTGCCAAAGTTAAAAAAGCCGTTGACGAAAAACGGGCTGCCACTTTGACCGCCACCACCGTGGAAGAAGCCACCGCCGTGGATAAAACTTACGAATTGCACCGTCCTGTTCATCACAACCAACCGAATGGTACTACCCCGGCAACCACACCGACTGCCACTGAACAACCAACGACCGATAATGACCAACCGACTGCTGACAACAAACCAACCTTAGATTTAGATTTTTAAAGACTTAACTTAAAAAATATCGCTGATACTGGAATCTTGAATCGGTAAAACTTCGGGGGCAGGAACGTTACCTACCGCTGGCACCGACGACGATGCTGTTGGAGTTTCTTTGCCAACTTTATCAATGTCCATGAAGGTGGTTAACTCGCCAATAAATTGTAGTTTGAAATAAGGTGTCGGGCCGTTACGGTTTTTGGCCACGATAATTTTGGCTTCGTAGTCGCGGCTGTGTTCGTTTTGCTCGCTGACCGTTTCCGTTTTCGGTTTATGAATAAACATTACAATGTCTGCGTCTTGCTCTATCGCCCCCGATTCGCGCAAGTCCGACAGCATCGGCTCACTGTCCGCCCCCTTACGCGCTTCAATGCCACGGTTTAACTGCGACAGCAGAATAACCGGTATATCCAACTCTTTTGCCATGTTTTTCATCATGCGACTGTTGGTTGCAACTTGGTCTTGCCGACTTTCGTTACGGTTGGTCGATTTAGAGCCCATCAAGCCCAAGTAGTCAATCATTACCAAATCCAAACCGTGTTCCCGTTGCAGGCGCATACATTTACGCATGATTTCCTCAGGCGTAATGGAACCGGTATCGTCCACATAGATGTTCGCATTTTGCAACTTCGCGTTGGCGTCCCACAGGCGTGACCATTCTTCGGGCGTCAATTTACCCCGCGTGGCGCGCGTCAAGGACACTTTCGCCACCGAACACAACGCCCGGTTAGCCAATTCACGCTTGCTCATTTCCAACGAGAACACCGCGACCTTGGTCTTGCCCTTTAAGGCCGCGTTCAAAACAATATTGAGCGCAAAACTAGTTTTACCTACACTGGGTCGTGCGCCAATAATAATCAAGTTACCCTTTTGCAAACCGTTAGTAATACTGTCCAAAGTATCAAAACCGGTCTTAATTCCTTTTAAGGCGCTCGGGTCACGTGCAACTAAGTCGTAATTATCCAGTACCGTCGGTAATTCCACCGCCAATTTGGTCAGTTCTTTCTTTTCGTCTTCCCGACTGATGTCAAAAATCAACTTCTCGGCCTTTTGCAAAGCGTCGTGTTCGTCTTCCGCGTTTTCTAACGATTGAGTAATCGTCGTGGCGGCGGTCGCCAATCGACGCAAAGTTTGATTCTTCTTCAAAATGGCCACGTAGTGTTTGAAGTTCACGGCCGACGGAATCACGTCCATGATACTGGTTAAGTAATCATTACCACCGACGGCATCGAGTTTGCCAATTGCTTTCAACCGCTCCGATAAGGTAACCAAATCCACCGGCGTGTTTTTCGTGGTTAAGTAGCAAATTGCCTCGTAAATTGTTTTGTGTGCTGGCGAATAAAAATGCGACGGTTGCAAACGGGTAAACGTTTCCAAACAATCGTTGTCCAATAAGACCGCCGCAATAACCGCCTGTTCGGCTTCAAGATTGTGTAACATCAAGGTCAGTATAACATTATCGCCAAGGACTTGCAATATCTTTCGGCGTGTGCTACACTTTAACGTTGGATAAATGGGCAAGTAGCGACTGCCTGTAACCCGTGCGCTAACCGGGGTTGACCACACGGCTGAGAGCAGCAACCGGATCATGGTAGACAGATCCTATCGGTGTTGACGCTTGACGGCTTAGTAGTCGTAAACGTTGTGAATCGTGTCAGATCGGGAACGAAGCAGCACTAAACAGCCCTTTGCGAGCTAATTAAGTGACGCCAGGCCGAGCCATTAGACTGGTTACCGTATTTAGGAAACTGACCGAACCGTGTTCCAACACCAATTTGGTAAAAACACTCCGTGACGCACGGGGTGTTTTTACTTTAAGCCAAACTGTCTTTGAATTTTTTGCTGGCGCGAAACACGGGCTTGGTTTTGGCCTTAATGCGCATCGTCTCACCCGTTGCGGGATTGCGCCCTTGGCGAGCAGCCGTCTTTTTCATTTGGAACTTGCCAATATCCAAAACCACCGCGTCCCCACTTTTTACGCCGTCGACAATTTGGTCTTCTAACCAAGTAATCATCTCCTTGGCATCTTTTTTGGTCGTATTGAACTCGGCACTGAACTCCATTACTAAATCACTTTTTCGCATAACTTGATTATTACCGTTGGTGCATAAACTTAATCAAACGCACTACACAGACCACCAACGCCACTGCGTAACACAACACGTTAGCGATACTAACCGTGACGATGCCCCACGGACGCAAAGCAAAAATTTCTAACACTACTTTCACGGCACCACCGGCTAACAAAGCGTACATCGGCCAACGGGCTTGATCCACACCTTGCAAAATACTGCCAATAACTTGGGTCAAACATATCAGCACCACCGCCGCACTTTCTACCCGCAATAATAACACCGCGGTGGCCAATTCGTCAGGCTTGCCCGCAAAAGTACGCCGGTATAATAATTGTAAAATCCATTCGGGCAGAAGCGCCAAGAATCCGGCCACCACCACGCCAAACGCTAAGGTCAACCACACCGCCCCCATGGCTTTGTGTTTCATTTCGGTGGTGTTTTTCTGCTTAAAACAACGCGACACCATGGGTAACAGCACCGTGGCAATCGCGACCCCGACCACCGTCGGCAAGTTAATCAACGTGTGCACCGCCCCCGACGCAATCCCGTACAATTCGGTAGCGTTGTCGACCCCGGCACCTTTCAAGGCGTTGACAATAAAGAAACTGTCAAACAACTGCACTACGGGGAAAGCCAGTGACATCACCATAATTGGGGCGGCCATCACGAAAATTGTTTTCATTACCGACCACGACAAAATTTTGCCTTGGGGCTTAGGTTGGTGCCATGGTTTTTCTTTAATTAAGTAAATCAGTCCTAAAACCACCGCGGCCACTAACTCCGACACGGATACCGCCAGCACCGCCCCAAAGACCGCCCACAGCACGCTGTAATGAATCAGCCAAAACGCTAAGCCCAACGCGACACCGACTTTAATCACTTGTTCAATAACTTGCGACACAGCGGTGGGCACCATGTTGGCCAGGCCTTGGAAGTAACCCCGCCACGCCGAGATTAAACAAACTAACCACACCGCGGGTGCAATCGCCAAGTACAATGGCCAAATTTCGGGTTTACCTTGCCAGGTGGCCAAAGGTTTGGCCAAGGCCAGAAACGCCAGTGTAATTACCGCCCCAATGACGCACAAAGCCACCAACGCGTTAACAAAAATTTGTCGGGTTTTGGCGCGGTCGTCGCGAGTGCGGGCAATCATTTTGGAAATCGCGACGGGTATTCCGGCCGACGAAACTATCAGTAACAAAGAATACAGCGGGAAAACTAACTGGTACAAACCAATGCCGTAATTGCCGACAATGTTGGCAAAAGGGATACGGAACACTACGCCTAGCAACCGGCAAATAACGCCCGCCACCGTTAAAATGACCGCCCCTTTGACCAGCCCTTTTTTAATCACATAGTAGTTATTTGCTTAATGCAAATTTTTAGCCCGATTCCGCAAGCGTTTGCCGTGATCTAATTCGCTTTTACGCATACGTAAATGTTCGGGGGTAACTTCTAACAATTCGTCGTCGCCAATAAAACCTAAGCATTCTTCCAAAGTAAATTGCAACGGGGGCGTCAAACGCAAAGCTTCGTCACTGCTCTTGGAGCGCATGTTGGTTAGTTCTTTTTTCTTACACACGTTAACCGTGATATCGTCGCCCGCTGGATTAGAACCAACAATCATGCCCGCGTAGACGGTAACCCCCGCCCCGATAAACAGACTGCCCCGTTCTTGGGCGTTATACAAACCGTACGCGTTACTTTCGCCCGCTTCAAAGGCAATCAAACTGCCGGTCTTGCGGGTAGCAATATCACCTTTGTAGTAATCGTAACCATTGCTGACAGTGTTTAAGATACCTTCACCTTTGGTGTCGGTCAATAATTCGCTTTTGTAGCCAAATAAGCCGCGTGCCGGAATAATGAATTCCATTTTTTGGCGACTGCCATGTGGCGTCATGCCCACCAATTCGGCACGACGACTGCCCATTTTTTCCATAACCGCACCCATGCTGACTTCGGGGACATCAATAATTGCGCGGTCCATGGGTTCCATTAACTTGCCGTTTTCGTCACGCTTGTACAGTACGCGCGGGTTGCTGACCGCGAATTCGTAACCTTCGCGGCGCATATTTTCAATTAAAATCGACAAGTGCATTTCGCCACGACCGCAAACCTTAAAGGCTTCGGTCGAATCGGTATCGCTGACTTTCAAACTCAAATCCTTGTCGGCTTCTTTGTACAGCCGGTCGCGCAAGTGGCGACTGGTTACGAATTTGCCTTCTTTACCGGCCAAGGGACTGTCGTTAACCATAAAGGTCATTTCCACGCTGGGCTCGCTGATTTTAGTAAACGGCAAAGCCACCGGGTTCGCGGTATTACAAATGGTGTCGCCAATGCCCACGTCGGCGCAACCCGAGATGCAGACAATGTCGCCACCCAAAGTTTGTTCGATTGGCAATTTTTTCATCGCCATGAACTCGAAAATCTGGGTAATTTTGAAATTATTTTTAATCTTGTCGTCGTAGTAATTAACGCGCACCGCCCCGGCGTTCACACCAATTTGGCCACTGGTGACCTTACCGACCGCCATTTTACCCACGTATTCGCTGTACTGCGTCGCGGAAACCAACATTTGGAAACTGCCCTTTTCGTCGTATTCGGGCGCGGGCAAATAATCAATAATTTTGTCCAGTAACGGCACCATGTTTGTGGTCGCGCTATCCACGGTCAAGCCGGCCACCCCGTTACGGGCACTGGCGTAAACAAACGGGCTGTCCAACTGCTCGGGGCTGGCGTCCAGTTCCAAAAACAAGGTCATAATTTCGTCTTCGACTTCCTTGATGCGCGCGTCGGGACGGTCAATTTTGTTAATGACGATAATCACTTTGTGCTTCAATTCCAAAGCCTTTTCCAACACAAAACGGGTTTGGGGCATCGGGCCTTCGTAGGCGTCCACCACCAACAACACGCCGTCAACCATTTTTAACGAACGTTCGACTTCCCCACCGAAGTCCGCGTGGCCGGGGGTGTCGACAATGTTAATCTTAACGCCCTTGTAACGCACGGCGCAGTTCTTCGCCAAAATAGTAATGCCGCGTTCGCGTTCCAAAGCGTTACTGTCCATCACCCGATCACCGACCGTTTGGTTTTCGCGGAACGCCCCGCCTTGTTTTAGCAGTTCGTTAACCAAACTGGTTTTGCCGTGGTCAACGTGCGCGATAATCGCAATGTTTCTTATCTTTTCGTTTTTTAACATAATGGGAATTATTATACACTACTCTTTGACAAAACACAACCCGAAAAAAGACCCGTGCAGACTTTCCCTTGCACTAGGTTTCCCAATTAACGTTCGCGCTCTTGACTTTGTTCTACTGGTGTAAATTCTTCAACAGCACAAAATTGCATTACTTCCTTGACAAATTGATTTGCAAATTGTTGACCTACGGGTTGCAAGCGTACCAATTGTCCACCGTCGGTGGCGTGTTGTTCCATGGCCCGTTGTAATCTGGTTACGTAAATTTTCGCCAAATTGTTATTGGTCGTTGACTCATGCGGTGGGAAACCATACCCAATCGGCTGAGCCATCGTGCGTAACAGGTGCAGTCCCATTGCGGACATTTTTTGGCGAGCGGTAACATCACCTTGGTTATAACCATTGATAGCAATATTACCAAAGGTTGTCGACAGTTGTTCCATAATTACTTGCTGCAAACCAGATGCTTCAAGGTCATCAGCGTCGGGAAAAGAATTGGCGTACAACTCTAACGCCAAGCTGGGGTGCTGGTGGCAAAGTCGGTTGACCGCCTTCATTTCTTCAAAATACTTGGTCTTGATTTCATAACCAAATAATTCGCGGTTTTGTTCAGTTTCCCTAATATAATCATCAACCATTGCCGCGGCAAACTGACTGGGGAAGTCATGAATAGAAGCAACATCCACATCGGGGCAAAGTTGTTTAGCGTCCTGTTCAATTAAGGCCAAAATTTGTGGACAGCCGAATCGCATATTTGGTTATCTCCTTTCGATTACTTACCAGAGTTTAATCTATCATGCTCCAGAAGTCAATAGAAACAGCAAAAACCAACCCCCACCTTTATTGCAACACGACGTTTTCCGCGCCCAAGATTTGTTCCAATTCGTACTTTATTGCCCGACATTCGCGTACTTTCAATTCCAAGGCGAACGCGTTGCCGGTGGCGGTGTCTTTAACCACAACAGGAATATCACCCGAATACGACGACAACACGTTGAAGCAATCCGTTTTGACCACGGTGTCTTGCAAATTGAAACGCAAGTACAATTTTTTCGGTGTGTCGGGTTCGGCGGTCAAGGGCGCGGGCGTTTGGCGGTTCAATAGTTCGGCCGATTCGGCAATGATAATGGGACTTTGCCCGTCACGTACCGAAATCTTGCCGTTGAACTTGGCGACACTTTCTTCCGTTAACACGTTTTTCACCGCCGCCCAATTTTTCGGGAACAGCATCACTTCGCAAGTACCATATAAATCTTCCACGGTTAAAATCGCCATTTCGTCATGTTTGGCTTTGGTGTAGACCTTTTTAATGTTGTTGACTAACGCGCCCATCGTCACCGCCGTGCCGTCCGTTACTTGGTCTTGGGCGGCTTCTGCGGTCACTTCGTCGTCTATCCCTTCCGCATCATCTTGTTCGTGAGGCATTTTGCTGGTGTTAAAGTTGTATTTGCCAAACTGTTCAACGTAAGGTTGTAACGGGTGACCACTTAAATACATCCCGACGTACTCCTTTTCAAAACGCAACTTGGTAAAGTTATCGTATTCGGGAATCACGGGCAACGGTACATCAATATTAACCGCAGTAACAAACAAGGTAATTTGCCCTGCACCCTCCGCTTTTTTATCGTTAGCAATCAATTTAACTACCGTAGGATAAATACTCATTAACTGACTGCGGTATGCCCCTAAGGCATCAAAGCACCCCGCCAAAATTAAACTTTCCAAGCAACGTTTATTCAAAACTTCCACGGGAACCCGGGTACAAAAATCAAGGAAAGACTTAAACGCGCCGTTGGCATCGCGTTCGGCAATAATTTGGGCGACCAAACCTTCACCGACATTTTTAATCGCCGACAAACCAAAACGAATTGACCTGTCTTTTTCCACGGTAAAGACGGACGCACTCTTATTGATATCGGGTGGCAAGATGGTTTTGCCTTTGGAGCGCACTTCGGCAATGTAGTGCGTCATGTCGTCCCATTTGTTGATGCGGTTGTTAATCATCGACGCCATGAAGAACGAATAGTAATAATATTTCAAGTACGCCGTTTGGTAGGCCAAGAACGCATAACACGCCGCGTGCGATTTGTTAAACGCGTAGCCGGCAAACTTTTCCATTTTAGCGAAAATACCCGCCGCCACGTCGGGTGCTACCCCGTTGTTGACCGCGCCTTTGATGTTCATTTTTTCGTCACCGTAAATGAAAATCTTTTTTTGTTTTTCCATTTCGGCGACTTTCTTTTTACCCATCGCCCGGCGCACAATATCCGCTTGGCCTAACGAATAGCCCGCCAGCACTTGGAAAATCTGCATGACTTGCTCTTGGTAAACAATTTGCCCGTAAGTTTCTTTCAAAATGTCTTTCAATAACGGGTGGTCATAAACAGTTTCTTCCGGATGGTGCTTGTTACGACAATAATTGGGGATCATATCCATAGGCCCAGGACGGTACAACGAAACCCCCGCAATCAAATCTTCGATACAGTCGGGTTTCAAGTCGCGCATAAACTTTTTCATACCGCCACTTTCTAATTGGAACACGGCGTCGGTATCACCCGCAGCAATCATTTTGTAAACGTTCTGGTCGTCGTACGGCATATTGTAAAAGTCAACCGTAATACCCAGTTGTTTTTTAATATCTTTAATCGCGCCGTCGATATCGGTAGTGGTAATCAAGCCGAGGAAGTCCATTTTTAAGAAGCCCAACTCTTCGACCTCGCCCTTATCGTATTGCGTAGTCAAGATACCGCCATTTTTCGCCAACGGACAAACGTTACCCACAATCTCCTTACAAATTACCACCCCGGCCGCGTGCACCGAGCAGTTACGCGGGAAGCCTTCCACTTTAATGGCCATGTCGACAATCTTTTTGACTTGCGGGTCGTTACGGTACAGTTCGGCCAATTCGGGCTTGTAAAGGTCGTCGTACTTGGCTTTTTCTTTGGCTTGCTTTTCGGGGTCTTCGATTTTGGACAGGTCTTTCAAGCCGAAAATGTATTCCAAATAAGGTGGCTTTTGTTTCTGGTTAATTTCAATCGGCTTGGTAATTTTTTCGACTTCGGCGTACGGCATATCAAACACGCGCGCAATATCTTTAATCGCTGCTTTCGCCGCCATGGTACCGAAAGTAACGATCTGGCAAACGTTATCACGGCCGTACTTTTCAATGACGTAGTCGATAACTTCGCCGCGGCGTTTACAGCAGAAGTCCAAATCAAAGTCGGGCATACTGCGGCGTTCCAAATTCAAGAACCGTTCAAACAGCAAGTTGTACTTTAACGGATCCAGTTTGGTAATGCCCAACGCGTACGCCAAAATCGAACCCGCACCCGAGCCCCGCCCCGGGCCAATGGGAATGTCGTTCTCGCGAGCAAAGCGCATAAAATCCGCCACGATTAGGTAGTAATCAATAAAACCTTGACTGTGGATAACGTGAAATTCTTTTTCGTAACGGGCTTGAATTTCGGGCGTAATTTCGCCGTACAGTCGTTTTAAGCCGGCTTCGGCCAAGCGTTTGAAATAGGCCACGTTGTCTTCGCCGGTGGGACTGGTAAACGCGGGAATCAAGTCCGCCTTAGCGAACGGGTTGCAATCGCACTTGTCGGCGATTACTCCGGTGTTGGTAATGGCCTGTGGCAAGTCCGGGAAAATCGCGGACATTTCTTCGACGGTCTTGTAATAAAATTGGTCGGTTTCAAAACGCATACGGTCGCGCTCGTTAACCTTACTTTGCGTGGCGATACACATTAACGCATCTTGCATAGCCGCGTCATCGTGGTAAAGATAATGAATATCGTTGGTGGCTACTAATTCGATGCCTAACTCCTTCGCCAATTTGATCAAACCCTGGTTGACTTTTTTCTGCAAGGCGATGCCGTGGTCTTGCACTTCCAAATAAAAATCCTCGCCAAACATTTGTTGCAAACGTAACGCATACTTTTTAGCTTCGTCGTACTGATCTAAGATTAAGTAGTGCGGAATATGCCCGGCCAAGCACGCCGACAAGCAAATCAAGCCTTCATGGTGGGCTTGCAAGAACTCGTAATCAATGCGCGGTTTATAATAAAAACCACGTGTCCACGCCGCCGTGTTGATTTTGCACAAGTTGTAATAACCCGTATTGTTTTTACACAGCAAAATCATGTGTGCTCGGTGTTCACTTGGTTCTTTCAAATCCATGTTATCGACAATATAAATTTCGCAACCGAGAATCGGCTTAATACCTACGTTCTTACAGGCTTGGTAAAACTTATAAGCACCGTACATGTTACCGTGGTCGGTAATCGCACAAGCGCCCGCATTCTCGGCTTTGGCAATTTTGACTAACTTAGAAATACGTGCCGCCCCGTCCAACAGACTGTATTCGGTATGCACGTGCAAATGCACGAAACGTGGTTTCTCACCAGAAGGTTGGTTCGGCGGTAAATTCTCGGCCATGAAGGTAGTATAACAAAGAATCAGGGGTGAAAGCAAATTTAATCTGGGTCGCGCACAAACATTGTTTGTCTTGGTGATACAGTCGGTTTAAGGCCGCGTTGCCGTATTTCCCGTCACCAACAATATACAAACCAATGCTGGCCAAGTGGGCGCGAATTTGGTGTGTGCGTCCCGTCAACGGCTGGATTTGCAGCAACGTAAAATCCCCTTTTGGTCGCAATTCCGTTACCACGGTTTTGATGGGTAACGCCCCTGGTTGTTTTTCTTTGCTAATCATAACTTGCCCCGCGTCTTTATCCTTTAATAAATAACCAGTTAACGTTACGGGTGATTTTTGCAGTTTACCAAAACATAACGCTTGGTAAGTCTTTTGCACTTGCCCATTGGCAAAGGCGTCGTTCAACGCGTCAGCCGCGGCTTTGTGCTTGGCGAAGACGACCAGACCTTCGGTGTTCACGTCCAAACGATGCACCGCAATATACCCCAGTAAACGTTCCAAAGTATTTTGGCTGGTATCACTACTGGTTTCAATCCCGCGTTCTTTGAAAACTACCGCCACGTTAGCATCTTGCCAAAGCAGGCGATAAGGTTGCCATGTTTTTAAGGCACCGTCGGGGTAATAAATTTGTACGGTATCCCCTACCCGCAACATCACGTCCCGGTTAACCCGCACACCGTTGACTTTGACATCTTTATTTTTTAAGCAGTTACGCACAAAGACGAACCCTGCCCCCAACAAATTGGCCTTAACGGCGGCGGTAACGGTCATTGGTTTACTAACAATAAAAGTCTGTGTCTTCATAAAGTAATTTTCCAGATGCTACCCATAATCGACGCACCAATCGCAAAGACCATCGACGCCATAAAAACCACCATCGCTAAACGTTCGGGTTGTGACATATTTAGGCGGTTACCAAACACGCGATTGTGCCAAAACAATAAACCGACTTCACCACAAACGACTAAAATGCTGAGCGCAATATTGATTGCGTAATACATGCCCACTAGCGGTGCCAACCACCCGGATAACAACATAAAGGCCGGAAACAGCAACACATTAAGGACTGCCGAAGCGTAATATAAAAGCAGTAGCAGTTTCGTTGACAGAGGATTATTGGCCTTGTAGGTGTACTCTTCCCGCAGTTCCGCCAACTTTTTACGGTAATCATCTTGCTTGGCGGAACGCACCTTATTTTCAATATAGGCGGCGAACAAGTCGGCGAATTCCATATTCCGGTAAGTTAAACAAGTGTCCAAAAAATCTTCCGCCCACGGGACATTTTCGGGTTGGCTTTTAAGGTTAGCAAACCGTTTTAAGTACTCCCACACGGCGGACGGAGCGAAACCCGATAACTTAGTCAATAAGTACGCGGGGCTTTCCAAGTGTGGAAAATTGGCCACCACCCGGCTTAAAATCAGCCATGGTAGATCGGGTCCGTATTTGGCTTCCAAAGCGATGCAATCGGCGGTGATATTATTCATTTGTGACGCATCGCAACAACGCTTGTCCAACAAGGTTGTGGCTTCGTGATTAGAGATTGATGCGCCACACAGTGGACAAACCAAAAACGGCACGTTACTTTTCAGCAACAGATATTCTTGGCACTTAGGACAAATACCCGCCGTCAAGTTCATACTATGATTTTACACACCCACAATAATTTTGTCTATACATTCCTAATTGCTTAGATAATTCAACACTACGTTTGAAACCGTCTTTTTTCTTAAAATCGGTTGGTACGTATTTAGGACTAAGGCTGGCACCAATTTGGTTAATCAACTTAGCATCTTTGTGCGGACTGGTCGTCAAAGAAGTCGCGAAATAATCAAAACCCAATTTTTCTACGTAGTCTAACGCATTTTGCAAACGCAACGTAAAACACCGCGCGCAGTTTTCCACTTCCCAGCCGTTGTGGTCATACGGGTGGACAATCACTTTATCAGTTAATTTGTACAACCCCGCCAAACGCCGATCAAATTCTGCTTTACTATCCAAATTGTTGCCAAAGAACAAACAGGTAACGTCATAATCGGGCGACAGTCGTTCTACCGCCACCGTGGCGCACGGGCCACAACATGCTGCCAGCAATAACCGCGGCTTAGGCATGCGGTTCTTCCGCCAAAATCGGTTCAGCTTTGGCCAGCGCTTTGGTAATATATTTGGCCAGATCTAAGTCCGCCACACTCATCGCGTATTCAATCGCGGCGGTTACCTTACCGCTGTCCGCATTACCATGCATTTTAATCACCGGTTTTTTCAAGCCAATAAAGATACTGGCGGCTTGCTTGTCAATCTTCGCCCGTTTGAACGCCTTTAATTTACCACCAATCAGTAACGCCCCAATTTTTGTCCACAAGGTTTGCGTCATAATATTTTTAACGGCTTTGAAAACAAACTTGACCGTACCCTCTACTGATTTTAACAACACGTTGCCCCAGAAACCGTCGGTCACCACGATGTCGGCTTCGGCTTTGAACACTTGATCAGCTTCGATATTGCCCACAAAATTAAGCAATTTTTTATCGTGCAACTTGGCCAACAAAGCGTGCGTTTGCTTTACTACTTCGTTGCCCTTGGCGGCTTCGGTACCAACATTCAATAATGCTACTCGGGGTTGAGCAATACCGCATTTCTTTTGGTATTCGTTGGCCATTAGCGCAAAATGCACCAAGTTAACCGGCGTGCAATCCATGTTGGCTCCACAGTCAATCAGCATAAAGGTCTTATCATCGACCGCCGTCGGCAAGTAAGGACACATCGCCGGACGACTGACCCCTTCAATACGGCCCACCTTCATAAAACCGCCCGTTAACACGGCACCCGTAGAGCCAGCCGACAAAAACGCCCCACAATCTTCACGGTTTTTTAATTGTTCCAAACCCAGCACCAAACTGCTGTGCGGTTTGTTGCGAATGGCTTGGGTGGGGTGTTCGTCCATGGCAATATTAGTTTTGGTGTCAATTACTTCGACCCGGTCGCCAAAAGGTGCTACCGCCGGTTTAATCACTGTCGCGTCGCCGACCAAGACCATTTGCAAGTTAGGGTGCTTTTGTAAGGCGGTTACCGCCCCCGCCAACATCGCCGGCAAACCGTTATCCCCACCTAAACAATCAAACACGATTTTTTTCTTCATAAATCATTATAACACATGCCCTTGGGTAGCGTCACTAATTTTTGCACGCATCCCAAGTGATAGTTCAAAGTCTTGACTTTTTATCACTTTCCGCCTACTTTATGAAAGAACAATGGTTTATATTGACGAACATTTCCATATTACCTACCCCTCAACAATGCAGAATTATGTTTTGACAAGCGTTACCCTGGCCAAACAAAAACGCCAATTATACTGTAAAATTTTTAACACCTCCGCACCAGAACTTGCCCGCTTAAAAGTTATTTTTTTTACCACTCGTCAATCTTTTGTTAATTATATCAAAAAAATTGCTGATGGTCACGAACCACCACCGTGGGCAAAAGGTTGCTTTTATCACAACGAAATTCAAATTTTACTTGACCTTAAAGATGAACGACAGTTACTTAAACGCAAAACCGCACTGTCCCACGAATTGTTGCACTTGTTCTTTAAGCAATATATTTATCAAAAATATGACTACCCCCGAGTGCGTTGGTTGGACGAAAGTTTTGCTTGCGCCTTAGAAAAAGAAGAGTTTAGTTACGCACTGTACGATTTTCCCCAAATTGCGCGACAATTAACTAAGATGAAAAATTTTGACCTGAACCAGTTAGACGATATTACTAAAATCAACCCACCCGACGGTTCGTACCAAGGTTATATGCTGTTTAATTTGGTTGGCGAGTACATCAAACGCAACAATCTCTACCAAGAATTACTGCAAAAGATCGTTAAAGACTATTCCTCAATTCGTGCCTTGGGCACCACCATTTTGTCCGACAGCGTTAATTACTTTATGCAAGCGCGCGAACATTAAATCAGCACACAACCTAGCATAACACAAAAAAACGGGCATACACCCGTTTTTTAATAGCGTTTTAACCCTCGCTTATTTGATGATGCTGGCTACGACACCCGAACCAACGGTGTGTCCACCTTCACGAATTGCGAAACGTAAACCTTGTTCAATCGCGATTGGCGCAATCAATTTAACGCTCATCGAGATATTATCGCCGGGCATAACCATTTCAACACCTTTCGGCAATTCAATAACACCGGTAACGTCGGTAGTACGGAAGTAGAATTGCGGACGATAGCCGTTAAAGAACGGAGTATGACGGCCACCTTCTTCTTTCTTCAAGACGTAAACTTCGGCAGTAAATTCGGTGTGCGGCGTAATCGATTTCGGAGCAGCCAAAACTTGACCACGTTCGATATCTTTACGTTCAATACCGCGCAGTAACAAGCCCGCGTTATCACCCGCCATCGCCGAATCCAACGATTTGCGGAACATTTCAATACCCGTAATCGTGGTGGTCTTGTTCGCACCTAAGCCAACAATTTCAACCACGTCACCAATTTTACATTGACCACGTTCAACACGACCCGTAGCCACGGTACCACGACCAGTAATCGTGAATACGTCTTCAACCGGCATCAAGAACGGTTTATCAGTATCGCGTTTGGGATCAGGAATATAGCTGTCAATAGCGGCCATCAATTCGTCGATGCACTTCAAATCCGGTGATTGACGGTTACCCGCTTGTGCAGCCGCCAAAGCCTTCGCCGCCGAACCCTTAATAATCGGGGTCTTGTCGCCCGGGAAGCCATTTTTGGTTAACAAGTCACGGATTTCCATTTCCACCAAGTCTTGCAATTCGGGGTCGTCCGCCAAATCGCATTTGTTCATGAACACAACGATGTAAGGAACGCCAACCTGACGAGCCAACAAGATGTGTTCGCGCGTTTGCGGCATCGGGCCGTCGGTAGCCGCCACCACCAAAATCGCACCGTCCATTTGCGCCGCACCAGTAATCATGTTCTTAACGTAGTCTGCGTGACCGGGGCAGTCAACGTGCGCGTAGTGACGCTTCGCGGTTTGGTATTCCACGTGCGAAGTGTTAATCGTGATTCCCCGTGCCTTTTCTTCGGGCGCCTTATCGATTTCGTCGTAACGCGCCGCTTTGGCGTTACCGTCCAAAGCCAAGGTCGTACAAATCGCCGCCGTCAAAGTGGTTTTACCATGGTCAACGTGACCGATAGTACCAATGTTGCAGTGGGTTTTACTCCTGTCAAATTTTTCTTTTTCTGCCATTTCTAATTTTCTCCTTTTTTTACAAGTGCTTTAATTATGCAATAGAAAGCATAATGTGTCAACTTTATTTTACAACTTTTTTCGTGGCGTCGGTGTTGCCTAAGTACTGATCAATTTGGTCGGCAATAAGTTTTATGCTGTCATTGTTATCCGCAAATAAAGTACGGGCCAAGCACTGCTCTAATTGGTGGCTGTTGATAAATTCGGTCAGTTGTTCTTTGATTTGTGCGGGATTTTCACAATTGAAGCCGAAACCATTTTGAGTAACGTATTGGTAATTTTCGGCTTCACCCCACGGCAGATGACCCGTTACCACCACCGCCGTCCCGCTGCGACTGCCCGCCACTAAATATTGGGGTCGCGATTGGGTCATTAAAATTTGGCTGTTTGCCAAAAAATCCTGCCAGTTATCAACCGCCCCGTAAAGCATCACGCCCGACAGTGCCCCGTTTTGTTGCAACGCCAGTAACTTTTTATACAAGCGTTCGTTTTGACCACAGATTACCGTCAGTTGCGTATCTGGAATTTCCGCCACTTCGCGTACCATGTCCACACCGTTGCCAACTGATATCGCTGGGTCCACCATTAAAATCGGCAACGGACTGGCCACCGTTTTCGGTGCGGTTGGTACCACAATTCTGCCATCAGCCGGAAACCCCACCACGGCTAAGCGCTTGGCGTCTAACCCCGCCCACTCGCCTTGTTCTTTCACCGCATCTGTGGGTACCCAAGTCAGCGTCGCGTCCGGATCGTACCAAACTTGGGGCGGGTTTACCAAGTCCAACACGTCAATCATGAACGGAATTTTCAGGTCGGCTTGCCGCAGAACTTTGGACACCACTTTGGTAAAATTACCGTGCAGAGAAATAATCAAGTCTGGTTTATAAAATTTAATTTCGGTTAACAAAGCTTTATGTGCTAAACAATAAACTACCCAATGCGTAAAGCGCGTAGCGGTCTGCGTAAAACCGAACAACATTTTACCCAACCACGGGTGGCGTCTGGTAAAGGGTACGTAACCCGCTGCCATTTTACGTCCCAGTTTACCCAGCAGCGTACTAATCTTAACTTGCCGGGTTAAGTAGCCCCGACTTTGTAACTGTTCTGCCAATGTGTTGGCGGTGGCTTGGTGTTCCGTACCCACGTGGTCGGCGGTAATAATCATTACCTTACGTTTTTTCATACTCCTCCTTGGTGTCAGCGACAGGACTTGAACCTGCAAAAACTGGTTCCTAAGACCAGCGCGTATGCCATTCCGCCACGCTGACGTTACGTCAACAGTATATACTGCCCCACCGATTTAGGCAAACGTTGAACCGCAAAAGTCGGCGGCCGACCATACCTCATTGCTCCGCGGTTGGCGATGCCTGACCGGTTGTCATTTTGGCTTGGTACCAGCGGGCAAAATCGTCCAAAGCCGTACCCCAGTAAGTTGCTTCCTTAGCATAATTTTCGGCTTGCAACTCGGACAAAGTTTTGGTTTCGCCATCAGGAATATAAAATTTTGAATGCCAACGTCCCAAAGTTCCCCGACTTTCCCGCGCGATAGTTCCGGTACTACCACCGGAAAAGACTACGGGTTCTTGTCCTGGCTCGCAATAAGCGAAACAATGTTCCAACCGCGCGCGGCGATTAGTTTCGTCTTTTAACAGCGTCAAAAATTTTTCGACGCCAATTTGTTGGTCAAAATAAGCATTATAAGGGCCAGGCAAACCACCTAACGCATCGAGATAGAGACCGCTGTCGGATTTTAAGACCGGACAACCTAATTTTTCAGTAGCGTATTTAGCACTGAAACTGGCAACTTCGGCGCAAGTTTTGGCTTGAATCTCGGGAATTATAAAGTCTGGTGGCACGATTACCAAGTCAATGCCGTATTTTCCCCGCAAAAAGCGGTTAGCCTCGGCAACTTTGTGCAAATTAGTCGTTAAATAAATCAGTTTATGTTTAACGTTAGCCATATTATTGGTCACGGTTGCTGTCGTACAGGCTGACAGCATCGGGTTCGGCAGCGTGAATGGTTTTAATTTGTTCCAGTAAGGTTTCGTAGTTTGGTAAGTTGTCTAGATCGGTCAAACCAAACCGTTTCAAAAAACCGTCGGTCGTACCGTACAATAACGGGCGCCCCAACACTTCTTTACGACCCACGATTTCAACCAAGTTACTTTGCGTCAGTATTTGCAGAGCGTAATCACTACCAACGCCCCGGATTTGGTCAATTTCCAAACGGGTCACCGGTTGTTTGTAGGCCACTACCGCCAAAGTTTCCAAGGCCGCGCGGGTTAAATTACGTTCACGCAACGGGTTCAACACTAACGCCACTTCATTCGCGTAAGCGGGATTGGTCGAAAATTGGTATTGGTTACGGTACTTAATTAAATGAATACCACTGTCGCCACTGTACTCGGCGGCCACGAATTGCAACGCGGCTTCGGCTTCGGCTTTGGACACACCCAACTTTTGGCAAAAAATATCAATTGACAAACCTTCCCCGCAAGCGAACAAAATCGCCGCCATTTGGGACGCCAATTCTTGCACGCGACTGCGCGCCACAGTTTTTGGCTTAGTTGCGGAATTCGCTGTCGGTAAGGTCAATATTTCCGTCGCCATAGGCACCCCCTTTTACAATTTCAATCTCGCCAAAGTCTTGGTCTTGACGACAAGCAATCAACTGCCGTTTCAATAATTCTAACACTGCCAAGAAAGTGTTAATCAGTTCACTGCGGGTACGGTCCTCTGCAAATAACTGACTGAAACGCAAGTGGTTAACCGTTCGTAAACGACCCACTACATCTTTAATTTTATCGGCTACGGTAAATCTGTCAAGTTTTATTGTGGTCTTTTCAATTTTCGCGGCGTTTTGCCCCACTTTCGCTAACAGTGCCGTGAACGCGTTGGTCAAGTCTTCAAAGGTCACGCCGTCCATTTTCCACTCGGTAGTAACTTTGGCAACGGCCGGTTCGCGATAGAAACGATCCACGTTTTCTAAGGCTTTCAATTCTTCACTGGCGTTTTTGAACAATTCGTATTCCGCCAGTCGTTGGCGCAACTGTTCTTCTTCGTCAATCAAGGCCGGTTGTTCGGTTTCGGGACGGGGCAAAATTTGTTTACTTTTAATTTCGACCAGGATGGCACCGACTTCAATAAACTCACTGGCAATATCCAAATCCAAGGCCGGCAATTCGGTCAAGTACGATAAATACTGAGCCGTCATGTCGCCCAGCCGCACGGTTTTAATGTCTAATTTATGGTCACGCACTAACTGCAATAATAAATCAATCGGGCCGTCAAAATCGGCGAGATGTAATTTAACTTCCTTGCTGGCACGCTGGATTAACCCCATTACTTTTAATTTATAGAATCAAGCACCAAAAGTCAATAAATAAGTTACACAACCATTCTTGGGCATAACCTAACAAATCAGTAAAGTAAATGATTACCAGTAAAATAACCATAGCTAACAAACGGTTTTGGTTCAAAAAGCGCACGTAACCACTATTGGGGGCCAGCGAAGCAATTAAGTTAAACCCGTCCAAAGGCGCCAACGGTAATAAATTGAACACCGCGAACACTAAGTTAATCAGCAACATGTATTGGAACAAAAATGCCCAAATTGACCCGTTAATGGCCAGCAAAACATAAAAGAACGACGCGATGAACGCCAGCAACAAGTTAGTCACAATCCCCGCAATCGACACCAAAAAACTGTCGCGCCGTGGGTGGCGAAAATTATTGGGGTTAATCGGCACAGGAATGGTCCAACCAAAACCGAACAACAAAAAAGATAACGTACCCAAGGGGTCTAAGTGCTTGAACGGATTCAAACTTAACCGCCCTGCATACTTCGCCGACGGATCACCACACCAATAGGCGACCAATCCGTGCGCCAATTCGTGCAAAATTAGCGCCGACAAAACCGCAATAACGTAAAAGACAAATAACGTTAAAGTTACGTAAACGCTTCCCCCACGTATTAAACCAATCATTACGCCGCCTGCGCCGCATTATCTGCGTTTACCGTTTGTGGTCGTTCTTTAATCAGTGTTTGTAATTCACTCCACAAGCCGTCCACAATCGGTTGTAATTTAGTTTTGTCGGCCGCAGTGGCATCAAAATCCTGCAAGTAGGCCTGTAAGTCGGCAACTTTGGCTTGGATTTCCGGTTGTTTACCAAACTCACCCAAGTCGAGATTTTGCAAAGCGTCATTCAAGGCTTCACCGACGCTGTCAATTTTCAACACTTCGTAAACGATGTCGGTAACCTGTTCTGCGGACAAACCAGGGTTTTCGGCAGTACCGTCACCAACGATGGCTGTCAAGATGTCTTCCACCACCACTTCGGGTTGACTGATCAAGTCGGTAACCTTTTGGATTACTTCACTGGCTTGGTCCAGCATAAACATGGTATCCTTCAAGCCCTTCAAGGTTGATTGCCAAACGGCTACGTCTTTGGTGGCTAATAAAGTGGTAAAGATTTCGCTAAATTCACCCAACTGCAAATGAGGAATTTGCTTAGCCAAGAAATCCGTAACTTCGGAAAAGGCAAAGACCGTTTGGTGCAAACCAACCGCCAAGTTGTTGATTTCGTTTTCATCTAAACGGGCGATATAACGCACGATGGCTTGGATCATCAACACGTTTTCGTCAGCGTCGCTTTGTTTGATTTTCAGTTCATCAATAGTTGCATTCAATTCATCCATAATGTGGTAATGGTCACGTACCACGTGTAAGGCACTCTTAATCGTATCCTTCAAACGGTACCAATGACCCGCCGGTTGGTCATCTTTGGCCGGCAACAAGGCTTGTTTACCGAAGAAACCGCTGGCAAAAGTGTAGGTAAATTCAGTCAGGCCATCGACACCTTCACTGGCCAAATTGTCAAAATAGTTACTGTACAAAATAAAGTTCTCCGCCCCTTCGGCACCTAACATTTGCACCGTCGATAAGGATAAGAAACTATCGAACACCACGTCAATAGTGGTGGTATTCGCGATCAATTTACCTTCCTTATCGTAAACGTTCGCTAACCAACGGTCGATTTGTTCTTCTGGGGTTAATTCCGGTCGGGTCAAAGCCACCGCTAGCGGTTGTGCACCATCGGCGGTAACCATAGTGTGGGTGTACATTTTTTCCATAATGCCAATTACATTCAAGGCATCGTTTTTGACCATGTCCAGTTTTTGCTTAGCCAAGTACTTAACCATCGCACTTAACCCGGCCACAAATTCATCACGGTGTTCCGCATTGGCACACATTTCGGCAATCACACCGTAACCACTGTCACGGTAAACATTGGAATTTTCCAACTTAACGTCTTCCCCAAAGTTCTCTTGCATAATTTTGTCCAAGTCGCCAATAATCACGTCCCCGATTTTCAGCAAGTTAAACGAACAGAATTTGTTCACTAAGTTACGGGCAGACTCGTAATCTTTGGGCGTAATCACTTGCAAAGCCAACCAAATATCGCCCGTGTCTTGCTGGGCATTTTCCACGCGGTCAATTACCGTTTGGAAAGCCCTTACGTCACTGACCAATTCCATCGCAGTGACAATATCATCACGAATAAGAATGGTCGTGCCGTTATCCAAACGCGCCATCGTTTCGTAATTAAACGCGTGCTTGGTTAAAAATTCCATACCTGTGTAACGCAAAATATTCGTGTAAATCGCTGTTGCGTCGTTTACTTGCCGGGTAACCGCCAACACATCAACTTCATTATCATCACCGTCCGTCGCGGCCGCCGCGTAAAGAGCTTGGGTTTGTCCCGCCGCTCCGCCATTATCCGGTCGGTAAGTCGCCGCTTGGTTCACAACTCCCAACAAGCCGTTAAACGGCAACATGAAAAAGAAGAATAAGACCAGTCCCTGCACCAAACCGACCAGTGCCCCCGCCCAAGCGTGTTTTTTTACTTTGTTGCCGTCAGCATCTTTTTTGGGGGCGGCAAACTTAACTATAATCGCGTACACAACCCACGATAATGGCTTAATTAAGATATAGATAACCAAAAACAAGACAATGTTAATTATGGCTAACGCTAACGCCAACGCGAACTCACTGGCGTAAGGAATCACTGGTGCCAAATATTGCACCGTGTTGCTGTTCTGTAATTGCAAAACTAACTCATCGACCCAACCCGACGGAGTATGTCCCGCAATGTTGATCGGCAAATGGAAAAGCCAATTCGCGGTTAACGGCGTCAAGAAAAAAGCCAGCAATAAAAAGCCAACCACAGTGACCAAGCGAATTAAACTACGTTTAGCCCCGCGCCCCAAACCGTACAAAACGCCAAACAAAACAAACAAGCCCAGAATTACTAAAAGCGCGATGTTAACGTAAGGTAAAACTTGGTCTAAAACTTCCATACCTTTATTATACACAATTACTTAAAAAATGCAAGGTATCATTTACGACAAAATTCTCTGCACTTCGCGCGCAATATCACGCTGCTTAATAACTGCTTTTTTATCATAAGCGTGCTTGCCTACCGCCACCGCAATTACTAACTTCAAACGACCGTGCACATCGACAAAAAGTCGTAACGGGACAAGGGTACTGCCCTTTTGTAAACACGCCTTGGCCAGTTTTTGAATTTCACTGCGATGCAATAACAGTTTGCGATTGCGACGCGTGTTTTGTTCGCGAACGTCACCTTGCTTATAGGGGGCAAAGTACGCGTTTTTTAACCACACTTCGTAACGGCCAGGAGTCAGTTGGATAAAACTTTCCGCTAACGATACGTTGCCCGCCTTGGCCGATTTAACCTCCCACCCCGCCAAAGCCAAACCGGCAACTATTTCTTCGCGCAAATAATAATCATAACGCGCTTTACGGTTTTCCGCGACTGTTTTACTTTCTGTTGGTTTCATAATTGAAAAATTCCAATCGCGTTACGTACCCGCTGCACAGTTTGGTTGGTGATGTTAATGGCGTGTTGCGTCCCGGCACGTAAGTAGCCTAACACTTCATCACGGTGCTGTTCATAATATGCCCGTCGTTCCCGCATCGGCGCCAATAAGTTGTTCAACGTTGCCGTCAGTAACTTTTTTAACGCCACATCACCCAAGCCCCCCCGCCGGTACTGGTCTTTCAGTTCCGCCAAGTGCTTTTGGTCGGAATAAAACGCATCTAAATACATGAACACCACGTTACCTTCAACTTGCCCTGGGTCAGTAATTTTAACGTGATTAGGATCGGTATACATTTGCCATACTTTTTGTGCCACCGTCGTCGCGTCATCTTTTAAATAGATGCAGTTGCCTAAACTTTTACTCATTTTACCGTTACCATCAACCCCCACCAACCGACAACAAGCCTTAGTTGGTAACAACGCCGTTGGCATCACCAAAGTTTCCCCGTACAACTGGTTAAACGTGTGCACAATTTCCCGGGTCTGCTCCAACATGGGTGCTTGGTCAGCACCGACTGGTACCACCGACGCACCAAAAGCCGTAATGTCCGCGGCTTGCGAAATGGGATAATTAACAAAACCGACCGGCACGTCTTTATGAAAGCCTTTGCTTTTAATTTCGTTCTTTACCGTGGGGTTACGTTCCAAACGGGCTTGGCTGACTAAGTTCATATAATACATGGGTAATTCCGTCAAAGCCGGTACCGCACTTTGCAATACAAAATGCACCCGCTGAGGATCCAGCCCCACCGCTAAATAATCCAGCATCAATTCCATAACGGCGTTTTTAACTTTCGCCGGTTGGTGTGCGTTATCGGTTAACGCTTGTAAATCCGCGATTAAAATGTAGATTTCGTAATTGGGATCCCCTTGCAATTGTAACCGCGTTGCCAAACTGCCAACGTAGTGACCAATGTGCAAATTACCACTGGGACGATCTCCCGTTAAAACGATTTTCATCGTTTTGGCGGGAGATTGACGCGAAGCGTCCTCGCCTGTTAAAGCAACCTTTGGCGTTTTATCATGTGACTGACGCACAGCGTCCTCGCCGGTAAGCACCACTTTTTTCTTATCCATAGTTCAATATAACACATTACTTACCTACTCGCAAACACTAGCCTTAAACCACCGTATCGGTAATCGTCAAAGTGCTTACCGTCGTGTGCTTGGGGATCGTCGCCACATCGCTTTTAGTATAGTAATAGGTAAACATCTGCCCGCCGTAACCCGCAAACCGGATAACTTCGCCCGTTGCCCACCGGTTATTATACGGGTCGTAATAACGCACACTGCCCGTACAGACTAAGTAGTCAAAGTTTACTAGACTGTTTAAGTAGTTAAGCAAGGCCTGCACCGTGCTAAACGGCGTGCCATGGTCAGTCCAGATGGTGGCCTTTAACACCAAATTATTGTCGTTAATGCCACCCGTAAGGGTGATTTGGTGACAATGTGAACCGGACTTAACCGTGCGTTCTTCCGTATCCTGACAAACAGTACACGTACGGCTTTCTACCCGTTGGTTGTCGGCCGTTTGGCCGGTCATTGTCCACTCGCCGTAACGGTGCCCCAGTGCCGGCAAGATTGCGGTCTGC
>CAPRTS010000009.1 GCA_948695535.1 uncultured Eubacteriales bacterium | reverse complement strand
TAGTGGCCGCCGTACTGGGCTTAGGGATTATTATCGGTTGTATTTGTGGGTTGGTGGTGCCCAGTGCGGCGGCCACCGATGACGTGTTTATTATTGCGAATGCGGAAAAGATTGGCACGATTGAATTGGGCGAGTATCCGCAAACGTACGTGGGCGATGCACGTAACAAAGATTATATAAAAACGCCCTTAACTGCGACCGGCAAAAAATATACGACTTACGTGGAAGGGAGCAAAGTTGAGTTAGTTGAATATTTGTTGGCGGACGGCAAATCTAAGGTCGCCAAATTGCCGGCGGCGCAACGGGCTTTTGGTATCAGTGGTTTGACCGGAACCATCAAGTTAAGCGACGGCACGACTATCGTCAACGGTGAGACTTACTTCTTTAAGGTTGAACCCATCAAGTTTGATTTGTTCACCACTAACGGTAAAGTGGTGGCAGTGGCGCAAAACGCCTTGGGTTCCATGGCCATTGGCTCGGTCGATTGGTCGCAGAGCGCCGTACGGACTTTTTTACAAAATAGTTTTAATGTCAATGCGGGACTTACGGGTTACGCCAAAGCCATCACGCACTACGCCACCATTGGCAGTGATGACCAAGCCGGCAGTTTAAGCGTGGACAGCGTTTGGTTGCCGAGCGTTAGCGAAATGCATACTTTTTATCTAACCGATGCTGAACGAGCGCGCCCGTGCACCGATTTGGGGCGGGCGACGGCGACGGAAGACCGTGGGCCGTACGGGCTTAATGTCGACGGTAATTCGGGAGCGATTTGTCTTTTGCGCAGCAGTACCGTTAACGGCAACGGTGGCAGTTTGATTGATGGTGCGGGTAACGCCTATTCGACCACGTTGGTTAATACAACTTATCCTTGGTTTGCGTATGCCCCCGCCTTTGTGTTAAACGACGTAACCGCCCAATATAAAACCGAAACCATCGCGGCCACCTGTAAGGCCGGTGGTTACACCGAAAGTTGGTGGTCGATTAACGGCCAAGAATTCGCCCGTGAAAGATATAACGCAACGCCAATCATTGACCACACGTTCGGTGAATGGGAAACGGTTACGGAAAACACCTGCGTTACCGACGGCGAATTGCGTCGTACCTGTACCGTGTGTAGTCATACTGAAACGCAAAACGTCCCGGCCAACGATGAATTACACCATTACGTGGTAAACCAAGTTATCGACGCCACCTGCGGTCACGAAGGTTATACCGAATATAAATGTACTAACGACGGTTGTACGGCCACCAAACGGGATAATATTGTCCCGGCGTTAACGCACGAGTGGGGCGATTGGCACACGACCAAGGAACCGGCCGTCGGCTTAACCGGCACCGCAGAACGGGAGTGTTCGCTGTGTGGTGCTACCGAACAACAAACTTTACCGGCCTTAACCCCGACCACTGGCACCACCAATCATGGTGGCGACAACAGCGGTACGGTGTGGTTAATCTTTGGTATTATCGCCGGTGGGGTATTGGTGCTGGGCGGTGGTGCGGTCAGTTGGCTGTTCATCGCCGGCCGGCAAAAGAAAGTCGCCACGGCGTAAAATTGCCAAAAATGCTTGACCAAACGGGCAATAATTTGGTACATTAACCATAACAAAATCAATATTTCGCTACGCGTAAACCACTAGAACCAGCGTCGAGCAAACGTTGGTTCTTTGTTTATTAAGGAGTGAAATTATGGCTCAACCCAACAACAAATTTTTAGGCGAAGCCCCGGTCGGCAAACTGCTACGCATGTTTGCGATTCCGTGCGTGCTGTCACTGGTGATCCAAGCGTTGTACAACATTGTTGACCAAATCTTTATTGGTAACGCGGGCTATTTGCCGTTCGGGAATACCGCTACGGGTATTGTTTACCCATTGACGGTGATTGCCTTAGCGATTGGGTTGTGCATCGGTGACGGTACGGCTGCGGTAATTAGTATTAACCAAGGGCGTAACAATACGCAAGGTACCGCCAAAGGTGTCGGCACCAGTATTACGCTGGGTCTGGTCATCAGCCTGGTGTTAATGGCGTTAAGTTTCACCTTTGTTAAACCCATTTTGCAATTTTTCGGAGCGTCGGGCAAAGCCGCGATTTTCTTGCCGGACGCGGTGGAGTATTCGACGTGGATTATTGCCGGCTTCCCGTTCTTTATCTTGGGTTGTATTTTGAACCCGATTGTGCGCGCGGACGGCAGTCCTAAATTTGCGATGTTCAGTATGGCCGCGGGAGCGATCTTGAACATAATTCTGGATCCGCTTTTGATGTATGTGGTGCGTTTGGGTATGACTGGTGCGGCCTTGGCCACTTTCCTTGGACAACTCGTAACTTGTTTACTGCAAGTTGGTTATTTGTTCAAACTGAAAAGTTTCCGTTTGACAGTCAAAGATTTTTTGCCTGACTTCCGGGCGTTCGGGGCGTCCTTGAAACTGGGGGTGTCCAGTTTTTTTACACAATTTTGTATTGTGGTTATCTCGGTCGTTAACAACATCGTGTTCAGTCAATACTTTGTCGATACCGTGCAAAACGCGCAAGGTATCTTCAACGTGGCGTTCAAGATTTTCGGGATTGTCATCAGTATTGCCATTGGGGTTACCGCCGGTGCACAACCAATTCTCGGCTATAATTACGGAGCGCAAAAATACGACCGTGTTAAAGCCACTTTGTGGCGGGTGTTGCTTACCACCGCGGTGGTCGGGGTGGTGGCTACCGTCTTGTTCGAAGCCGTCCCCGAGTTCTTGCTGTCGTTGTTCGGCTACGCGGTGGCGTCGGGTAACTCCGCAGCCGAAATTGCGTTCGGGGTCAATGCGTTCCGCATCTATATGGGACTAATCTTGGTGACCTGCTTAATCAAGTCGCTGTCGATTTTCTTCCAGGCAATTGGCAAACCGGTCAGCGCCACTGTACTGGGGCTGTTGCGTGACGTGATTTTTATTGTCCCGTTAACGGTTTTGTTGCCACTAATCAATAATGACGCTTTTATGTGGTCGGCGCCGATTGCGGACGTCTTAACCGCGATCGTGGCAGCGGTACTGCTGGTGGTGGCCTTGCCGAAAACACCACTAAGCGCCAAAAAAACAAAATAAGTTTGCCGAATTGGTCGTAATTGGGGTAAAATTAAAAGTATGGCAATTGATATTAAACTGTGGTTGAAAAATAATACTGCCGATTTGGCGGGACGTACGGTCGTTGTGACCGGTGCAGCGGGGGGATTGGGCAGTAAACTGTGTCGCTACTTGGCCGAACTGCACGCTCACGTGATTATGTTGGATTGCGATTTGGACAAGGCCAACACCGTTAAAGACGCGATTATGCAAGAATTTCCGGCCAGCGATTTGGAAATTATCAAACTGGATTTGAACGACCTGCAAGCCGTGCACGACATAGCTACGGCACTTGGTCCCCGCCGGATTGATTTCTTGATTTTGAACGCGGGTGTTTATAATGTGCCCTTAACCCAAAGTTCACTGGGTTATAATAATGTGTTTCAAGTTAATTTTATCAGCCATTATTATTTGACCAAAGCGTTGTTACCGACTTTGGCGCGGACTAACGGCAAAGTCGTGGCGGTCAGCAGTATCGCCCATAACTATGCGAAATTGGATAATGCCGATATTGATTACACCAAAGTGGGTAAGAAAACCAAGATTTACGGGAATTCGAAACGGTTCTTGATGTACGCGTTGGCGGAACTGTTTAAAGAACGTACCGACGTGCGTTTGGCGGTGGTACACCCGGGTGTAACTTTGACACCAATGACTAACCATTATCACCCGGCAATTAATTGGTTGGTAACTTTACTGCTAGGTTTAATTTGCCCGAAGCCGGAGGTGGCGGCCTTGAATATTTTGGCCGGTTTATTCCGTGACGTGGGCAACGACGAGTGGTTGGGGCCGAAAACCAAAGGTATTTGGGGTGAACCAACCGTGACAAAATTGACTGACGCGACCGACGAAGAACGTGCCGAGATTTTTAAGATTGCGGAAAGTATTTGCCAGGTTTTGGATAACGTTATTTTGGCGCACTGACGAAGGTGTAACCTTGCACGCTAACGGTCGCGTGGCTTTGTCGCGATACCAATGGTCGGGCGAATAAAGCGTTTGCCTTGCTGGTTTACTTGTGTTATAATGTTTTGATGGAACGAACGAACGAACGAACGAACGAACGAACGAACGAACGAACGAACGAACGAACGCGTAAAATAACTTTATTTGGCTGTTTAATATTAACGATAATTCTAATAGGTGTGGTCGGTACGATTGGCTTAATTGGCGTCAACAACACTGACGACAACCCGGCGGACGGTGGGGAATTGTCGCCGATGTTGACTACTATTTACCTTCAAGAGCATAATAATAATGATAAAGAACATGTGTTTACCGAACAGTTAAATTACACCGCACCCACTTGTATTGCCAGTGGGGTACGAGTAATGGGCTGTTCGTGGTTTAATGACGGTAAAGATGGAGACGTTTTGTTCAAGTGTGCTCTAAAAACGGAGATAATTTTGCCCGCCTTAGGTCACGATTACAAGTTAACACAACATACGCTTGCGACCTGTACCGCGGACGGTAAGCGGGTGACCAAGTGTAGCCGTTGTAACGATACGCTTACTACCATCTACCCGAAACTCGGCCACGATTATTGGGTGGAAGTAACCAACATTCCGGCCACTTGTACCACCGCGGGTAAAATTGTTAATCGTTGCGCCCGTTGCGACGAAACGCAGACCGCAATTTTGCCGGCACTGGGGCACCGTTACGGCGAGTGGACAATGACCGGTTTAACGGCGGACAACCAACGCGTGGAAAGCCGTACGTGTACTGTTTGCCAGGATACGGAAGAACGCACGGTTAAGCCCGGTTCACATTGCCACCAAATCACCCTTACGGGTGGCGTTAACGACAATAATTTGGTGTTAAAGGCCACCATCTGGACTGACCAAGCCATGCCGTTTAGCACGTTGCAGGCCTTGCTTAACTACTTAAACAGTCTAGTAAACTTTGACTACTTAGTCTGTACGGGCAGTGTGCGTTATTACGACCCGTATAATAACCGGTGGGCAACGGGCGAAGTTATCCGGTTTGCGGGTTACGGCGGGCAGATGTTTACCTATTACTATACTAAAAGCGATGTGGCGACGATTCCCAAGCACACGACGGTAAGCACCTTGACGATTACGGATACGGTTAGTTAACGAATAAAATTGGTGAACGTCGGTTGTTCGCTGACAAAAAATCTAAGCGGGAGTAAGGTCAGGTAGTGGTGTAAATGTGTTTTTTAATTGTGACGTATTTGCTTTGATATTTAACTGCTTTTTCTTGGTAGCAATGACTTGCTCAAAATAATTTTGTAGTGCTTGATTTAACTGAGTTTTACAAAAAGTCAATAGTCAATTAAACTGGATTTTATGGAACACGTTTTGAAATTACAGCCCGAATTTTATGATTATATTCTGCACGGAACAAAGCGCATTGAAAATCGCTTGTATGATGAAAAACGGCAACAAATTCGTTTAGGCGATACGATTAAATTTTTACGCGAACCCGAATTAACTCAAACATTTACCGCCAAGGTGGTGGGCATTTTACGGTACACGGATTTTGCAACATTGTTCCAAGATTTTGACATCGCCGTGTTGGCCGACCGCAGTTACACCAAGGCCCGTTTGCTGGACACTATGCAAAAATTTTACCCATCTCAACAACAACAGCAGTACGGCGTTGTTGGCTTGCGGATTGAGCCGATTGTTAACGAATGAAATTGGTGAACGTCGGTTGTTCGCGAGCGGGCAGGCCGTAACGTTCTTTACCCAATGCAATCGACCGCATTAAAAACACCATATTGTTGGCCAAGGTGCGCATCTGTTGCAATCCTTCCGCGTCGCCGGCGGCTTCACCCGCGTCGCGACCGTGCACGCCGTTCCAATACTGACCGCAGGCAATCGGCATGCCGGCAATCGCAAAATACTTGTTCAATTCGTCGTAAGTTGCGGTTAAGCCACCCCGGCGCCCGACGGCGATGCTGGCCCCGACTTTCATGGTTTTATCAAATTTAGCGCTAAAAAATAAACGGTCTAAAAATGAAATCAGCGTGCCGTTCGCGGACGCGTAATAAACGGGGGATGCTAAAACCACGCCGTCGGCTTGGGCAAATTGCGGGGCGGTGGCGTTGACCAAGTCGTCGAATACGCACTTACCGGTCTTGGCGCACGCCCGACAAGCGATACAACCGCGCAAGTTCTGGTTGCCGACTTGCACGATATCGACTTGGACGTCGTTAGCCTGAAAAATTTTTACCATTTCGTTGATGGCGGTGGCGGTATTGCCGTTAGGATGGGGACTGCCGTTCAAAATTAAAACTTTCATACTTAACTTATATATTACTGTATCGGTGAGAAATTGACAACTTCCGCACACCGGGGTATAACGGCCGTATGGAACCTTACCAACCAATCCCGCGTCCGGCACCAACGGGCGGTCGCAAAATTGTGCTGGACTACCTGGCGGAGCAGTACGGCACCGAGCCCGAATACCCGTGGTTGCAATACCCGCATTACTGTACTTTCAAGACCCCGGTTAGTCACAAATGGTACGCGGCGGTTTTCGACGTCAAGGCACGCGTGCTGGGCTTATCGACTGACCGCGTTGTGGACATTGTCAATTTGAAAATTGACCCGGTGCAGTTACCGGCCTTAATCGACGGTGACCATTACTTTGCCGGCTACCACATGAACAAACGGCATTGGCTGACCGTGATTTTGGACGAAAGTACCGATTATAACCACATTAAACGTTTACTCGACGCCAGTTACCGTTTAGTCGAGCCCGTGCAAAAGTAACCAACCGCGCGGATTTTGACGAAAACTGTTGCGTAGTGCGGAGCACAGTGTTAAAATATTGCTATTATGAATTGGCAAAAGATTTGGGACAGCATTGTTAATTTCTTTACGCGGAACGCGTGGAACATCGTAATTTTTTTCGCGGTGTTGTTTATTGGCATTATCGTTATTAAGTTGGTTTTGAACATTACCCGTCGCATTATGAACCGCACGAAAATGGAACAGATCGCGGTCGGCTTCATTATGGCGATTCTTAAATTCTTGCTGTATTTGTTACTGGTGGTCGCATTGTTAAGCATCTTGGGCATCGAAATTACGGGTATTGTTACGGCCTTGTCGGCGGTGTTCTTGTCGGTCGGCTTGGCGTTACAAAACACGATTGCCAACGTCGCGAACGGCATCATTATCGTCAGCAGTAAAATGTTCAAAAAGGGCGACTATATCGCGGTGGATGGTGTGGAAGGGGCCATTACGCAAATTAATTTCTTATACGTTACGTTATTAACGCCTGATAATAAACGCATTACCTTACCAAATAATGCATTGCTAAACAACGTGGTTACTAACTTCGACAGCAACAACACTCGTCGGGTTAATTTCACCTTTGACGTCGGTTACGAAAACGATGTCGAACAAGTTAAAAAAATTGTCTTGGACTGCATGAAAAGCAATGGTTTGGTGCGTTTAGATCCCGCGCCGTTTTGTCGCTTGAACGCGCTGGGCGATTCCAATTTGCAATTTACTGCCCGATGCTGGTGTGACCGGGAAGATTACTGGACAGTATACTTTGATTTAACCGAAACGGTTTTCAACGAATTCAAACGCCACAATATCAGTATTGCTTATAACCAAATTGAAATTCGCGAACGTACTGACACGCCGGCGAACCCGGTGGTCGGTGACGCGTTACCTGCTCGCGTAGAAAAGAAGCGCAACAACAAAAAACGTTTTGATTTGGAAGACGCCGATTTGACCCAGATTTTCAGTATTAAACACAAAACTAAGGGCGAAGTCAAGGCCGAAAAGAAAGAACAAAAGCGTTTAGCGAAAGTGGCCAAGAAAGCGGGACAACCCGTTCCTGAACCAATTAAACCGGCCACACCACAACCCGTTGAACCGCCCAAAGACCACTAAAAAGACTTGTAATTTGCGCCGTAATGTGCTATAATAACTTATTATGAAGAATACAACAGCAAGCAAGCAAGCAAGCACTTTTTAACGTTAATTAGCAGTGGCTTGGTGGCCGCCGTACTGGGCTTAGGGATTATCATTGGTTGTATTTGTGGGTTGGTGGTGCCCAGTGCGGCGGCCACCGGTAATGACCCGTTGACGATTCTATCCGGGCAAACGACCGTTAAGTATACGGGGCAACCGCAAACGGTGGTCACGGCACTGGATAAAAGCCAAGGTCCAGTTTATTTCCAAATTTCACTTGACCCCCAAACGCCACTGTACGCGGCGACGGACTTGGGTTATACGCAAATTGATTACATTGATTTTGAAGGAAAAAATTTTATTGATACGGGCGTGGACGCGACGCAATCCACCACCTTTACCATGGACTTGCAATGGACGACCAGTATGGGTAAACGCCAATTAAACGGTTATTACTTCAACGGTGGCAGTTACTGGGGTGTAAATAAAGATGATATGATTGAATGCTATTATGCGACCGAGTACATGGTTACGGGTGGTAGAGAACAATACGTTCAAACTTATACTTACGGTGACAAAATTGTTTTAGCTCGTGATGACACTACCATTTTGTCACGTCCTTGTAATGATGTAAACGAACAACGAACGTATTGTTTGGGGAACTTAGATGATGAAAATGGTAAGCCGAATGACTATTCCAACTATTGTTACTACAAACTGTATTATTTCCAAGCCGAACGTGGAAATGGTGTAGTACGCAGTATGGTGCCGGCGCGTCGCAACGCCGATAATACGTACGGACTGTTCGACCAAGTAAATGCCGTATTTTATCGCGGTAATTTCACTACGGTCGGGGCGCCGGTTAGTGCCGACAATAAATATTGGGTTGCCCCGTGGCAAAGCGATGTCGCCAGTAGTGCCAACCAAATGGTCTTAGCCGAAGATACCACTTATTACGTGCATTATTACACCGTCGGCAGTAACGGTTTGCCGTCCGCGATTAAAACGCAAAGTTTTCACGTTAACGCTTGCGAACACGATTACCAAGCCGCAGTGACACTTGAACCGACTTGCACCGAGTCCGGCGAAAAATTGTTTACTTGCACGATTTGCGGGGATACTTATACGGAAAGCATTCCGCATCGCGAGCATAATTACCAAGTAACCGTAACTGCACCGACTTGCGTGGAAGCAGGGTATACTACGCACCAGTGCCAATATTGTGCCGATAAATATGTTGACGAACCGGTGCCCGCTACTGGTGAACACACTTACGTTGAGGGCGATTGGCAAATTACTACGCCGGCAACTTGTACCCGCGACGGGGTCGAATCGCAAAATTGCACGGTCTGTAAGCGTTTGGCCACCCGCGCCATTCCCGCGACGGGGCACGATTGGACAGGGGAGCCGGTCGTGACCGAGCCGGATTGTACCCACGATGGCAGCAGTGTGTTACATTGCCAACACGGTTGCGGGGAAACGCAAGTCGAAGTTTTACCGGTGCTGGGGCATGACTGGGGCGCATGGGAAATTGACAGCGCCGCCACTTGTACCGTGGCGGGTGAACAGCACCACCAATGCGCCCGTTGTCATGAAACCGCAACGGAAATTATTCCTGCCACGGGACACCAATACGGCGAATGGGAAACCAACGCCGACGGCACTGCGGAAGAACATACTTGCACGATTTGTGGCACCACGGAAACGCGCAGTTTAGTTGTACCAACCACCGGTGGCGACAACAGCGGTACGGTGTGGTTAATCTTTGGCATCATTGCCGGTGGTGTGTTGGTACTGGGCGGTGGCGCGGTCAGTTGGCTGTTCATTGCCGGTCGCCAAAAGAAAGTCGCTACGACGTAACGTCAAAATATTTTATGGTTGCAAAATTTGGATATTAGGTGTATGATATTTATATCTTTTTCCTGCTTGGCTTCGGTCGGGCAGGCGTTAGACCATAAAAGGAGGTAAACATGGAAAACAAGAAAGCGTACGAATGTATGATTATTGTTGATGCCAAGTTGGACGAAGCAAAACGCGAAGGGTTGGTTGACCAATTCAAAAAAATGGCGGGTGCGAAAACTACCGTTGAAAAATTAGGTCAAAAGAAATACGGCTTTTACTACTTATTAAATTTTGAAGCCGCCCCCGAAGTACCGGCGAAGATGACGGCGTTAATGAACATTACCGAAGGCATTGTTCGTCATTTATTTATTGCTAAGACCGGCATTATGTTGGCACAAGACGTAATCCGCAAACGCAATCGTGCCAAAGCGCGCGAAGAATACTTGGCCAAGAAAGAAAAAGAAGCCAAGGAAGCGAAAGAAGTTAAAGAAACAAAAGAAGGGGAATAATCATGAACAAAGTATTTTTAGTTGGCAATTTAACCCGCGACCCGGAACTGTCCACCGTGGGGGCAGCGGGCACCAGCGTTTGCAAATTTGGTATTGCGGTTAACCGTCGCGTCAGTGGTGGTAACCAAGAAACTGATTTTTACAACATTACGGCTTGGCGTGGCTTAGGCGAAAACTGTGCCAAATTTATTAAGAAAGGCAGCAAAGTGGCGATTGTGGGCGATCTGCAAATCCGCAATTACGAAGACAAAGAAGGCAATAAACGCACTGCGGTTGACGTTAACGCTACCGACATTGAATTTTGCGACCGTAAAAACAATGACAGCACTTACGACCAAAGCAGTAACACGGTGGAAATGAAACCGATTGCTGATGATTCATTACCATTCTAATTAAAAGGAGTAAATATGGGAGAAAATTTATCGACTCGTGAAGTTATTGAAGAACTGAACCGTCAAGAAAATAAAGCGCAAAAAAAGAACACCACCGAAGCGGGTGAAGAACGCAAAGAAAAACGCGTACAACGTCCCAAGCGTCGGGTTTGTCCGTTCTGTATGGAAAAGGACGAAGCCAAGCGCCCGTTGTATATTGATTACAAGGATACGCGTTTGAAAAAATACGTTTCGGAAAGTGGCAAGATTTTCCCGCGCCGTCAAACCGGTTTGTGCGCGGCTCACCAACGCGAATTGGCTCGTGCCGTAAAAGTTGCGAAATCAATGGGCTTGTTGTAAACTTTACGCAATAACAGTCACCAAAAATAACGCATATATAAAAGTGTGCGTTATTTTTTTGTAGGTATTGGCGGGGTTTCGATGTCGGCCTTGGCTAAATTATTGTTGGCTGCGGGGCATAAAGTGTCGGGCAGTGATGCCGTGGCGTCGGCGAATACACGGGAATTGCAGGCGATAGGTATTCCGGTTTACATCGGTCACCATGCCGAACATGTTCGTGACATCGACCGCTTAGTGATTAACGGGGCGATTACCGACGATAACCCCGAATTGCGACAAGCCCAAGCCGACGGTATTAAAATCGTCTATCGGGAACAAGTATTGGCAACCATCGCTCGCCGTTACCAGCAAGTGTTGGCCGTGGCGGGGTGCCATGGTAAAAGTTCAACGACGGCGATGCTGGGCGCCATTTTCCAAAAAGCGGGGCAGGAACCGACGGTGCATAACGGTGCCAAGGATAACTTGCATTTGGGTGGCCGTGAATTCTTTATTACCGAAGCCTGTGAGTTTCGGCGCAGTTTCTTAAAACTTAAACCCAAAGTGGCCATTATTACCAACGTTGATGCTGACCATTTAGATTGTTACCGCGACCTTGACGATATCAAACATACCTTTGCTAAATTTGCGGCTAAGGCGGACATCGTTATTAAAAACGCCACCGACCCCAACAGTGACGCGTTACGTGGTAAAAAGCAAACAATTACTTTCGGTTTACCTTATGGCGATGTGCACGCGGTGGGTTTACACAGTTTACCTAATGGTGGTTATGCGTTTGGCGTGGCGGTTAATCCCGCGGTATTTGGTACCTACTGTCAATCGTTGCGCTTAACTTTATCCGTACCAGGTTTACATAATGTGGCTAATGCGTTGGCGGCGGTGGCGTGTGCTTTGGTTTATCGGTTACCTTTTGCTAGTATCCATGCGGCTTTAAGTCAGTTTAACGGTGTGGCACGCCGTTTTGAACAATTAGGTAAAATTGGACAAACCCCGTTAATTTTAGATTACGCTCATCACCCACGTGAGATTGTAACGACATTGCAAACAGCGTCTATGTTATACCGACGTTATCTATTAGTATTCCAACCGCACACTTACACCCGAACTTTGGCACTGTGGGATGATTTTGTCAATGTTTTAGGAACAGTTGAAAACTTGGTGCTGTATAAAACTTACGCGGCTAGGGGCAAAGTGATTGTCGGTGGGCGGGCGTTAGATTTAAGTCGTCATTTGGGAGCTAAGTATTTTGCAACTGCCGACAAATTAAAAAAGTACTTGTTGGAACAGGCGCCACATTATGACGCGGTAATCTTGTGTGGCGCGGGCGATGTGGTCAATGGAGAATTTATGCAAAACGTTTTACAATAATAAGATTTGATTGACAAGAAGGTTGTGACCATGTATAATCATGGTTATGAAAGAAAATATTCATCCAAATTATCACGAAGCCGAATTTCAATGTGCCTGTGGTAACAAATTTATTTGCGGAACCACCAAAGAAGGCGACATCGTTAAAGTCGATATTTGCTCAAAATGTCACCCATTTTACACTGGCAAACAAAAAATTGTTGATACCGCAGGGCGTGTCGATAAATTTAATAAACGATACGCGAAGTAAAATTATATGAAACTTGCACAACTGATAGCAGAAACGGGCGAACAAGAAGCCGTCATTCAAGTTTTATGCCACTTGTTAGGAGCGGATCGTACGACCGTTTTTTTGTTGCCTGAATTTAGCGAAGAAATTGCTCAACAAGTTAGAAAGTATGTCGATAAATACAAGAAAGGTACACCTTTGGCTTACTTGTTGGGGTACACCTATTTTTATGACCGCAAGTTTTTAGTTAACAAAAATGTTTTAGTTCCCCGCTGTGATACGGAAGTGTTGATTGAATTGGCGGAGAAAAAGATAATTGCCGATTCAGTAATGGACGAACTGTCGCGTCCCTACCGCATTTTAGATTTGTGTTGCGGGTCAGGAATTATTGGCATATCGTTAGCTTACTTAACTGAATGGTTGCAAACTAAGAACTCGCACGCACGTTACGAAATAACGACCGCGGATATCAGTCAGGCGGCTTTGGCTGTAACCAAGGCGAACGCAAAATTGCATGGTGTTGATTTGCATTTAGTGCAAAGTGATTTATTTACTAACATACTTGGACAATACGACTTGATCGTTTGCAATCCGCCGTACGTGCGGACTGGTGACATTGGGGTCGAAGATAAACGAGTCTTAAAAGAACCACGTATCGCTTTGAATGGTGGTTTAGATGGTTTGTACTATTACCGCCGAATTATGGCGACAGTGCAAGAGCATTTGCGTCCCGAAGGTATGTTAATGTTCGAAGTCGGTTATGACCAAGCCAGTCAAGTTCATGATATTGCGGAAAATTATGGCTTTCACCACATTAAGATCTACAAAGATTTGGCAAATCACGACCGAGTGGTTACAATGGAACTGTAATGTTTCAAGAACTATTAGAATTGGAAAAAAAATACACTGCATTTGTGCAACAACTGGGGTTGCCCGAAGTGTTTAACGATTTTGTTCGTTACAGTCAAATATCTAAGGAAGTAGCTAAATTAGAACCGACCGTCAAGACTTATCGTCAATATCGTAAATTAGAAAAAGACATTGCTGCGGCACGTTTGATTACTGACCCCGAATTATTAGCCTTGGCCAAAGAAGAAATTACGCATAATCAGTTGCTGTTAGATAAATTGGCTGACGAACTTAAAGTGATGCTGTTGCCCAAAGATGAACGCGACGACGCGAACGTAATTATTGAAATTCGTCCGGCAGCTGGCGGTGATGAAGCCTGTCTGTTCACTGGCGTTTTGTTACGCATGTACACAATGTTTGCGCAAGCCCATGGCTTTACCGTGGAAATTACTGATATTGATGATACTGGTGTCGGTGGTGTTAAGTACGTGACGTTTATGGTAAAAGGTGAGGGCGCTTATTCATTATTCAAATTTGAAAGCGGTGTGCACCGGGTGCAACGGGTACCCGAAACCGAATCACAAGGACGTATTCACACCTCAACAGCCACGGTAGCTGTCTTACCCGAAGCCACTACTGTCGATTTTAAAATTGACGAAAAAGACTTACGTATCGACGTGTATCGTGCGTCCGGTGCGGGTGGGCAGCATATCAACAAAACCGAAAGTGCCATTCGTATTACCCACTTGCCGACCAACATGGTAGTAACCTGCCAAGACGGGCGCAGTCAAATCGCTAACCGCGATAAAGCCATGACCATTCTTACTGCAAAGTTGGCGGCGTACTACCAAGGTTTGGCCGACGAAAAATACGCGAACACGCGTCACCAACAAATTGGTACGGGTGACCGCAGTGAACGTATTCGTACTTATAATTATCCACAAGGTCGCGTAACTGACCACCGCATCAATCGCACTGAATATAACCTCAGTAAATTCGTTGATGGTGCCTTGAACGAAATGGTTGAAGCTTTGCGTTTGGCCGATAGCGAAAACAAATTATCAAATCTTTGAAGTAATTTCTTTTTCAAAGTCTTTAACAAAATTAACAAAGGTCGAAATGTCTTTGAATTGACGATAAACGGCGGCAAAACGAATGTAGGCGACTTCGTCAACTTGTTTTAATTCAGCCATGACCATGTCGCCAATGGTACTGCTGGCGATTTCTTGTTCGCCAATAGAACTGTTGGCAATTTTCATCTCGATACGTTCCACCATGTCGTCAATTTGTTTCATGGATACGGGGCGTTTACCTGTGGAAGCCACAATTCCGTTCTTAATCTTTTGTGGATCAAAAGATTGGCGACTGCCGTCACGTTTAACTACTAATAATGATACCCGTTCAATAGTTTCGTAACTGGTAAAACGTTTACCGCATTTTAAGCATTCGCGACGACGACGAATTGAATTAGCATTATCGTTTGTACGACTGTCAACAACTTTATTATCGTGTGAACCGCAATTTGGACATCTCATAAATTTTCTCTCCTTTGTTGTTTACTTACGATTAATTGTATCATTTTTCGCTTTCGTATGACAAGCAACATTTTAGCCGACCACAAACGCCGTTAATCTTGTCAGGGTTCAATGCAATGTTTTGTTGTTTAGCCATTTTAATTGTGACGTCAGGATAACTATGCCAAAAACGTTTGCAACAGCACTCTTGTCCGCAAGGACCCAACGCTCCCATGGCCTTGACTTCGTCACGGTTGCCGATTTGCTTTAATTCGATCCGCGTATGCAAAGCACTGGCTAAGTTGCGCACTAATTCGCGGAAGTCTACCCGTTGTTCAGCAGTAAAGTAAATGACTACTTTACTGGCGTCAAAGGTGTAGTGTGCGGACATAATATTCATAGCTAATTTTAATTTCGCCGCCATTTCGATTGCTTTGTTCTGTGCGTGGAGTGCTGAATTAATTAACAACTTTATTTGGCTTTGATCTTTGGTATTGGCCACGCGTAAAATATGGGCGTTCTCGGAAGCATGTGGTTTCTTAGTTACGCCAGTGGACGCGACAACTCCCCATTCAGCCCCCGTTTCTGCTTCGACAATTACGTGCGTACCGACGGTTAAATCGGACAGTTCGCTGTCAAATTTAGTCGTCTGGGTGTCATTGCAGACACGAATATTGTAGGTAAACATACCAGTATTATAACACTGCGCTGTATTCGATGCAAATGCAGTTTGGAAACAGTTGTTGAATGGCTTGGACAGTTTCTGGTTGCATGTTTTGGTCAATATGAATAAAAATTTGGCGGGGCGCGGCTTCCACTAATGCGTCAATAACATTTGACTGTTCAGGACTAAGCGGTTCTAATTTGCTGTTACAAACAGTGGGACGCTGGTTAACCGCCATGACATGAACTTCTTTCATTTTGTGATCCATGTTAAGAATTAAGAAACGTAGTAATTCATCACACAAATTTTTTTGCGTTAATTGTGCTCGGTTGTCGTTGACTAACTGTACAACTTCGTCCCAACGGCATTTGAGTTTACTGATGCCGAAGTCATAAAGGGCATCCAGTAGTAAACGAGAACCAAGTTGTAGCAGTGCGGTAGCGATAACCATATCGGTTTTCTTGTCGTAATTAACCAATACCTTAATTAACAGGTCGTGTTTGATTTTGATTTTGTCTTGCAAATAACGGGCTTTCATCACGGTCACAATTTGGTAAACCAATAAATCGGTCAGGTAGTAGGTATCTACCGACGTGGGAATAAGCAAACGGTAACGGTCACCGAATTTTTGTAACGGTTGCTGCAACTTACCCGCCAGATAACGCAAACTCTCGTGGAAGCGTTCATCGGTAGAAATTTCCATAACCATAGTTTATGTAATTGTTACAATATTTAATTGCGTTTTCCCGAAAGTAATGCCAAAAAATGTCAAGTGTTATTTGTTTAATATTTTGGTCTTGAAATCACGATGGTAACTATGTTACCATTTCCCTATGAAATTGAGAAAAGCAATTATTGGTGTCGAAAAAGGATTGAAAAGAAATATAGGAGCAAACCTTGACTTAGCGGATATTACCAAGTAAGTACTCACACTGGATCCGCGGATAAGAAAGTGAAATTAAATTTCAATAAAAAATGCACTTTGTTTGAACTTGAAGAACAAGTTGATTTTATCGCTCATCAGACGCACCAAAATTTACAAGCGAAATTTTTCTTTGATAAGGCTAACGAATTGGCCAAAGTTATTTATCACAATCAAACTGAAACAAATTGTGCTTACTTTAATAGGCAAACTGATTGGGGCGAAAAAGTTATTGACCTGCGACAAAAACAAAAAAACTGCGCAGATGCAACTGAGAGATCTAGATAATTTGGTATTGCTTTAAGTATGGATTGTGTGCTACTATCGTGTTATGAAAAAGAAACAATCAGTTATCAATATCAGTGGCTCAAAACAAAAAAAACTTGTAAGTATACCAGAATTTGTTGAGTGGGCGGTGCAAGAGAATGGCGGCAATTATGCAACAGTCTGTCAGCAGTTGCAGTATGCGTCTGCCATTGCACAACGAATGGCACATAATGGCGAAAATTTTAATATCAGTACGGCATACCGATTTTTGGCAGATAAGGAGTTTAGTCAACTCTATAACCTGCAACTTTTGCCAAATGAATTTACGGTTAAAGGCGTGGCTAACATTTTGCAAAGCAGTTTATTGACCTGTGAACTGGCGGTGCAAAAAAGTACGGATGATTCCGGTATTGTAGTTACAATAACACAAAATAATAAAGAAACTATGCAAGATGCCGTATCTAAAAAACAAGGTAATGAGAGCAGGCATAGTTTAACAACATTATGTTTTTCAGGTCAGCATTTGTCCATGCATTATCAAGGTGATACTTCTTTAAAAGATTGTGATGGCTTTGACCATTATCGTCAACACCTTAGTAATGCTTCTTTCACTTTTGATCATAAAACTGGTGCTGTTACTGATTTTAATTATGCACACACTGATAATAATGATGTATTTTGGAACAAAGAACAGACCAAGAGTTTACCGGATAAACAGGAACAAGACGATTTGACAAAATAAGTTTTGCTATTTGCATTGTTAAACTTTCGTGTTATAATAGTAGTTATGGATAAACTATTGAATCATACGGCCGCTCACATTTTGGCGTACGCCGTAAAAAACATTTACCCGAACGTAAAATTGGCAATTGGACCGGCTACTGATTCGGGTTTCTATTACGACTTTGATTTTCCAACCCCAATCAAAGATGATGACCTGCCGAAAATTGAAGCCGAAATGGCGCGCATTATCAAATCGGATTTTGCGGTCGAACGTAAAGAAATGACCCGTACGGAAGCCAATCGTTTCTTGACTAAGAACAAGGAAATTTACAAGGTTGAATTGTTACAAGATATTGCTAAGGGTGAACCAATTTCATTCTACACTATTGGTAACTTTACAGATTTGTGTAAAGGCCCGCACGTTAACCACATTGGTAAGATTAAAGCTTTCAAGTTAACACAAATTACGGGTGCTTATTGGCGTGGAAGTGAAAAGAACAAAATGTTAACGCGTATTTACGGAGTGGCGTTTGCTAAGAAAAGTGAACTAGACGAATATAACGCGTGGCAAGAAGAAATCAAAAAACGCGACCACAATAAAATTGGTCGTGAACTTGGTTTCTATACTTCGTCGGATTTGGTTGGACAAGGGTTACCTTTGTTCATGCCGGCCGGAGCAACGATTCTGCGCGTAATGCAACGTTTCGTAGAAGACGAAGAAACCCGTCGTGGCTATCTGCACGTAAAAACTCCGTCATTCGCCAAGAGCGATTTGTACAAGGTTAGTGGCCATTGGCAACATTATAAAGATTCCATGTTTGTCATGGGTGATGAAGTGTTAGACGAAGATGTTCGTGCGTTGCGCCCAATGACTTGCCCGATGCATATCTTGATTTATAAAAACGATTTGCATTCTTATAAAGAACTGCCAATCCGCTATGCCGAAACGGCAAAACAATTTCGTAACGAAAACAGTGGCGAAATGCACGGCTTGATTCGTTTACGCGAATACACATTAAGTGACGGCCACATTGTGGTGCGACCTGACCAAATTCCGCAAGTGATTGACGAGTGTTTAGACTTGGCTAATTACATGTTGAAGGTTTTACACATGGAAAACGATGTTACTTATCGTTTATCAAAATGGGATCCCGAAAATAAAGAGAAATACATTGACAACAAAGCCGGTTGGGAATGGAGTCAAGACGAAATCCGTAAATGCTTAGTGCAAAACAAATTAAAGTTTTACGAAGCCGACGGGGAAGCGGCATTCTATGGCCCCAAAATCGACATTCAGGCTAAGAATATTTATGGTAAGGAAGATACCCTATTTACCATTCAACTAGATTTTGCTTTGGCCGAAAAGTTTGGTTTGACCTACATTGATGAAAATGGTAAAAAAGCTAAACCTTACATAATTCACCGTTCCTCTATGGGGTGCTATGAACGCACTTTGGCAATGTTAATAGAAAAGACTATGGGTGCGTTACCGTTATGGTTATCGCCGACACAAGTACGCGTAATGAGTATTACTAACGCACAAGATGAATATTGTGACCAAGTTAAGGCCGAATTATTGGCAGCGGGTTTCCGTGCCGACAGTGATTTACGTAATGAAAAAATTGGTTTGAAGATTCGCGAAACCACCATGAAAAAAATTCCGTACCTTGTTATCGTCGGTGCAAAAGAACAAACTGCGGGCACGATTGCCGTGCGCACGCGGGAAGGTCAAGACCTTGGAACTATGACCGTAGTCGATTTAGTATCGCGTTTAACGCAAGTAGTTAAGGAATTTAACTAATGTTAGTAACGATTGGTACTGTTTTAAAACCACGTGGCTTAAAGGGTGAATTAAAAGTGGAAATTCTGTACAATCGTCCTACAATATTTAATAATTTAACATCGGTTATTATTGGCAATCGTTCTTATCTGGTGCAAAAAAGCAGTGTGCAAAATGGTTTTGCCTATCTGTTTTTGGTGGGGGTTGCAACTATTGAACAGGCTGAAACTTTTCGTCGTCAAGCAGTTAAAGTTGCCAGTGATACTTTGCAACTGGCTGCTGACGAAGTCTTATCAACGGATTTGATCGGTTTTTCTGTTATCCAACGGGGTAAAAAAATTGGTACAGTACAATCGGTAGAAAACTATGGTGGCGGTGACTTTTTCGAAATTGCACTTACCGGGGCGGGTTATGTCGAGGTGCCTAACGAAGATGACTTTATCGCCGAAACCAATATGACCGAACGCACGTTGACTTTAACCGCCAATGCCTTAGAAGCGGAGATGGTGTAATATGTTGCACTGGACCATCATGACTTTGTTTCCAGAAATGTTTGCGCCATTGCAGACCAGTATTTTAGCGCGTGCTGCCAAAGCAGAAAAGATTAAAATTGATCTCGTTAATTTCCGTGATTATTCAACTGATAAGCATCGTAAAGTCGATGATTATTCTTTCTCGCCGGGAGCGGGTTTAGTATTAATGTGCCAGCCTATTGCCGATTGTTTGCAAGCAATTGATCCTGAACACCGGGCACACCGAATTTTTATGACGCCGGCTGCACCAATCTTAAATCAAGCGAAAGTCGAGGCTTTGGCTAAGTACGATCGTATTATTATTTTGTGTGGTCATTATGAAGGTGTTGATCAACGAGTGATTGACGCTTGCTTTGATGAAGTTATTGCGATTGGTAAATTTGTCTTGACGGGCGGTGAAATTCCGGCTATGGTGCTGGTGGACGCTGTATCGCGCTATGTTGGCGGAGTAATTAGCCAAGCAAGTTTACGTGATGAAAGTTACGTAGAAGGTAAGTTAGAATATCCGCAATATACCCGCCCGCGTGAATGGCAAGGGCGTGCTGTACCAGCGGTACTTTTATCGGGGAATCACGCGGCTATTCAGAAATGGAAAAATGCCGCCAGTGAAACAGTAACCGCTAAGTACTTAAAAGGTGAACAACATGATTGACGACAAACGACACACAAAAATTTTGCGTCAGGTGGCGATAGTGACCTTTATCGCTAATGTCTTATTATTCATTTTGAAAATTGTTGTAGGATCAATTTTTGATAATTTGGCGGTCAAGGCCGATGCTTGGCATTCGGCTGCCGACGTCGTGATGCCCTTGACTATTATTGTTGTTTCGTTCTTTATCAGTGAGCAACCGGATAAAAAGCATAATTATGGCCGTGAACGTGTGGAAACAATTTTTACTTTGATTTTGGCGGTAGTCATAGCCGGAATTGGGGTCATGCTGGGCGTAGAAGGTATTCACGGCTTAATTGAACCGGTAGCATCAAACCAGGATTGGGTTTTAATTGCCGTTACCATTGCGTCCTTAGTTATTAAGGAAGCTACGTTTGTTTATGGTATTATTTATGCTAAAAAAATTCATTCGGAAACTTTACGGATCAATGCTTGGCATAATTGTTCAGACGGTTTATCTTCGGTAGCGGTATTGTTGGGGTTACTATGCTCGAAGTTCATTGGCAATAACATTTTTGAAAGCATTGCTGTCATCGTGGTGGCGTTATTGATTATCAAAGTAGCCATTGAGTCCATACTGGCCGCCAGCCGGCAATTGGTCGACCATGCGGTTGACGAAAAAACGGTTACCGCGATTCAAGAAGTAGTAAAAAATGTCGCTGGTGTCGAGGCAGTTAGTGATGTGCGTACGCGTTGGTTTGGTAACCGTATTTATATTGATTTAGCGGTAGTAGTAGACCAAAATATAACGGTGGCGGCGGGAAATAAAATTGCCACTGCTGTGCGTGATGCTTTACTTAATCATACCGCATTGATGATTAAAGACTGTGTAGTTGCCATAAAACCTAATTGACATTTTTGACATATAACTTTATATTATACTTCATAAGTTTATGAGGTGAGCATGTTCAAGATACTTGGCAAATTGACTATTAAGGATTGGCTTTACACTTTGCTGGGTGTAATTTTTATCGTGGGGCAAGTGTGGTTAGACTTGAAGATGCCCGATTACATGAAAGCTATCACCAGCATCATTACTACGGGTGAGGGCACGGTTGGGGAATTATGGGTGAATGGTGGCTTGATGTTGTTGTGTGCTTTGGCCAGTGCGTTATTGGCGGGTTTTACTGGGTATTTGTCTGCGCGCATTGCGGCTAATTTGGGCGCTACTTTGCGGGCCAATATCTTTCGTAAAGTTAACGATTTGAGTATTGAAGACGTCAAAAAATTCAGTGTCCCCAGTTTAATTACCCGTACCACTAACGACGTGGCCAATATGCAAACATTCATTTCCATGGGCTTTAACGTCTTAATTAAAGCCCCAATTTTGGCAGTTTGGACCATTTGCAAGATGTCAACGATTAACTGGCAATGGAGTGTCGCTACCGTGGTGGCGGTGGTGACTTTGGTAATGACGATTGCCATTTTAATGTGTATTACGGTACCGCGTTTTAAACGTATTCAAAAGTTGACCGACCAATTAAACGAAGTTACTCGCGAAAACGTCACTGGTGTTCGCGTGGTGCGAGCTTATAATGCGGAAGAGTTTGAGCAAAAGAAATTTGCCAAAGCCAGCAGTGACGTGGAACGTAACTACATGATTAATGGTAACGCCATGTCGTTAATGCCCGCGATGATGAGTTTAGTAATGAATGGCTTGACTTTGGCCATTTACGTCATTGGGGCGTTGCTGATGAATAATTACGGTTTAACCGGTAATGTCCTTGACGATATAGCAAACTTGGCTGTCCGTGGTGAATTGTACGGCAACATGGTAGTATTCAGTTCTTATGCGATGAACGTAGTTTCGGCGTTCGTCATGATGACGATGATTTTTATTATGTTGCCACGTTCTATTATTAGTGCTCGACGTATTAACGAAGTTTTGAGTACTCCACTGACGATTACCGACGGGGCTGGCGCACCGGCGACCGATGCAAAAGGTGCTATTGAATTCCGCAACGTTAATTTTAAATATCCCGACGCCGCCGACTACATTGTGCGTAACGTGAATTTGACAATTGCGCCAGGACAAACAGTGGCTTTTATTGGCGCCACAGGTAGTGGTAAAACAACTTTGGTTAATTTAGTGCCGCGGTTCTATGATGCAACTGAGGGCGAAGTACTAGTCGATGGCGTTAACGTTAAAGATTATAAGTTGGAAGATTTGCACAACAAGATTGGTTATGTGCCACAAAAGGCAGTGTTGTTCAGCGGTGATATTCGTAGCAATATTGATTTTGGTACTGATAATAATGGTGCGAAAACTGATGAGCAAGTTAAAAAAGCAATTAAGGTTGCCCAAGCCGAAAACTTTGTTAACAAAGTTGGTTTAGGTGGACCCGTTGCGCAAGGTGGTACTAATTTCAGTGGTGGCCAAAAACAACGTCTGTGTATTGCGCGGGCTTTGGCACGGGAAGCCGAGTTTTACATTTTTGATGACAGTTTCAGTGCTTTGGATTATAAAACTGACAAAAACTTGCGTAAAGAAATTAAAAAGATTACCAGCAAAACTAACAGTACAGTTTTGATTATTGCGCAACGCATTGGTACTATTAAAGACGCCGACAAAATTGTGGTCTTTGATAATGGCAATATTGTTGGTGTTGGTAAGCACGAAGAATTGGCAAAAAACTGTAAAGTATATCAAGAAATCTTGAAAAGTCAGTTTAGTAAGAAGGAGATTGCCTAATGCCGAAGATGAATTTAAATCGGGCGGGTAAGCCTAAAAATTTTAAGAAAGCCATGGGTAACTTTATTGGCTTTATTAAACCCCAGTTTGGTGGCATTGTTTTGGCTATTGTTTTGGCTCTGGCGGCAGCGATTATCAGTTTAGTTGGCCCCAACTTGTTGCAACAAATTGCTAACGCGATTTTAGCTCCTATTCAAAACGGAACCAAAGCTTGGCAAGACTTCCAAAGTGGGGTTGCCGGAGCGTCTTTGCGTTACGATGCAGCTTTCCCTTTGAGTGAAATTTTGCAATTTACGGGAATTTTGGCGGCCTTGTACGTACTTTCTATGGTCTTTAACTATGTGCAAGGCGTGATTATGAATATTATTACTCAGCGGGTTGCCTTGAAATTACGCAAGGGAATCAGTGTAAAAATCAATCACTTGCCGTTAGATTATTTTGACCGTACCGCCACGGGAGATATTTTGAGTCGTGTTACCAATGACGTCGATAGCATTGCTTCAACCTTAAATAATAGTCTAGTAACTTTATTCTCGGCAGTAGCATTGTTACTGGGCAGTTTAGTCATGATGTTCGTGAAGAACTGGTTGCTGGCATTAGTGGCGATTGGCAGTTCTTTAATCGGGTTCAGTATCATGGTTGTTATTATTAAAAACAGCCAAAAGTATTTCTTAATGCAACAAAATAACTTGGGCGCTTTGAACGGTCACATCGAAGAAACGTACAGTGGCCATAACGTTATTGGCGTTTTTAACGCTAAACAACAATTTAATAAATCGTTTGATAACTTGAACCAAAATCTTTACAGCAGCGCGTGGAAAAGCCAATTTTTCAGCGGCTTAATGGGACCATTGATGGGCTTTATCGGTGACCTTGGTTACGTGGCCGTGTGCGTGGTGGGTGGTATTTTGGCGTTCAGTGGTAAGATTGATTTTGGTACGATTGTGGCCTTTATTGTTTATGTGCGCCTATTTACGCAACCACTGCGACAGTTAGCACAGGCGGCAACTAATTTCCAAGGGGCGGCGGCAGCCAGTGAACGTGTGTTTGAATTTTTGAACGAACCCGAGTTGCAAGACGAAACGGGTAAGTATTTAACCTTGGATAAGGTTAAAGGTGATGTTAGCATTAATAATGTTAGTTTTAAGTACAGCGACAATCCCAAAAACACCATCAACAATATCTCGACCCAAGTTAAAGCTGGACAGAAAATTGCCATCGTTGGCCCAACAGGGGCAGGCAAGACCACTATTGTTAACTTACTTATGCGTTTTTATGAAGTCACTGATGGTGAAATTCTGGTCGATGGCGAAAACATCTACAATATGAAGCGGGAAACGGTGCACGACATGTTTGGTATGGTTTTGCAGGATTCGTGGCTGTTTGATGGTACAATCTACGAAAATATTGTTTACAATTTGCCGAACGTAACTCGTGCCGAAGTGGAAGCAGCGTGTATGGCAACGGGATTGCATCATTTTATCCAAACATTGCCACATGGTTACGACACTATTCTGAACGAGAGCAGCAGTTTAAGTGCGGGGCAAAAGCAGTTGGTTACAATTGCTCGCGCCATGGTTAAGAATGCACCATTATTGATCTTGGATGAAGCCACCAGTAGCGTCGATACACGTACCGAATTGTTAATCAATAAAGCGATGGACAAGTTGATGAAAGGACGTACCAGTTTTGTGATTGCGCACCGTTTGTCAACTATTTTGAATGCCGATAATATCTTGGTTTTGAAAGATGGCGAAATCATAGAAAGTGGTACACATAAAAAATTGTTGGCGGCGAATGGTTTTTACGCGGAATTATACAATAGCCAGTTTGAACCAGTTTAACTTGTGGTTGTGAAAATAGTTATTTAATGTTACTTTGTTTTGATGTCATTAGTAATCAATTGGTTCCCGGGGCACATGGCGCAAACGTTAAAAATGATTGGTGCCGAATTAAAAATTTGTGATGCCATTATTTACGTACTGGACGCTCGCTGTCCGTTTTCGTGCCTCAATCCGCAATTCGACGAGTTCGTGGGGCGTAAACCAGTTTTATTTGTCTTAAATAAAATTGATTTGGCACCCGCAGGGGTTAAGGAACAATTTTTGGCACGCTTAACTTTGAAAACTGCCCACGACGTGATTACCCGTAATTCGGTGAAAAGCGGGGGACGAGAAGTGGTAATTAAATCCTTGCAAAAATTGTTGGCCGACCGTATCCAAGCCAAAGCCAACCACGGCATCGTTAAGACTTTGCGCGTGGCGGTGATTGGTGTTACCAACTGTGGCAAGTCGACTTTTATCAATAATATGACGAACAAGGGCAAAACCCAAACGGGTAACCGTCCTGGCGTGACCCGCACCAAGCAATGGGTGCCAATTACGGATAATTTATGGCTGTTGGACACGCCGGGAACGTTGTGGCCGGTGTTTACTAACCAACAAGTTGCACGCAATTTGGCGTACGTTGGTTCCATTAAAGACGAAGTAATCAACTTTGTCGAACTTAGCCAAGCCTTGCTGACGGATTTGTCTAAGTTGCAACCAGAGGCAATAAGGGCACGATTTGGGGTAACCACTTGGACAGAAATAGCAGTTAAACGCGGTTGTTTGCTGCGTGGTGGTGTTTTGGACGAAAGGCGTGCTGCCAAGATGATTATGGGCGAATTTCGCGACGGCAAACTTGGCAGATTTAATTTGGATGGATTGCTGTGAGTAACCAAGCGTTCAATCAAGAAAAGGGTAATGCTGGTGAAGACGCGGCTAGTCGTTATTTACGACAACAAGGTTTTCGCATTTTGACCCGTAATTTCCGCGGTCGTCATGGTGAAATTGATATTATTGCGGTTCGTGACCAAGTTTTACATTTTATTGAAGTTAAAAATCGTACGGGTAATTTAATTCCCGGTCGTTGCGCGGTGAATACTGCTAAACAAAAACATATTCGCGACACAGTTCAAGTTTACTTGACCAAAAATCAACAATGGGCGGATTATTTAATGTCGTTTGATGTTATTGAAATTACTGATGGTAATTTAGAATTTTTAGAAAATTGTTTTTATTGAAACAAAGCCAATAATAACCAATCAAAACTGTTAACGGCATTGCAATTAGCGTCAATGCGACGGGTAATTTCGGCCAAGGCATGATAAACGCGTATTTTGCGATCATTTGGTAATGTGCTATGCCTGAGAACTTGGTTCAAGGCAAACATAGCCAAAGTATAATTCTCAGGCTTAGTTAACACGGGTAGTAAAGTAAGGGCTTGGTCAATATTGGTCGCCGATAGTAATTGTTCGGCGGCTTGGTCAATTTGTGTACTATCAGGGTTATCTGCGCGCAATTTTGCTAAGGTCTCATTGTCTTTAGTTTGGTAATAACGCACAATGGCTCGGCTTTTAATAGTGGGTAGTAGTGGTGTTAAACTCTGGCACAAAAATAAAAAAGTGGTTTGGTCATCTGCGTCTTCAATGGTTTTTAGTAATTTATTTTGTGCGTTAACATTCATTAGTTCGGCTTCAAAAATAATAAATAGCTTTTTGTCAGCCACAGCCGACAAAGCGGTTTGTTCAATCATTTGGTTAATGACGTCGACGGTGATTTCTTTTTTGTCAGCCGCACGTCGTACCCAAAAAACATCATTAGGGTTGTAACTTTTAGCATAACCAGTAACGGCGGTTGCCAAACTGACGGGGTCATCACTTACCAATAAGTAGGTCATTAAAGCTCCAAGGCTTGCTTAATCTTTTCGTGGATTTCGTCGGGTGACAAAACTTCACCAAATTTATCTAAGCATTCAATATTGGTCCAACCAAATAATTGGCTAGCTTCTAAGCCGGCATTGTAGGCGTTTATCAAGTGGGTAGCGTTGGCCTCGTGAATATCTTTATCAAATTCGTCGCCAATCTTTAATTGACCTCGACGATTGATCAATTCCAAGGCTTTATTGGCGGGCATATCCATAAACAATACTTTATCAGTGCGTGGTAGTTTTAAGGTTTGGAATTCAAATTCGTCTACCCAGCGCATAAATGCTTCGCGTTCTTTACGACCTTTAATTTTACCTGCTTGGTGCAATAAGTTTGATTGCACATAACGGTCAAAAATAATAATCGCGTCTTCACTGACTTCTTGCAATAATTTGGTCATTTTGCAAACGCGGTCGGCCGCGTACAAGGTGCTGGCTTGGTAAGCGTCCAACACGTTCGGGTCGTCACCGAAAGCCCCCGACAAATACATTTTAACTGGTCCCGAACTAGGGCTGTCATAGTCAGGAAAAGACACAATGTGTACGTTATCGTTTTTGGTTTTAAGGCAGTCGTACAGTTTTTTAATTTGGGTTTTTTTACCCGTTCCGTCGGTACCTTCAATTGCATATAATTTCATAACTAAAACATTATAACGCATATTTATGGTAAATGACAGCAATTTTTTTGGTGATGGTGGTAGCGTCTTGTATTTGGCTTTTATTCAAAAATCCTGACGCGATTTTATCCACTTCGCTGGACGCGATTAACAGTTCTTTTCAACTGGCGTTAACCTTGGCGGGCATCTACATTTTCTGGATGGCCATTGCCGAAATTGCCACACGTTCGGGATTAGTTGATAAAATCGCTAAGGTATTAAAAAAATTAATTCACTTTCTTTTTGGTAAACAAAAAGACGAAGTTAACTCCTTAATTGCGACTAACATTGCGGCCAACATGATTGGTGCTTCGGGAGCGGCTACACCAGCAGCCATTGCGGCAATTGAAAAGATGGCCGAACCGGAACAAACCAAAGCCTCGACGCCAATGATCATGCTGTTTATCTTAGCGGCCACGTCGCTACAAATATTACCGACGACGATTATTGGCATTATGCAAGCGAATGGCAGTGAAAATCCCGCTCGAATTATTTTGCCGACTTTAATTGTATCTTTGGTGTCAACGGTGGTTGGCGTGATTTTAGTTAAATTATTTAGTCACACTAAACGCAAAAAGGGAACTCAATGAAATGGCTATGTACTTAGTGCCACTGTTTATTATTTTTGTTTTTGTTTATGCAACATATAAGGGGACAGACACTTACAGTGCGTTTATTAAGGGAGGCAAAGATGCCATAGTCTTAATTTTTGATATTTTACCGTACATTGTGGCAATACTGGTCGCAGTAAAGTTGTTTGAAGCGTCAGGGTTGCTGCAAGTGATTTGCAACTGGGTGGCGCCAGTGTTCCATTGGTTAGGTGTGCCAACTGAACTGACGCACTTTGTGTTCTTGAAACCGTTCAGTGGGGCCGGCTCAATTGCGTTATATAATGATATTATTGTTCAGTATGGAGTTGATAGTTACATTTCTCGGGTGGCCAGTATCATCGCGGGCAGTAGTGATACCGTCTTTTATATTGCCACGATTTATTTTTCTAAAACTAAAATCAAGAAGTTAGGTACGGCCATCCCCATTGCTTTATTTTGCACTTTCTTTTCGGCCGTATTGGCGTCGTGGGTTTGTCGCATCTTTTAGTATTTAGTATTTGCAAAATGATTATTGGCGTGTTATAATTATTCGTTACGCCTTCGTAGCTCAGTCGGTAGAGCAAGAGACTGAAAATCTCTGTGTCCGTGGTTCGATTCCGCGCGAAGGCACCAAAATATGGTATTTATGTGATACCAAGGATTGGCGCAAAAAGTTGGGGCAGTGTGTTAAAACATATTGCTTTTCGGCGCTTTTTGTCGTATACTAAATTTATGGCAGCAAACAATGAAACGTTATTAAATAAATTCGCTAAACTGTTCAGTTCCAGCGACTATCTTTCCACTACCCAAGGGTTGTTATTGGCTAAAAGTATGTGGGGGTTTTTGGAACCGGCCGGTAAAGTGCCTATGCCGCAAGAACCGGCAGCAATGCTGAACGCAATTAACCAACGTTTTGAGGCGATATTGTCTGACCAACAAATTGACGACCAAAGTTTAGTGGCCTATTTGATGACCCTTGAACCCAAGGACATTATGGCCATGGGCTCTGACTTGGTGGCTGACGTTATGGAAAGTCCTGCTTATCAAGCGCTTAAACCGGCCGATCGCCAAAGTTTTGAACGCCAAGTCAACGACGTCTATGGCTATTTGAACGTTGATTACAAGGTGATGGAAAACTTGAATACCGTGGTTTTGAACGAAGAAAGTCTGCGCCGTATGGTTGACGCTTCGGCGGATTCACAACGGGCCAAGAAAACCGCTCACGGCAAAATTGACAATGCTTTAACGGCGTTTGACAACGCTTATCGTAATGTTGATTTGACGGCACTGGAAAATGGCCCCAAACATTACGGTAATGTCTTTACCCCGCAAGCCAATTTGCTGGGTAAAATGCGAGCTAGCTATGTCAATATCTTGGGCGAAAAAGAAGGCAACAGAACCGCTGATCTTAACGAAGATTTAATTAACTTGCAAAATACGCAAGGTGAGAAAAACGCTTACTTAGTTTCGGCGGTAGCAGCGCACGACGAAACGGTAATGGCGATTTTTAAACGTCATAACGTTGATGCCCAAAAACACAACAAAGCCTTCTTAGGTAGCGAAATTGACGGCAGTGATAAAAATAACCAACATTTCTTACCGAACTTAATGAAAACTATCGGTGGTGCGGGAAAAACCTTTGGCATCGCGGCGGGGGCTTCGTTCGCGGTTAATTTGTTGAGCAATATTCCCGTAGTGGGTAACTTTGTTGGCCCGGCTATGGCGATTGCCACCGTGGTTAAAAAAGCGCATAGTGAGTATAAGCAAGCGGCTCAAATTGCGGCGATGCAGAACCGTACCTTGGACCGTCGTGATGCGGCGCGGATTGCGGTGAATACCGCTGCCAGTGTGGCACCTTACGCGATTACTATGGCTGCGGGCCCGATTGGTCGTTACATTGGTGCGGGTACCATGGCGGTTAAATCTTTCTTTACCGATCTTAACCAAAAGAAAACCAAACTGCGTGAAACAGAAAAATTGGCGGTTAAGGACTATTTAGCCTCAGCGGGTAAAGCCATCTTGAACAGTGCGGCTTTATGGTTGGGCGGTAAGGCCGGTTCGGCGTTAGGCTCGGCAGTGGCGGATAAGATTGATGGGCAAGGTTTGCTTGACGATTTCCGTACCAATGTCGCGAACGTAAGGACCGGTTGGGAAAAATTAAAATCGGGAAATCTAAACGCGGGAAATACCACGGGAAATATAACGGATAACTCCGTCGATAATACTCTTGGTGACGATATTTCGTTGACCGCTCCCGGAGATAAATTGACTACCAGCAATATTGCGGCTGATCAAAACAGCTTGAAAACTTTACAAAATCATAAATTTGATTTAACTGACGCGACCCGTAGTACGGCCAACCCGGACGCTAACCGTATGTATCAAGCCGACGGGGCGGGCAATTATCGACAAAATGACTGGTACAGTGTTGATGAATACCAACGCGCGATTGATACCTTGCACGAAGCCGGTGTCCAAGATGCTGATGGCGCTTTGCGTAATTTGGCGGGGGCGCGTATGTTCAAAGGTGGTGAGTTCAAAACTGAATTGGATAACTTGTTGAATGGTAAATTAACGGATAACACGATTAACAAAATTTTGGAAGCCGACAGTATTTTGGACGAACACGGTGCTTTGATGAGCGGTCGTACGATTAACCCAGTGCAACACGAAACCAATATTGCTCCGGAACGCGTTACCGATTACCATATTGTTGATGAACCGGTTGAAATGTCGCCTATGCCCGAACCCGAATTGGTGACTGATGCCGAAATTCCTGCCGACCCCACGTTTGGCCCAGAACGCATGACTGATTACAAACTTGCCGAAGAGCTTAACAAAGAACCCGTTACTGCTGAGACTGCCCAAGACAAAGTTATTTTTAACGAAACGGTTAAACCGGAACCGGTGGTGGAAAACGACCCCACGTTTGGCCCGGAACGTATGACCGATTACGAACTTAGCAACGACGGTGGTGTGGTTAAACCCGAACCGGTGGTGAAAACCGATGCGACATCGGCGCCAGAACGCGTTGCTGATTACACCGTTACTGATAAACATTTAACCGATGCTGAAATTGACGAACTTTATTTTGGCCCTAATCGCCGCGTGATTTTTACCGAGAATTCTGCACCAGAAGCGGAACCGGAAATGGATGTTGAACCTGAATTGCCGACTGCGGAGCACAATGCTGAGTATGTGCCTGACACCGATGTGGGTGCGGAAAACTTAACCGACGAAGCAACTTTTGGCCTTAACCGCATGGGCGATTACCATATTGAAAGTAATTGGGCTAATGATTGGCAGGGTGAAAGTTACGATGCAATGTTAGAACACGCGATGGACGACATTGCCGGCGAATACCAAGCCCCCAGTGTTAAACAAACCGTTGAACCGGTGGCTAACACTTATCAAGCGACTAACGACATGTCGAACCTGATGTAAGACCAACTCAATTTAATGGATCAGGGTTATCATCTGGCCGAATCGTCCTTGCATGGTGAATCTTGGGTTGGACCGGATGGTTCAAGAACGGTAGTGCCTTATGATGATTATCGCTACGATCCACAAAGCGTGCAAGAAATTCGTACTGCTCAACAAGCACATTACGGGGCCATGGAAAAGGTTATGGCTATGCGCAACGTAGACGATGGTGGACACGAAATGTAACGGAAAAACACTTGCTTTTAACATAATATGATGCTATCATATTATGTACGCGGGAGTAGCACAGCGGTAGTGCGTCGCCTTGCCAAGGCGAAGGTCGTGAGTTCGAACCTCATTTCCCGCTCCAATTGTATAACCAAAACTCTTACAAATCTTGGGGGAAAAACAGATGAAAAAAATTTTAGATCATTATTTAAAGACTGGTCTATATACTGATTTTGGCCCTTATCGAGAATTTTATCGGTCATTGCCCGATGATATTTATCAATTAAGAGAGTTGGTCAATCGACAGCACATACATAAAATGTCTTTGTACCGAACTTTCTTGTCTAATGACCTACACAAAGTTAATCTTAAATATAAATGGCAAAATTACCGCTGTTTAGACGATGTTTTGTTGACCGCCACCGCCATGACGGCCGAAATTTTTCGACTGAATGGTAAAAATGAGTTTCCTTTGTATAACAATGATCCTAATAAAAAATTGATTATCACCTGTCGCTATGTGTCGGTTCTGTACGCAGCAATTTTGAAAGCCAAGGGCATACCTTGTCGTTGTCGTTCCGGATTCGCGAATTACCTTTATGACGATAAAATCGTTGACCATTGGATTGTTCAATATTACGATAAGAATTTTAATAAATGGATTAACGTTGATTCGCAAGCGAATGTAAAGACTAAAACTTTTAATGTCTTTAATTTCTCCGATTCCCAATTTATTTGGGCGGCCGACGCTTGGCTCGCTTTGCGCCAGGGGAAATTAGTTAATAAAGAAAACTATTTGAATGGGCAGAACCATATGGGCGATATGACTTTTGCTTGGTCGTTGCTGGCCGATTTTCATGCACTGTTTCATGACGAGATAAACTATGTCACTATGCCAGTTTTTTTGTGGGAAAGCCCCAACGATTTAAGCACCTTAAAAGCATCGACATTGGACGAAATGGATCATTTGGCCGAATTGATGCAAGATGTCGATAAAAATTTTGATGAATTACAAGCAATTTGGGAGAACAATAAAAAGTTTAGGTGCGTGGCCAGTAAATTAAACAATTCATTCTTGCACTTAGAACTGGATAAAGATGATTTGACCTGAGCTATATAAATTATCATTGCGGGAGGAATGTCATGCAAACTTTAGAAATTGTCTGGGGAAATTCGTGTTATCAAAGTTTTTTACACAGCGACTTGGGTAAAAATAAGGTTCTTAAATTGAACGTTGCGTTGAATATTGCTGATTTGTCAGGTGTGGATAGTGGGGAGATTGTTATCCCCGAATCATTACGTTTTGAGCGAAGTAGTTACTATTTTCAACCGGAATTAACGGTTATCCGCGAAGCGTTAGCCTGTGGTGATAAAGTTCGGGTGTGGACCAGTCATCAATATATTTATACGCAGTTGCTGTTACTGATGCTAAGTAACCTTGCCCAAGAAAACCATGGCCAATTAGTTGCGGTGTATAGCGACGAGTTTAAGCCTAGTTACCAATCGCCAGGTATGATGCGCCCCGCGGAGTTAACCGCTTTGACGCAACAGGAACATCTTTTAACTAGTGATGAAATTAAGACGAATGCCAGAACTTGGCAAAACTTAGTACGCACCAATAGTCCGCTGCGTATTATGGACAATGGTGAAATCAAATCGGTTGCTATGGATTATTATCACGGTATGATTCTCGCCAAGTTACGTGCTTTAGGTTGTTGTCGCGTTGCCAAACTGGTGGCGGATTTAATGTTTGAAGAAGTGTACTTAACCGATAATCAATACGTGTTTTTTATCGAACAATTACTGGCGGCTAAGGCCATTAAAGTTGTTGCCAATAACGCCCGATTTTTTGATGCGAAAATCGCGATAGTGTGCTAACCTAACCCTATGCCAAAAAGCGAAAACGGTAAGAGTAAGCGGTACACCATAGCGACCAGAGATGTTGGCTGGGAAGCGTTAATCGTTACGGGGGTATTGGTCGTGATAATGGTGGTTTGGGCGTGTTTGAGTCAAGACCAACGCCTGTTGTTTATCCCGCTTAGTTTGTTGATTATTTGCACTGTGATTTTTGCCGGGTTGCTGTTTAGATTTATTACTGAACCCAAAGTTGCCATACAAGCCGACGCCACTGGTCTTTATTTTCTTTACCGTCAGCACCGTGAAATTTATTTTGCTTACCAAGATATTATTGACGTGACTAATTATTGTGTATACGACCGTGGCGGAGCAGTAGCCAACTGTGGAATAGTTGTTACCACTAACAATGGTCAATATAAATCAATAAGTATTAGGCAATCTTCGGCCATGACTTTAACCGTGATCAAAGGATTGTTGGTCGCCAAAGACAAAATTGAATATTTACAACGACAAGCTATAAAGTAAGTAACTGGGCAAATTTGGCAAGTTTTGTTTATCTTTTATGTTACGTTAACATGACAAAATTTTTATTTGCTTAAAGAATTTTCAGTCATTGGAAAAACAAACAATTTTATTTACTTGAAAAAAAATTACTGGTTGCAAAGTTTATAGTCCTTTTTTTAGAAAAAAGTGGGCTTTTTCGTTACCAGTCTTGATTCGTCAGTAACGCCGTTGTATACTGTGATAATGATCAAAAAATTACAAAAGTCGCTTTATTTTGCTAAAAACGATTTACGTTTTCACCAAGGCTTACGTAATGGTCAGGTGGTGCCTTTTGACCAAGCATTTTATCAGCAAATGGCCGATACGTATTTTGGTGGCTTGCCCGTTGCCATGCATATCAAATATTTGAAACCCGAATCCGGGGCCGGAAAGTGTTACGACCGCAGTCTTTACATGTTCTGGTGTTTTGATGATGCGGTTTTAGTGCGTGGCAAACAAAAAAGTTTGGCTATGGAATTTGGTAGAGATAACGCCGGTCATGGTTGGATTGAACGCGGTAATTACGCGTACGATCCGACCTTTTTGTGTCGCTTTGATAAGGATTTTTATTACCGTTTGTTTGGGGTAAGTGATGTACACCGATTTACCAAAGCAGATTACCTAGCCAGCCCCGCTCAAAGCGAATATTACCACACAATCAAAAATACGACCTTGCGTGACTACCAACCCGGCGGGAAACGTCGTTTAGAATTACTAACCACCGCACCCTTGTATCAAGAATTGGCGGAGTTGGCGCACAACCCGGAATTTCAAGCCGATCTTAATGATTTTTTAACTGCTGTGCGATACGATAAAACTAAAATTGCCCAAGAAATAACTGTGCTGGAATCGCAGACGCGTGACGATTTAGCCAATAATCGTACTCATTAATTCATAGAAAAAGCACCGCTGTGGGGCCTTGGAAACGAGTAGTAGATTAATGTAGTCTTAACTGCTTGGCAACAATTTGCCAAGCTTTTTCAACAATTTTTTGGTTCTTACCTTCTAACATGATGCGCAA
>CAPRTS010000008.1 GCA_948695535.1 uncultured Eubacteriales bacterium | reverse complement strand
CCCCCATACGTCAAGAGGTTTTTCGCGACTACCGTAAAGCGGGGAAAAATAGCCTTAACTTATTAACAAGCACTTTAAGCGGACGGAAACCTTGTTTACGTGGCACGGGGACTATGTTATACTGAACGCGTGAACTTAAAAGTTTTAATTGGTTTGTCGTGGCCTTACGCCAACGGGCATTTACACTTAGGGCACTTGGCGTCGTCATTACCGGCGGACGCCTTGGCGCGTTATTACCGCGAACAAGGTGCCGATGTCAGTTTCGTCAGCGGCAGCGATTGTTTTGGCACCCCAATTTTGGTTACTGCCAAAAACGAAGGCAGTACCCCGACCGCGGTCGCTACTAAGTATTACCAAAGCCACACCCGCGATTTCCGTGACCTAGGTTTTTCGTTCGACAACTACACCGCCACCATGTTACCGGCACATACCGATTTTGCGACCGCTTTTCACGGTGATTTGTACCGCACTAACCAGGTGTTTGTGCAAAGTGTGCCGCAACTGTATTGCGAACATTGCCAACAATACTTACCCGACCGTTACGTGGAAGGAACTTGCCCGCACTGTGGCAATCCGGCCAAGGGTGACTCGTGCGATCATTGCGGTAAAATATTAGAACCGGAAGACTTACGTGATCCGCATTGCAAACTGTGTGGCGCCACTCCGGTTAAGCGTGATACCAAGCAAATTTATTTACGACTAAGTAAATTGCAACCCGCAATTGCCGCGAACCTTGCCACCAAGCAGGCCACTTGGACAAATAACGCGGTGGGCATGACCAACAAGTACCTTAACGAAGGCTTGGTTGATCGCGCGATTACCCGCAATATTACCTGGGGGGTGGACTTACCCGCCAACGCCCAAGACTTGTTGGGCGACACCACCGACAAGAAAATTTACATCTGGGCGGAAAACGTATTGGGCTATATTTCCGCCACCAAAGCCGTGAAAGCGGATTGGGCAGATTTTTGGCTGGACGACCGGCCGACCGCAAAACGCCACATATACGTGCACGCCAAAGACAATATTCCGTTCCACAGTGTAATCTTGCCTGGTCTTTTGCTGGCGGAAGACAGTCACCGTTGGCATTTGCCCGACCAAATCGTCAGCAGTGAATATTTGAACATGAACGGCAAAAAGATTGCTAAATCTACCGGCAACTATTTAACCGCCCGCCAGTTAATCGACTACTTCGACGTCGATATGTTGCGTTATTACTTTTTGCGCAACGTCAACGACAAAAAAGACGCCAACTTTTCCTTCGCTGATTTAGTCAATACTGTGAACGGCGAATTGGTCGATAATTTCGGCAATTTGGTTAACCGCACGTTGACCTTTGTTAAAAACAAATTTGGCGGACAACTACCGACCGACCCGGTGCGCCCCGCCGTCACCACCGCGATAAACGACGCTACTACTGCTTATCACGAGCAGATGCAAGCCGGCACGTGCAGCAAAGCCTTGGCCACCGTGATGAGTTTAGTCGCATTTGGTAACAAATGGTTCAACGACCACACGCCCTGGAAAGACTTATCCACGCAAACCATTGGCGACTGTGTCGCAGTTATTCGTGCGACGGCGACTTTGTTAAAACCATTTATCCCGACTTCGGCGGAACGGGTGCTGGGCTGGCTGGCTGAACCGCAACTCGGCGAAATTGCCGTCTTGTACAAAAAATTGGACTTAAAAACGATTGAGGAGCAACCATGGTAATCCGCAACCTGAAAGGGGTCACCGACTTCGACCCCGCCGTTATGAATTTACGCAACCGCATTACGGACACTTTACGCCGTAATTTCGAATTATACGGTTTCCAACCGCTAGACACCGCGCAATTAAATTATCGCGACTTATTGACTTATAAGTACGGGGAAAGCGCGGAAATTGTCAAAGAAATTTATAGTTTAGTTGACCAAGGCGAACGCGACTTGGGCTTACGGTTTGATTTAACCGTACCGTTTTGTAAATATATTGCCTTAAACCGCAGTTTGAAATTACCGTTTAAACGTTACGAAATTGGCAAGGTCTTCCGTAATGGTCCCGTTAAAGCGGGACGACTGCGTGAATTTGTGCAATGCGACGTTGACGTGGTCGGCGACGGCAGTCGGCAAATTGAAGTGGAATTGTTAGAGTTAGCGATTAACTGCTACTTACAACTAGGCATTACTCCCGAAATTGAAATCGGCAACCGCCAATTACTGGTTGGCCTTTTAACTAACTTAGGGGTCACCGCCAATCACGACGCGATTATCGGGGTACTGGATAAAATTAAAAAGGTTACTCCCGCAGAAACTTTGGCGGAACTGGGTAAATACTTGCCCACCGCCACCGCCCAAACCTTATTGCAACAAGTGCAACTGGACTTACCCACCTTAGCCAAATTATTACCGGAAAATACGGGCGTAACCGCGGTGCAAGAACTGTGGACGGAATTGACCGCGTTAAACTTGGTTAAATATTGCCGTTTCAATCCGGCCTTAGCGCGTGGTTTGAACGTTTACACCGGCACAGTTTGGGAAGTTTTTGACGGCAACCACCGTTATACTTCGTCCTTAGGTGGCGGTGGTCGTTACGACAACATCATCACTAACTTTATCAACAACGGCAACGCTTACCCAGCAGTCGGCATGTCGTTTGGCTTAGAACCAATTACTGCTTTACTGGCTGATAACCAAACCAACTCCAACCCAACCCGTTTGCTAATTGTGCCGATGAATACCACGGTAGTTTGTCATAATTTAGCCAACCAATTACGTGCGGCCGGCATCGCCACCATGTTGTGGACAGCTAAGCCTAAGGTCGGTAAAGCATTAGAATACGCCGCTGCAACCCAAATCCGTTTTGTTACCGTTATTGGTGATAACGAAGTCAACAGCAGTCAAATTATCGTAAAAGACTTGGTCGGCAATACCATTACAACTTTTACACTCAGTGACACTAAAAACTTAATCAAATACTTAACAACAGCCAATAGGTAAGATACACCACCAATAAACTTACCCCACCTACTTTGCTGGTTTTTTGGCGAATTAGTAACGGACCTACGGCTACCAGTAGCATTAAGCCCAGCCACGGCAAGGTTAGCCACTGCGTCGTAGCACCAATCACCCACCCGCCACAACAAATACCAATTATGCCGTAACCCACGGTCATTAGTACGGCTATTGTCCTAACCGCCGCGTTAATAACCACAACGGCCGGTTGGGTCTGGCGTTGTTGCCACCACCAAACGACAGTACTGATTAAGCCGGCGGGCGCCAACAACGTGCCCATTACCAACGGTGAACAACCACTAACGGCCACCATGGTCGGCATTGACCACGCGATTAACGTACTGCTACCAGCCACCAAAACTAAACCCAAACCCCACCGCCACCACGGTAAAGATTTACCAGGGTGTGGCGCAAGCCAATAACTGGCCACCCCCACCACAACCAGTGTCCAACTTTCCCAACTGCTGACCCGCCCGTTACCAGCGGTCAAAGCAACCACCATTAACGCGACTGCTCCTAACACTACCGGCCACCACGTTTGTTGTCGTGGCACTACGGCTGAACAACGCCATTGTGCCATAGCCAGCAACACGGTCCCCATAAACAGCACCCCGCCGCCGACGCAGCCAACCGCTAACGTGGTTTGCCCCATAAACACCAAGCCCGCAGTTAAAAATAATAACGGTAAGCCTACCCCGCGTGGTGACAATAAAAAAATAGCACCCAGGTTAAACACCCCGATGCCAATTAAACCCCCAATTATTACCCACGGCCAAGGCATTAACCATGACTATGCACAGTGGTTACCGATTAAGTACTCGGTAAATGTAATCCGCCACGTCGTTAATAGTTTGCATTTTGGTCAATTCATCGTCTTCGATGGTTAAGTTGTATTCTTCTTCCAAATTCATCATCAACTCAACGACGTCCAAACTATCCGCGTTCAATTCTTCTTTCAATTTCTTAGCTGGCGTTACTTCTGCCACCGGTTTGCGCAGTTGTTTTGCCACCGCATTGCAAATACGTTCCGTTATGGTTTTTTTGTCGATTTTTTCCATAACTTATGGTAACATATACCGGAAATTACGTCAACTGTTCCCCGGTTACAAAGTTATAATTACCGAACTGTTGCCCGCCTTGACGCGCATTGCTCCGCTAAGGTTTTGTGAACTGACATTACCTTTGGCATCTTTACCGACCACGGTGATACTAAAATTGATAAAACGGTCTTGTGAAGTTCCTGCTTGGTTACCACTATCGGCCTTTAACGAAAGTGTGCCACTGGGTGGCCCCGAAGTAATAAATTTAACGGTCAGTCCACTACCATTAGTCGAAATATTCCAACCCAACGACGAACCACCTTGATATACCTTAGGTTGCCCCAAACCACCGCCATTGATCGCAAAATCTTGAATCTTAGTAACCTTTGCCCCTGATACTTTCAATTTAACACAACTGGTAGAAATAACCGTTGACCCACTAAATTGGGGGCCACTGGTACGCGCAATGGACAAAGGGGAAATACTGCTGGATTCAATTTCGGCACCATCCCAAATACTACCGGATGCACCACTGGGAGTTTGGTCTTGCTGAATTGGCTTTATGTTAATTTTCAAAACCGACAAAGTTGCAATTAACGCAATGATAATAAAAAGTGACGACAAAGCCATAAAAATACGTCGTTTAACTTTGCGCCGTTTTTCTTCGCTACTAGCCAACATCATCATGAAAAACAAATAAACGGCATAAACAACTAAGGCTGCACCCGCAATCGTCATAATCATTGACAAGACGTTCAGCAAGCCAGGCACGAAATCTGTCGCCAGTAAAAGGTTACTCATTCCCCCCATAAGTTATTATGAGTATAATCCTTTTGGCTTATTATGTCGAGAAATAAATTCTTAAAATTACCGCGTAAATCAACAGCACCACCACCATGGTCACATCGATTAATGGTTCGAACTTAGTTTTTGGTAAATGCTGCCGGGTCATAACTACCGCCAACATAATTAACAGCCAAAAAACCAACACTACCGCTTGCACGATTTGCACTACCGCAACGTTAGTGATCCCGCTTAACACAACCTAAATATATGTTTAGCGAAACATGTTTTTGAACGAAAACTTACGCTTAGCGTTAACGCCCGTGTAACGCAACGACTGCACTAAGCCCGTAATTGCCACTTCGCCGGATTGAATGCTGGCCGACTGCACGCATAAGTTATTGCCACCAATGATTAACGCCACTCCACTCAGTAACAGTACAATTTGTTCGGGTTCACTACTTTTAATTTTTTTCACGCCCGTCACGGTTAACTGGTTACGGTCAATTAACGTTAAGTCGGTTTTTTCGTTTTCCATACTATATAATATGACATACACCGTCAAAAATTTATTATACTACCCTACGGATTTAGGATACCTTAATACCGCAAATTAAGCAACTTGTTTTTATTTTTTTCAAAAACTTTGAAAAATTTTAATCAATGTTAGGCGGCAGTATTGATTATGCTTAGTATTTATTGTAAATTTACGTATGGATTTCTACAAAGAACGCGATTTATTATTAAAAACTAATATTGAAAAATTATTATTGAGATTACCGACCTTTTGCCGAGAGTATTTTTCCGCCAAACAAAATGTTATGTCCAAATTAACATTACAGAGATTGGCTTACCAAGTCCGTAATTTTTTTGATTATATAACTACGAACTTTTCCAAAAAGGAAACTGTGGCACTGACATTAAGAGACTTAAAACGCATTTCAAAGCACCAAGTTTTACAATACACCAACGCCCTGGCAGAAACTTGCTGCCCCAAGTATGTTTCGCAAGTTATTTCATTACTTAACGTGTTTTTTAATTTTTACCTAAGAAACGATATGATTCATAACAATCCCGTTCAATTTATTGAACACCCCAAATTGCCGAAACCAATCATTACACGTTTAACACTGGAAGAATCGAATCGTTTAATTGCCGCGATGAGCAACAAAGCTCGTGCAGAACGAAATTTAAGGCGTGCCGGAGAACATGAACTTTTACGCGATCGCACTATTGCCATCTTGTTCTTATCAACCGGCATTCGGCTAAGCGAATTGGTTGGATTGAACCGTGATAACATTGATTTCACCGAACGCAAAATTTTTATTCGCCGCAGCAAGAGTGCTCGGCAAGAAATTGTTTACATGACTGATGACTTGGTGAAACAACTACAAATTTACTTGAAACAATTTCCCGAGATGGAACCGGACGCCCCACTTTTCGTATCACAGTATGGCAAACGATTAAACGGACAATGCACTGAAAGAATTATCAAAACTTACGCTAAAATTGCCGGTATCAACAAACACATTACGCCACACAAATTGCGCGCCACTTTCGGTACTAACATCTATCAAAAGACCCGGGATATTTTTCTCACAGCGAAGATGCTTGGGCATACAAATATTGGCACAACCACCAGACATTATGTTGAACTCGATGAAGACGCCAAACGTCGCGCTTTGGACGGTTTTAGAGTAATTTAATTGCATATTTCGCGTAAATACACAAGAAAAAATTTTTTGAAATATGCAAATACGGCATCACAAGCCCGTGGTGCAGCTTTTCCGTACTGGTTAAAGTGTTTTTACGTGGAAAAAATTGGCTTAACCTTGGTACCAGCCACGCCGAAAAAAGTGTAAAGATGTCTTTACAAGATTATCGGCTGTTTTGCGAGTTCTTTTTCTTGGGTTGTTTTGGTGTAATTTTTTCTTGTGTTTTAGTTACTACTTTTTTCACTGGCGCCATGCGCGCAACCGCTTTCTGCTTGACTGCCGAATCTTCTTTGGTGATGCGTTCGCTAACTTCCTTACCGTACAGTTCCGGGGCAAACTTAATGTTTGTACGGATACACTGTTCCAGTGCCACCAATTTGTCGGGTTGTGCATCAATAAAACTTTTACGCATCGTTTTAATCTGCAATAACTTTTTGGCGTCAATGGGATATTTCTCAATCAGCAGTTTTTCATCATCTGACAGCAACTTGGAACTTTTATCTTGGTACGCTTTGGCGCCTTGTTCCAAGCGCGCGAAGTTACAGCACATTGTTTCATACATCTTACGTTCCTTAGATGAACGATAATCAAACATTATTCTTTTTTTGTATGTTTCTTCCGCCAAGGCACAAATCTCTGCACGGTGTTTATTGCAATATCTAAGTTCATATTGCACAAAGTATTTATAATACTTCGAATTGAGTTTATTTATTGGGATTAACTTGTAAGTGTCTTTCATTAACGGAAACATATAATTGGGGCGTATAGACGCTACGATATCACCATCGTTGTTTTTTATATTAAAGGTCAAATTGTTTTCTTTGTTATACGAAGACACCGGTGCAAAGTAATTAAAGCCATTTATTTTCATTACTACCCCAATAAAAAACTTTTTATTGGTATAATCTTCGTTAGTAATGTTTGGCACTCGTGGATCATAATTCTTGCGTAAAAAATTCGCGTACCCTTCATCCACATAGTAAAATTTTAACTTTGGTAATTTCTTTTGTTTTTCCATAACGCATAGATTATATGCACAGGTTACATAAAAAAAGCAACCCCTTTTAAGATTGCCCAATGTTTACTGCTCCGTTAAAGGTCGTGCATCACCTTGCTATATAATAGCACACTATCCCGACCTGTCAACACCAATACGTAAAGATGTCTTTACAAAAAAACAACCCCTGTCGGGGTTGTTCATATATCCACTGCTCCGTTAAAGGTCGTGCATCACCTTGCTATATAATAGCATACCGTTCCATTTTGTCAAGGATAAAATGTAAAGATGTCTTTACAAGTTATTATATTATTATTTCACCCACTTAGTGTTTTATGCCGAGAACACACAAAGAAAAATCACATTTGGCGCCATAATTGAGCCGTGATGCATTATTTATACTTGGCACACAATTTTATCGCACAAAATTTACGTCGCACCTAGGCTTCACCACGCCGTAAAAAGTGTAAAGATGTCTTTACAAAATTACTTGCTGTTTTGCGGTTTCTTTTTCGGCTCGAGTTTGGCAATAATTTTTTCTTGTGTATTTGGTCTAGGTTGCTTTTGCTGTTCGGCTCTTTCCTTGGCTTGCTCGGCCAGTATTTGGGTTTTAACGCCGGCATCAAACTCACCGTCCGGAGCAAATGCAATATTCTTACGAATAATCTTTTCCAGGTCTTGTTTATCTTTGATGGCTAACTGCTCGGCCGCAATAAATTGTTCATCGGTCAGTTTGTACTTTTCTATTAACGGATTCGGCTGTAAAGATGTCTTTACGTTATCGCTATATGCCATAGCCGCCTTTTCCAATTTTAGAAAATCACAAGTCACTGCATCATAATTAGGGTATAACTTACCTGCTACTTTAAGCCTATAAATCTTTATTGCTTTTTTCTTAATATGTGATTGGTTTTTTCTTAAAAACCTTAACTGCTTTTCGTGGAAATTTTTTTGAACCGAATTTAGAGTTTTAATTTCCGTGTATTTTTTGTACACTCCGTCCACTAACGGAATCATGTTATTCAAATTTATACCACCAAGTTTACAGTTATCGATTGGATAAAAAGTAATACTTTCAGACTTTGGAGCAACCGCCAATTTTTTCCCTTTTCCACTTGAAGTAAGTGGAGCAAAATATTTTAAGTTCTTAACTACCAGCAATACCCCGAGATAAGGACGAACATAAGTCTTATCAATATTCTTCGAAACGCGATTATCATAGTTATGCAAATAATCGGTATACTCTTGTTTGATTGAAACTATTTCCATAATTTTATCTTAAAGCAAAACGGTGACTTACGCCACCGTTTTATTGTTTATTAGCGTCCACTAGGCAGGACCTCTCCACAAAATCAAGTTCACAGCCACGGAAGTTAGGCTCACTTGAAGTTCTTTCAGACTTCCAACAGGTTTTAACGACTATCCTTGTCGTAGTGTTATACTAACATACCTTACCCAGTATGTCAACACCTATCAGTATTATATGCACGTCGGCGTTATTTCAATCACACGTTGTAAAGATGTCTTTACATCTTTACGCCACGCGGACGGGCTTACTATCGACAACGATTATATCGATAAAGCCGAACTCACTGCATTCGTCGGTGTCAACGTTCCAGACATAGGCATAGACACGGTAACCACCATAACCCGGGATGACTATCCGTTCCCAGTCTTCTTGGTACCGCGGTACAATTAAGAAAGTGTAACATTCACCAAAAGTCATCCACTCGTGGGTAACGGCGTAAACCGTACAATCACGGTTTGTTTCAATCTCTTTTATTTTGTTAGCGACTGCGGTCGGTTGTTTACCTAATTCTTTAATACCTATGTGTTTTTATTCCGCCATCTGCTCAATTTCTGTCATCGTGTGCGGAACGCTAAATAGTTCACGAACGGTATCGTTCGCCACGACTTGGAAACTGGTGCGCTCACGTGGGCCAGAGATCAAGAAACAATGCCCGCGTTGTCCGTTCGCAATCTCGGCTTTCTCCGCTTCGTTAATTTCCCCGGCGTTTTTGTACAAGTCCGTGAGAATCGCAATGTCGGCTGGTGCCAACGGGAAGATGAAACTGTACTGACTATTGTTGGTAATCGCGGTTGTTTTCGAGATAATCTCTTGATTGCCAAAGATGTCGCCCAAGTTTTGCGTAATGAAGCAAATTAGGCCGCCATACTTGCGGATACGTTTATACCACATATAAACAAAGTCCAACGCGACTGGGTAATTCGGGTCAATGAAGTTGTAACCTTCGTCCAACACGATTACCGGGTGCAACCAATCTTTCTCGGGCAGTCCGCGGTTTTGTTCACGGATGTTAATGATTTGCTGTTCCAAGTAACGCATCACCAGCAACATTTGAGCGTTCGCTACCACAGCATTCTTGCCTTCGAGTAGCGATTGGAAGTTAAAGACTTCGAAGCGGCTGTCGCTGGTTAAGGTGCTGGCACCGTTCCAAAGTTTGGCGTTACGCCCTTCGCCGGCAAACTTGCTCATGTGCGTTTTGACCAGTTCCAGATTGTTACGCTGGATGGGGTTCTGCCCGTTCTCGGCTAAATGACGGTCGATAACGCGAAGCAGGTCATCGAAAATGGGAAATTGTTCAGGCGTAAAAACGCTGCAATCGGTGTCGGCCGTAATACCTTTGTCTTGATACATTTCCAACACAAAGTTGTTCAAAAGTTCCAAACTATCGGCTTTTAATTCCTTGACCACGACTTTGAAGAAACTCTCCAAGAACCGCAAGTGGTTGGTGAACACAACGTCGCTGGGCGCGGGGCTACCATCATCAGTCAGCATGCCGTAAATGTGGAACGGGTTCAACCGCCCCGTCACCGCCGACCCGACGTCGACCATGTGACCGCCGTAATTCTTCGCCATCACGTTGTACTCGTTCTCGGGGTCAAGGATACAAATTTTACAGTTATCGCTGTACAACTGCGACAGCAAGGTCTTGGTAAAGAAACTCTTTCCACCACCCGACTTCCCAACCACGAACATATTACTGTTGGTGTGGTTGTAGTCCCGTTTCCAAACGTCTAACAAAACTGGGTAATTGTTGTGGCCTAACGGAATACCGTTCTCGTCAATAATTGACGTAAAGACGAACGGGAACACGGCCGCCAGTGAACTGCTATTGATCCCCCGCTCGTAACGTCGCAAGCGGTTACGTCGCGTAATACTAGACGAAATCATACCATCAATTTGACGGAACGACAGGTACGACGTGCGAAAGCCGTTACCGACCACCGCCGACCGTATTTTCTTACGAAACGCTTGGCGATCTTCCCCGGCATAATTAAACCCAGTTACCGTCAACGTGCAATCAAACAGATTTTCGTTTTCATTCTGCAAGTTATTCAGCAGTACGCCCATCGTTTCCAGTTGTGTATTGTTCGACAGCATCTCGCTGGCTTTCTTCACGTTGTCCCGTGATGCCGTTTCGGTAAAGACTTTATCGATTCGCTTGACCGACTGCATCGTTTCAATCGGTTTAATGTTCAAGACTACCTTGGTGTTATCGATATTAAACAACTTGCTACCCCACGAATTCCCAACCATCAGTGGGTAATCGGTTACGGCCAACGTGATCACGTCGACGTCGTCTACTTTCGCGTTAAAGGCACTAAATTCGACGCTCTGCGGTTTGACCCAGTCAAGGTACTGTTCTGGTTGTAGTTTATCAATCTCGCGTTCGTCAAAGTTGCGCGTGTAGCAATACTTCAAGAACACCGCCACGTCTTTTTGACCCAGTCGTTCACTGGGCAACCCCAATTCTTGTAAAGATGTCTTTACCAGTTCCAACGTGTTTTGCAAGTTCTGCTTGCTTTCGTCAAAGAACACAAGATAATAAAATGGACGGTACTGTTTTTCTAAATTATTCAGCACGTCGATTTGCGCCAGCCGACTTTTCAGTAACACTTTCTGCGGCGCATCACTGGCCTTGGGGATTTTCTCAAACACCCGACTGCCAATCTCGTCAAAGTTTACGGGACGGTCAATCTTGACAATCTGGGCTTGTTGTTCAGGGGTTAAGCGGTTTAAGATTTTCGCCAACCCGAACACTTTCTCATTCTGCGAGTATTCGTCCAGCAAACGAAACTCGATTGAGCCAACGTTCAATACACCGGCATAGTACAAGTTATCGTACTCAATTACGCCGTCGGTATCAATGCCAGTTTGTGGCATTAAAACATCAAGGTCATTTTTCTTTGTGTGTTTTTTTGCTACTGTGCCATACTTCCGTGTACCGAATAAATAGCGGAACAGATGCGTTGCTAACTGGTAAATCCGAATATCTTCGTTACCACAGAACAACGCAAAAACTATCGTCAAGTAGGCGAACTCAATAAACCACTTGCCGGCTAGGTTGCTGATTAAAATCAGCACGGCGACGATGGCGAAACCGAACAGCAACGCCACGTCGACGATAGTAAAGTTTTTCCAAACGGTGAAATTCACCTTGGACTTTTTTGGTATTAAGTGTGTCATTTTATCTCCTTACGCTTTCGCTTTTTTCAATGCACCACTGCTCAACAGTTCTTGTGCTTTTTGGCTGGACATAAAGCGTCCTGTGGTTGGGTCTTTCGCCCACGTGCCAGTTTTCACGCCAGCAGTACGCAACGCTTCACCAAGGCTGCTGCCGGGCATGGCTGCGGGGGTCAGGCTATTGCTACTGATACCACTAACCGAAGCACTGCTCTTATTGCCGAACAACGACGTCGGGCCGGTCATACGACCAGTTGCCCAATCCTTCGCCAACGTGCCGGCACCACCAGCAACTTTGCCGGCAATCTTACCAACTTTGGCTACACCAGCGGCTGCGGCTGCACCACCCGCTAACAACGTGCGAGCAGATTGCGCCAAGTCGCGACTTTCCGCCGCGTCAGTACCAAACAAACGGGCAAACAACAAGATGCCACCCGAGATGCTTAAACCGCCGCCGACCAATAACAACATTTGTAGCACCGCAGAGCCTTCAAAGGTTTTAATAATCGGCACCATCAACAAGAATACATTTACCGCAAATACCGCACCATAAGCGATTACGACCTTGCTAATAACTGTATCTCGCCAAACCTTAAACCGAGCACCGTCGTCTAATGGTATAGTCGCCACAATTAAAGGCAATGATAGAAACAAGATGACGATGTCATACAATCGTTTCACTAGCCCTAGGCAAGCACTAGCGACTGCCACAAGAATAATGACCCCAGCAAAATAACCAATCAAGTAATTAAAACTACCTAATTCAACAAAGTAATTTCCTTTGGGACTTTTGCTACTGTCTTCAAGCCCTATCAAATTTTTGGGTCGATTCCCATAAATCTCGTCAGCATTTATCTGACGAAGGTTAAAAATGTCTTCGCTTGGCATAGAACCATATTTGGGGTTCCAACCGCTATCTTTCCGCAAGTAAGTGTAACTAAAAATTTTGGCAATTTTATTGCCTTCGTTGTCATAGACAAAGTTTCCTTCGTCGTCTACTTGCCATACTGGATTTTCTTCGGTTTCAATTGCATCAGTAGACGGATCATCATAAATTGGGATTGCTACTGTGTACCCATCAACAGCAATGTCAAAAATTTCTCGGCTAATTGTCGTATCATCAACGTTAAAGGCATTGTGTACTTCTCTTAACATCGAATTGGCGATAAAAATACCAGAAACCATAATCCCCGCCATAGCGAGAGATATAAAAATTGTACCTAGGCCTTGCCCGGTAATCTTGGTGATGCTCTTCCTTTCACCACCACTCATATTGATAAATGCTTTCACAATAGCAGTTATCATTGCGATTGCACAGACGACTACGGCAACCACCAAAATGCCCATAAATACTTTGGTAACAATCGGTGCATTAAGAAATACGCTTATCACGTCAGTATCTCCACCAGACGCTTTTATCGTATCAATGCCCGCTAATTGTTTGAAAATTCCAAAGATGTCATCTACCAATCGCAAAACCCACAGAAGCAAGTTCATGAAGAGTTTTTCGAATAGTACGTCCATTAAGTATTACCAGATTGATTGTAATCCTTCGTCTACCTGAATATCGTTGGTGGTAAGTTCAACTTCGTATTTTTGGTTAAAGAAAGCGATGGCGTAATCTTGCAACGAACCTTGGTATTTCACAAAGTTTACATCGTCGCCACCATAAACATGGATGTTCATTGCGGAACTAAATTTATTGTCTACCGACTTAAACCTGGTTTGGTAGCCGTTGTGGTCACCAGTATCACTTGTCGCAACCCAGCCGTTGTGGATAGTACCTTCGCCGAGATAAGCATAACTAACATTTCCTTTGCCGTTACTGGCTTTACTAGCATATACTTCGTAATATTCATATGGATTTTTAATCGACACTTCGTTATATCGCACTCCACCACTTACAAAGGTATTATTGACAAAATAATAGAATTCGCCAGTTCCATCAGCGTTAACATAAAGTCCAGATAACTTATCTGCATCAGCCAGCGTTGGTTTATTATTGTCGTTATTGCCGCCGCAAGCCGTCATACAAACGCCGACCATCACGATTAAAGCGAACGCTGCCGTCATTTGTAACATTCTTTGCATAAATTTTTTCATTACTTAATTATTCTCCTTTTTTGTGTTTTTGTAAAGACATTTTTGTAAAGATGTCTTTACGTTTTAGCCTTCTTGGTACCACGTCTGCAGCATGGCTACGAACATCGGCGTTAATGCTGCCACGGCAAAAATCACCACGAAGCCGATTATGTAATACTTAACTCGCGATTTGGCTTTTTTCAGTTTTTGTTCGTCGCCGTCGGCCAAGATAAAACCAACGCCCATCCAAATACCCAGCAATAACGCTGCCCCGGTAATTACCGCAATAATCGGCATCGCCATTTCTTTGTACAGTTCGTTAATTTTGTCCGCCATATCCGACATGGCTAACATCATTGTACCTAAGTTCATTTTCTCACCCCCTTTTAATTTAGGATTTATAGTAACTGTAAAGATGTCTTTACAGGGACTACCGCACCCGTACCCGGTGGCGACCAAGCACCACGCAGATTAGGGTCAAAATAATCAGCGCCACAATACTGGCGATACTTGCCCACGCCGCCCAGTTCAGTGGCTCGGAAATCGTGAACGTATAAGTGTTCACGTTCCCCAGGTCATCAGTTAAAGTCAAGGTATAAAAGCCGGCTCCTTCGTGGCGGCGCCCCAGCGAATACGATAACGTTTCGCCGTTGCACGTTAGCACCGCGGTTACGTTTTCTTTGGAAACGTTAGCCGTTTTGAAACTGCCGGCATCTCGCGTAATCTCCACCGTGGGCAGAGTGTTATCGACTTCGATACCAAAGCCGAACACATCCGTGGTGTCTTTAATCTTTAACGTAATGCCGTACATCCCTTTATCGGTTAAAGTCAAAGTGTTATCCACAATGGCGGCGTTAATGGTTTTCGTGTCTAACGTCACCAAAACCAATTCGTAATTGTCCAAATGTGACAGGCGGATTTCCCGCGTTCGTTTGGGCAAAATGGTAAAGGTAATGGTTGCCACATTACCCAGTTCGTCAGTCGCGGTAATTTGGTACTCGCCCGCGGTGCTGTACTGCTTGGCGGTTTTGACCGCTGCCCCGTTACACAGCACCGTCTGGGTAACTTTCTCGTTAAACGTTAACGTCGCCGTATCGGTGGTCAAGCCGCCGTTGGTAAAGTTGGCATCGAACAAAACCACGTTATCAACTTCGATATTAAAATCAAAGGTGTTGCCGTTCTTAGTATTTTTCAGTTTGACGTTGTATTTACCGTTCTCGTTCAAGTAAAGTCGTCCGTCCGTAATGGTCGCCACGATCGCTACCCCGTCCAAGGTTACGCCGACCACTTCGTAATCCACCAGATTATCTAAATCTACGGCCTGCACGCGGGTCGGTAAAATGGTAAAAGTAAACTGCATATTGTTACCCAGCGTATCGGTCGCCGCAACCAAGTACTCGCCCACGGCGGTATAGCGTTTAGCGACGTCAATTTCCTGTCCGTCACAAAGTACGCTTTGGCGTGCCAACGTGCCTAAGAACGTTAGTGTCACGCTACCCGTAGTCAACGCACCGTCCGCCACGTTGCTTTCGTACGGAATAGTACGGTTTATGGCAAACACCACGTACGCAGCATTGCCCACTACGTCAACCGCCATAATGCGGTAAGTACCTTCGGTAGCAAATACTTGACCGTCGGCAATCTTACCCAAGATTTGGTCGTGACTGTTTACCAAGTACGCGTTAGCATAATCGTCAAAATTGACTTGCACGTTGGCGTTAGTGGCACCGCTGTCGCCCACTCCTAACAACGTAATCGTCGGTGGGGTACGGTCAATGATAATCGTAATCTCGGCACTGTTACCGTACGCGTCGGTTACCCAAATGGTGTACGTACCTTCCAAAGTTATGTAACCACCGCTGACGACGTCGGGAATACTGGTGAACTCCGCTACCGCCGTGGCTTCGGTAATGGTAAATTTAAGGTCATTTTTGGCGATGTATTCGTGTTCACCCAAGGTGACGTACTCCCCGCCCAGTTCGTACGACACCACCGAATCTAACAAAACGGTAAACGTTTCTTCGTTCCCCACGGTGTCCCGCAAGGTAAAGAAATACGTACCGTTGGCCGCCAGCACGGTACCCATCACGTACCGCACGGCTCCCATGGCTCCGCCCGGTGTCGCAGAAGTGTAATAACGTAGCGTCACCGTTTCGTTCCAATAGATACTGAACGGGCGGTTAGTGTACGCGTTTTTATTAACGGTTACCCCGTCAACGTCGTAGAGATAAATCGGGGCGATGATACAATCAATCGAAAAGGTGTACTCGACAAACAACCCCTTATCACCGGTCTTGTACAGGAAGAAACAGTACGACGCCGACGTATCGGCATTGGCCATTAACGTGGCGGTATACTTCCGCGTTGTTTCATCGTAGGTCTGGCCAAAGATAATACCGTCCAACGGCACTTCGCTTTTCTCACCGTTCGCCACGCGGTACAAGATTAGTGTGTTACCGTCGTCGTATTTCAGCGACACATTCTTATTGGTAATACCGCCTTCCATTACCCCCGACAAAGTGCCGGTCGGCAAACCTTTCAGGTAAAAGACATACGGGCAATACGCTTCCCGACCAAACAAATCTTGGTACCACAGGGTATACTTACCGCCCACCGTCAAAGTGTATTGCAAGGTATCGGGGCTAACGGTTACGCCTTTGTGGTCTGCTGTTAATTCTTGATATTCACCTTCGTAGGAGATATAAAACAGTTTAAGGTTGGTAACGGTATCGTTACGGTCGGGGACGTTCAAGGTCAACCGGCAACTGGTATCACTGTTTAACGATGAGTGGGTCATACTGGGGGCTTCGCCCGCAATCGTCACCGTGAAGGTTAAGGTGTTACCGCTGCGGTCGTAAAGTTCTAATGTGTAATTACCGTAGTATTCCACCCCGTCTAACACCGGTAGCACGTCGCCCTGCACAAAACTGACGTCGGTTAACTTTCTGCCGTTAATCTTTAAGGTAACGAAACGGTCAACACTGTCGGCAATCTGTTGCATTTCTAACGACAAATAGCGGAACGTACCCGCCAGTTCGCCAACCTTGGTTTCATCAAAAACTATTTTTGCTTGTGTATTATTTCCGTACGTCACGTCGGCCATTAACGTCGGTGCTGACAAATCAAGGTAAACATAATACACTTCGCTATTACCCGCGGTGTCCCATTCGGTTACCAAGTAATAACCCTGGCCGTTATTACCGCTGACCAACACTTGGTCGGCCACCGTTTGCCCGTAAACTAAATCCACTGCTGTCCGCGATACCAACTCGAAGTCGTTCGCCACCATTTGGATTTGGGCAAAAGTTTGGTACGGAAACTGCGGGTCAACAAAAGCGTAATTTTGTTGCATTAAGTAAACGGGCAATTCCTTTTCTAAGAAGTCCGGCTTCACCAACTGCTGGCGGGTTAAAGCCGTACTGTCTAAATACAAGTCGTCGTTAATGATTTGTCCGTATGTGTTGGCACCGTTCTTGGCAATGCTACGCTCTTTGACGTAGGTTTTGGCGTACTTTTCTACCACCGCATCCAGTTCGTCCTTGTCGGTGTAAAGTTGTGCCAAATTGCCGTTGCCGGCACTGACGTACATCCAACCGTTGGCCGACACCGTCACCCGGTATTCCCATTCTTTGCTACGGGCAAACGCCAACGCTGTTTTGTAACTGGCCGCACTGTACGTGCCGGCAATGTTTTTACCGTCAACCCCAAAAATGTTGGCGGGTAAAACTACGTTGTACCAGTAATTACTTTTATAACTGTTGCGGATTAGTGTCTGGTTGCCGAAGGTTTGCAAGACATTCAACACCACGCAATATTCGTCACTGTAATTACCCGCGGTATCACTGGCCTTAAAGTACCAGTTTCCGTTCGGGTTATCGTTAGGTACCGTAATTTGGGTACCGTTGTAAATCACACCGTACCCCGCGGCGTCGGCTTCGGCTTGCGACGAAACCCACGGGCCGTCTTCGTATTTAACCCACGCTTTATCCAAAGCGTAATTATCGCTGGGCTTAAAGACAATGTCTTCGCTGGTATACGCTTTATTATTGTTTAGTTGGTAAGCAAAATTGTTTTGCGGTTTAGTTGTATCAATCGTAAAACGGTAAAGGTCACTGGTGTTACCGGCACTGTCGGTAACGTTCATACAATAATGACCTTCGGCGGACAAGCCTTGATCGTTAGAATAATTTTTGTTAGCACTGTTAGGCTTACCACTGTCCAAGCGGTTGTAACCGTATTTCATGCTCAAACGGTCACCAGACCAAGACTTATCCGTACTCATGCCGCGTACCGTGCCGTTGGTGATTCCGTTTCGGCTGACCCCGTCCAGCACTATTTCGGGGGCGGTACGGTCAACGTGAAAATCCATCGTTATTCTGGATTCTTTATATAAATAGACAACTAGTATTTCAGCTTTGTAATCCCCTTCTTCAAGCCTTCCATCAAACAAAATAAAATTTTCTTTCAAATTATCAGAATATATTTGCTGAAAGATATAATTTCCGTTATACTCAATCGCAATTCCAGCCACCGTAAAAAATTTTGATTCAAGTTTTCCATATACATTTCCACCAACTACATGGATAGTCATTGCTGTGATATTGTACGCAGCGTTATTTCTTACTGTCTTTTGTGTCCAACCAGTTCCTGAAGTAACAATTCGCAGGTACCATAATCCGTCAGGGTTAATGTAATTATCATCACTAATAAAACTATATTCTCCACCGCCGTTAACCGCTGCTGGACTGACAGTAGCAACACGGTTTTCGTCAATGGCAGCAGGAAAAGACACAAAGGGAAACATACCCAAGCCAACGCCTAACAAAGCCACTACCCCAACCAGTGCAACGGCAAAAATTGTAAAGATGTCTTTACGCATTTTCGACTTGCTCCCAAATAAAGTTAATAATTTCTTTGCTCATGTCGGTTTTGCGTTCGAAGCAAAGTCGCTTGTAATCGTCGCGTAATTTTTCCGGTATTCGCACGTTAATTAACGTGGTTTTCTCTTTCGCTGGTCGCACCGGTCGTTCGACTTGCAAAAAGTTATCTAACACCGAACCGATTTTTTTCTCTTGTGTTGTCATTTGCTTTCTCCTTTTAGAAATTCATCAATAAACGTTTGGTAATCTTTGGCGGCATCGCAGTTGGGCTTAAAGTCAAAGATGCTCATGCCTTGTTCCGGGGCTTTACACAGCACGCTGGCCAAACGGATACCTTCACCGAATACTCGGCCACCATACTGTTCTGCCAACTGCTTGGCTTCGTCAAAAGACGCTTGGTTGTTGCAACGTTTATCGACCAAGGTGGGCAAGAACCCCGCCATTTTTAACTTCGGGTTCAGCCGTCCTTGGATGTGCTCCACCGTATCCAGTAACTTACGCACACCGTCCTTGCTCAAAAAGTCGGGACGGAACGGCACGATCACACGGTCGGCAGCCGTCAAAATGTTAATGGTGATAATTCCAAAACTCGGCGGACTGTCGATGATGACAAAGTCATACTCACTCGCTTTAGTTAATGCCTTACCGAGAACATATTCGCGGTCTAGTAATTTTCGTTGCAACTCTAATTCCAAGTTAGCCAACGAAATATCGGCGGTAACGACATCCACCCCGTTGGCCGGTTCGACTACAATATCGAGCGGCAAGTTGTTAGTCAGCCATTCCAAAGCGGTATTACCAGTAGCCGCCAGTCCCATACTTTTGGTCAAGTGTCCCTGCTGGTCTAAATCGATTGCCAGCACGCGGTAGCCTTTCTTGGCCAAACCGCAGGACAGATTGACCGCGGTCGTGGTCTTACCTACACCCCCTTTTTGATTTACGATTGCAATTACTTTCATGTTTTTTCTCCTTTTTTGTTTTAATTTTTGGTAAAGATGTCTTTACAATTAACGGCTATTTTGGAATTGCCTTTTCTTTTTTGATTCTGACGAATTTTTTTGTTGTGTCTTTTTTGTCCGATTTTGCTTTTCTTCGGCAATAATTTTTGCTTTTATCTCAGCATCAAACATACTATCTGGCGCAAACAATATTGTATTTCGAATCACTTTTTCAAGTGGCGTGTTGTTTTGCTTAGCAGAACACTCCTTAGCCTTTTCCAGTTGTTCTGGCGTCAGTTTGTATTTTTTCGCTAGTGAGTCATGATAAAAATCAACAAACCCCATATCGAAGGTGATATGATAATTTCCACCACTATATGGGTTATCTAAAATTTCCTTTTGTTCTTTTGCACTCAATTTATTGAATTTATTTATACGGGCAAAAGCAATTTTGAGATTATCGTGATAATCACCCAAAGCAGTAGAACGTTCAAAATTTGCCGCGGTATAACCACTATAGTAATCCCATCTATGTTTGAATTTGTAGTCAAACGACTCATCCATCATTGCTTCCATTTTCTCTTCGTATTCTTTTGTCTTTGCTGTTTTGTACTTATAAAACATTTTCCATTCTCCTTTTTTATTTAACTATTTTGTAAAGATGTCTTTACACGCTACGCCGAATTCAAGTCGGCTTCGGCATACTCGAAAATCTTGTTCTGGATAAAACTTTTAAGTTCAATGCCCATGGCGGCCGCCACGACGTCTTTCTGGTATAATTTCACAATCAGCGTTTCCAGCATTTCCAGAACACTAATCGGATCACTGTTCATCAGTTCGGTAAATTCATCCGCCGACAGGTACGGTTCCAAGGCTTTCTTTAATGCCAGCAACTTTTTGCTTAACATTTCGTACAGCCGGTTTTCGGTGGCGGTATCAACAACGGGCGTGGCAGTATTTTCATCTTCGGCTTTTTCTTCCGCCGGCGTCGCCAGTTGCGGCTCTGTCTTAATTTTTAAGATGTCAACGTACAATTCTTTCTCGTTAAACTCGCTTTGTTCAACGGCGGTCAAAGCCGACTTCTGCAACGGGTAAATGATTTTGGCTTGGAAGCACGGGGTAAAGACGGCTTTCAACGGGTTCTTCCCCAGTGCCAACACAATCGCATTGCCCATCCGTCCCGCATTGGCATCGTTCAAGTTCTGTAACTCGTACGGTGTAATCAGCGGACGTTCTTCGACCGACGCGGATACGCTAGTGTCTTTGTTCTCGCTGAACGATTTCTTAACGATTTTCTTCTTGCCGCAAAGTTTAGAAAACTCTTCGTTGGTCGCACTATCGCCCGCCTGGATAAAAATTTTAATGTTACAGTTCGACTTCACAATTTCGGCCACTTCTTTGCCGTACTTGTTGTCCAACTGTTTGAAGTTTTGGATAATCGGCAGCATATAAATTTTGCGGCTGCGGCCAACCGTAATGATACTGTCAATCTTATTCAATTTCGGCAAGTTACCAAACTCGTCCAACAAGAAGTACGTCGTCCGCAGCAGTTCTTCCGCTTTGGTTTTGCCCGTACCTTGGTTTTCACCGGCTTTATCGACCAAGGCTTTGTACATCTGCACCAGCAACAACGACACCAATTTATGGCGGTTATCCTTGGCATCGGGGATTTTAATGAACAACACGTTTGGTTCTTCGTCAAAGCGCGAAAAGTCAATGTCATTGCCCGCCGTTAAACTTTGGATACCACGATCATTCAAAAACGAGATGTACTGACTAACATCACCCAAATAACTGGTTAGGGTTTTATCTTCGGTGACCAAAACGGTTTTGGCTAAACCCCAAACCTTGGAAAACTTGTCGCGGTCTTGCAAGTAAGTAATTAAGTCGGTCGGTTCGTCTTTGGCGTGTTCAGTTAAAATCTTGTAGAGATTGAACAGCGTAAATTGTTCGGGGCGAATCTTCCCATCGCGTACGTCTTCCCACAAAGCCAACGCTACCGCAAAAATCAAGTCCCGAGCCCCTTTCTGCCAAGTGCTGTCGTGCTGGTTTTCGACCGGACACATGGTGTAAATCAAATCGGCCAAATCCGCATAAATCTCATCAGACAAAGTTTGGCGGTGCTTTTTCAAGGCTTTATCCGCATCCGCCATTGTTTCATAGTAAGTGTCGACTACCAGATATTTGTTCTGCACCTTCACTACGCCCTGGCTGATTTTGGCTTGTTTGGCCAATACCCCGGCGAACGGATTCCAGCGTGCGGAACTGTATACGTCGTCAAGGTTTAGCACCTGCACCTTGTAGCCTTGTTCGAGTAAAGTTGCAGCGTGCAAGGTATATAACTCACCTTTCGGGTCAGTAATTACCAAACTTGGCTTGGTTTTGGTGCGCGCCAAAATCTCAATCGTGGGGCTAACAAATGTGGTGGTTTTTCCCGACCCCGTGGTGCCAATCACCAAAGTATGAATTGGTTTTGCCAGGATAACTTCGGCATCGGTACCGTTTTTGTTCACCTTGGCTGCCACTGGCACACCGTCCACCACTTCGTTCAGTTGCAAAAACTTGGTTACACATAAACCCTTGTTGCTTTTTATCTCTTGTGTACTTAAAAAATGTGTATCTTCCAGGTCGGTGTTGGCTTTCATCGCCTGCTTGCCAATGTTGGCCTTCTTGCTCGCCCACCACAGTGCGGCGACCATCGCGATTACTGCCAACCACGCACCAACCACTTGTCCGTTAAACATAAAGCGTTTAGCCACTGCCGACCACAGCCCAACCAATACCGCCAACAGCACTAACGCCCCGCCAGCCAAAACTACACTTAAAACAATAATCTGTTTTTTGTTTTTCATGCTGACACCCCCTGCTGCTCTTCGAGCATCATTTCCCGTAACAGCATGTTTTCGGCGTCTTTAACGCTGTCGGTGAAATTTGCTTCCATACCTTTTTGCACTTGCCCTAACGTGTACAGCAATTTGCCCGTAAAGTTCGTATAAACGCGGGCAGCGTGACGTCGCATTTGGCGGGCGGCGTACTTCTTCTGTTTATCGCTTTCGCGACAATAAACCGGTTGGTACTGCCGACGCATTTCTTTGGCCAAGGCAATGACCAAGTTCCCCACGCGGGCTTTATAGTCGTTACGCAAGTCCGTGATGTAATCAATGCGACTACTGATTTTGTTTTCTTTTCGCAGCTTAATTTCCAGCACTTGTTTATTGCGGTCGTTAAGTTTTCGCATAAACTCTTGGTGCAGTTCCTTGACTTTGGGATTAGCACACAAGATAAAAGTTGCCAGTTGGTCAATCTCTGATCGCAACCCCATCATGTTGGCACTGGCATACGACAGGCGTCCCTGGGTGGGAAATTTGCGGGCTAGACTTAACAATCGCAGTTGCATTTCTTGGTCGGTAAACTCGGCACGCACACTGGCTTTCATTTCCCGAAGTTTCGCAATAACCGCATTGCGGCTAGCGTACAAGTCGTCCGGTTCAGCCACCGCCATGTTGGCCGAGACCAGCCAATTATCAATGACGGTTTGTTTGAAATTACCTTTACTAGAATAACAAACCTGACCGTTTTTATCGATGTGCCGCGGTTCTTTCTCGAAGAACGAAAAGTGGATATGCCGGTTTTCCGTATCCCGGTGCAAACTCGCCACCAAGCAGATGTTATCGGCATCCAGATGCGATCGCTCAATAAAGTCATTGAAGTGCTGTTTCAAAAAGTGCATGGCTTGGTCTTGCGTTTGAAACTTTTCGCTGGTCTTTTCATCAAACGAGATAAAGCCGTGCCAGATGTGGCTGTCAGTGTTTTGTAAAGATGTCTTTACATTTTCAATCTCTTCGGCGGTCAGCACGTGGTCTTGGTCAAACATTCCTAAGTTACCTTCACGGCTGGCATAATGAGCGAAGTCCTTGTAACGTTCCACTTTTTTGTCATTCAAAACATAACTTTTCAAATTGAACGGTGCTGTCCAATCAAAGAACTGTCGCTCTTGACTGTACGCTACCGCCCGTTCGGCCGAAAGATTTCGCGGCGGATTCTTGGCCACATACTTGATTTGAAAAACGACCGCGTTACTCATTGTCTACCCCCGTCCGTTTAGCACGCATCCGGATAATCTCGTCTTTCATCGTTTGGAACTCATCGGGCAATTCCGCTAACAAGCCACTGGTCATTTCTTCTGGTGAGACTTTTTCGCCAGTGATCTCGGCAACCTTAACGTTATACAAACAAGCAACCAAACGTTCTAGAATGGTTAAGATAACGTGCATGTCATCCGTGGTCGCCCGGATTTGTTTCAAGTCACGGTTGCTGTCCACCGTTTTGTTTTTTACTATGGTCACTGCACTACCGCCCAAGTAACGTTGGCCGAAACTCTGGATACCGTGTGCCAAAATCTTGTTGGCCAGAACGTTACGACTTTCCCAAATCCCAGTATTAAAAAGGTCGTTAAAAAGCATGAGAGTTGCCCTATCGCCAATCCGCAACGTAAGACGATTTTGCATTGTGTTTTCAGCCTTTTTTTGTTTCATGTTCTAACTCCTTTTTGTGTAATTTTTTAACGAAATTTGGTGTCCAAATTGTCGCTAATCAAGGTGACGCACTTGTGGCGCACGTTTGACCAAAAAAGTTCAAATGTGCGTCATGCTTTTACTTACCCCCTACGGGGGTAAGTAATTTGCCGAAATCTCGGCAATGTGCGTCACCGCTTAACCTGCTTTCAGTATTTTTCGTGTTTTTTAGGCCAAATTCAACCATCGTTTAACCCCCTTTTATTGAGCCTTTTGGTTTAACGAATTGGCTGCGAATTTGGCCGTTCGTTCGACATAAGCATCACCTTTATCGGCACGATAAAGTTTGCTCTGTTTGAAGATGTTCTCCATTTGCGAAGTATTCGCATTGGTAAAGTACGCCAAGATGTTCATAAGTTTGGCATCACTGCGACTGTGATCGCCACACAGGTCTACCCCAGCCATCAACGACTCGAAGTCGTTGGCCTTTTTGCTATTACGGATTTTCTCAATCACTTCACTATCGCTTTTGGCATAGTTACGGTATTGGTTGCGATTTTGCGTTGGTGCCTGGAATACTTTTTTCTCCCCCAGTTGGGTTTGGATTTCTTTTTTGAGTTCGGGTGGTAATTCGACCAAGTCCTTGTGCTGGCTATCAACCAAGTTACCGGTCATCGAGATAAAGCCCCACGTCTCAAAAACTTCGACGGGGTTCTTGTCGCCGCGGGCTTCGTTGTATTTGCCGTTCTCGCAAACTTGCGACTTCGTCAAGACATGCAACCCTGTCCCCGACACCGACCGTTCGGCGTAAGAGTTAGGTAGATTATTTAATAATTTTTGAGCGGCAGCATTGAAAGTTTTGCTTTCCTTGTCATAGCAGTGGTCAACATCGAAGGCGTTAAAGCCACTGTCTTTAATCGCAAACGACAGCCCCGCCCCGTTGTTGGCTCGGGCATACTCCATCGCTTTATCGAAAGTCGTCCACGTGGTGGCATCCTTGTGGTTCGCCCAACCACCTTCGGGATTGTTAGCATTGACAATAAACTTCTTGTACGCCCCGGTTTCTTTGTCCTTGTAAATTTTCAAAACGCACCAGTGTGGCATCGCTTTCATTTCGGCTGGTACATTTTTGGCCAAATTATCCAAACGTTGTTGGTTAATTTTTTGTGCCAAATTTAAGTTGTGGTTTGGTTCGGCGGTTTGGCTTTCTACCTGGGTCGGTGCTTTGCCGACATTGTAATTTTTAATGGCGGTTTGTTGTTTCAGCACTGCCCCGTACTTGGCGTTTAGAAAACTATCAACCGCAACGACCTTTTCGCCCTTGTCGTCCAGCGTCACCCGCGACTTCGGAAACCAAGTGTCCTTGGCTTGTTCTTGCCCCGCAATCGCCAACTGCACTAGTACGGCTTTTTCAGTACTGTGTTTTACGGTCAGCGGTTCAATTTTAATTTTTTCTTGTGTTTTTTGTTCCATCTTTTCTCCTTCTTTTGGCCAACTTTTTATCGTTCACCGGCTTAACTATAATTTGTGTCACGTTTCTCCATATCGCCAAACACAGCGTCAATCATGTGGGGAATCATTTCTGCTCCGCGTCTTTCTTGCTACCCAGCAACTCGTAGTCGGTTACGACAAATTCGATGGTGTAGCGTTTCTCACCGTCTTTATCGTAACTGTCGGTTTCAATACGACCTTCAACGCGTAAACGATCACCTTTCTTGGCGTACTTGGCAATGTTCTCGCCCAGTTCTCGCCAAGCCTTGACTTGGATAAAGTCGGCTTCACGTACACCGTCCTTGTTTTTGTAGGGTCGGTTCACCGCCAGCGTAAATTTCGCCAGCGACGCTTCGCCCGCCTTGCTCACTACTACATCTTTGGTTAAGTTTCCTAGTAAATCAAATCGGTTCATTGTTTAATTTCCTTTTAATTGCCGTCTGCCCAGAACGGACTTCAAATTTTTCGGGCTGCCGAATACACAAGAAAAAATTCAGGGGTCGCGATTTCGCCCAACAACTAACCGTGGTCGAAAAACCGCACCACGGGTAAACCAAAATAACTTTGCCTTACTCCTAATAGTTTTCTTTGTGTATTTAATATTACAATTAACAATATTACACGCGTATGTAATATTATGGGTCGTATTTGTTATACCAGGGGGGGTGTCGCAAATTATACCAGGGGTGGTATAATCAAATATACTAGGGGTAGTAAATAATTTACACATTGGTCACCCCTTCCAAAATCAAAGTCGGTACATTCTTATCCGTAAGGTAAATTCGGCGTTGAATAATTTGGTTTGGATTTTCTTTGTGGAAAAGATTGATTCGTTTAATATATCCCTTCTCTTCCAAATGGTTCAACCAGTGAATCACCGTGGCTTTGGTTTTTGGTTTACCATTTTTACCCATGAAAGACTTTTCAAAATAATCGTTTGACGCGTAACAATACCCTTCCTTATTGGCTAACGCCGAGATGTGTCCGTACAGAATTTTTTCATCGGCCAAAAGTTCGTTGTCACACAGAACCTTGGCTGGAATAACGCAGTAATACCCCATTCGATTTTCTGTTGTGTTTTCAATCATTATTGCGCACCCTCATCATTTTGACTTATTTCTTCTTTGGCTTTGGCATCGGCCAAAATACGTCGCACAAACTGTGATTTTGTCAAATCTTTGGCTTTCGCCGTCTTGATAATCCAATTGTATAATTCGGCTTTAATTCCAGATGCAGCGACCGTGAAGGTTTCGCATTCGATTTCTTGAGTATTGACCGCCATTCTTTCACTCCTTTTTTGAACAATAACGTTTTTATGCAATAAAAAAACGCCATCTTGTGGGATAGCGTCTAAATTTTTGTTTTCGGTATTTTATCATATGACATATAATACTTTTATGAGACTTTATAACACGTTAACCAAACGCAAAGAAGAATTTATCCCCGTGCAACCAGGCATTGCCAGTATTTATTCGTGCGGACCAACCGTTTACTACACCGCCCACATCGGTAACTTACGTGCTTACGTTTGTAGCGACATTTTAAAAAAAACTTTACGCTTAAATGGTTTCCAAATTAACGACGTGATGAACATCACCGACGTGGGACATTTAGTTGGCGATGGTGACGCGGGCGAAGATAAGGTCGAAAAAACGGCGAAAGCCCAAGGCGTTACGCCGTTGGCCATTGCCCAAAAGTACACCGACCTTTTTATGCGGGACATTAAACGTTTGAACATTACCCCGGCCCAACAGATTGTGCCGGCTACACACTGTATTGACGCTATGATTAACTTGATCAAAACTTTGGAACAAAAGGGCGCCACCTACCGCACCAGCGATGGTATTTATTTTGACGCGTCCACCTTCCCCGACTACTTTCAGTTATCCAAGGGCAATTTAGCGGGCAACATCGGTGGTGCCCGTGTTGAACTGGGCGAAAAACGCAACGTCAATGATTTCGCACTGTGGAAGTTTGTTGGACCGAATACTTTACAAAAATGGGATTCGCCGTGGGGTGTTGGTTGCCCTGGTTGGCATATTGAATGCTCGGCCATTGCGTTGCAATACTTACCCAACCCGTTTGATATTCACACCGGTGGCGTTGACCATATTCCCATTCATCACACTAACGAGATTGCCCAAACCCAAACCGCAACTGGTAAACCCGTTTGCCATTACTGGTTTCATAACGAATTTATGACCATCGACGGCGGCAAAATGAGTAAATCACTGGGCAATGTTTACACTTTAGATGATTTACTATTGAAAGGTTACGCTCCCTTGCATTTACGTTTATTGATTTTACAAACCACCTATCGTTCGGTGTTAAATTTTACTTTTACCGCTTTGGACGCCGCGCGCGAACAATACTTAAACATCGTCACCGCGTTAACCAAGCACCGTGACGCCACTACCCCGACCGAGCCCACGGTACTCAACCAGTTATGGCAAGAATTTACCGACGCGTTAAATAACGACCTAAACACCCCGGTTGCGTTAGCGGTGTTACACAAAACTTTGAAACAACCCGCTTCCCACGACATCTTCAAGTTAGTCACCGAAAAATTTGACCAAGTGTTGTCTTTGGACTTGGCAACCGCGGTGGCACGTTTGCCCGAACCGATGGCTATTCCCGACCAAGTTAAAGACTGGGCGGAACAACGTTTGGCCGCCAAGCAACGTAAAGACTGGGCGACCGCCGACCAATTACGCGGACAAATAGCAAGTGCCGGCTACCAAGTAACCGACACTGCCCAAGGTTATCAAATTAAACCGCGTTAAATTATTTTTTGTTGTTCATGCTGGCACGCAGACGGGCAATCGCGTCCATAATTTCTTGCGTTGATTTACCATTAGTGCTGGTGGTGGTGCCCCCTACCGTAGCGTTACGAGCATTTGACGTCGTGTTAACGCGATTGGTTTGTGTGGTAGTTGTCGTCGTGGTACCCACCGTCGTTACCGGTTTTTCCGTAACTGTGGTGGTGGTCACCACTTTGGGCGAATACATCGCGGTGAACGTATTATTCGTTGCCGGACGTGTCGTGGTGGTCGTGGTCGTTGTGGTGGGCCGTACGGCCGTCGTTGCATTAACCGGACGGGTCATCGTCGTGGTGGTCGTACTGCTCATCGTGACCGGACGGTTAGTGGTTGTACTGTACGTACTGGTCACCGGACGGGTGACGGTGCTGTAACTGCTGGTAGTTGTGGTCGGACGTGCCGTTGTCGAGTTGTAAGTGCTCGTGGTCGTCGTACGGCGGTAAGCACTTTGTGGCGCAGTCGTCGAAACTTCGGGCAAATTCTTAATTAACGGTGTGGTAATCACTTCGGGTTCGCGCACGGGTTCGTAAGTTTTTTGCGGAATGGGTTCCACCGCCGGCAAGTCAACCGTGGCGGTAGTAGTTGGCTGTGTTTTCATTTTGGCTTGTTCACGGGCAGCTTTTTCCGCAGCGGCTTGGACTTTGGCGTCCGCTTCCGCTTGGGCTTGGGCAGCCGCACGTTCGGCCTTTTCGGCGCGTTTAGCTTCTTTTTCGGCCTGTTTCTTGGCAGCAGCCGCGTTCGCTTCCGCTTCGGCAGCCGCATCTTCGGCAGCGGCACGGGCTTCGGCTTCCGCTTGGGCTTGTTCGCGTGCTGCGTCACGTTCCGCACGGGCTTGTTCACGTTCGGCTTCCCGTTCCGCCTTGGCTTGTTCGCGAGCGGCTTGCTTTTCCGCGGCGGCGGCCTCATCTTTTTCTACTTTTTTAATTTCTTTACGGTAAACGGTTTCGGCAACGTAAGTATAGCGCGGTTTGCGACGGAATAACATCCGGAGCAAGTAACAAACTAACACCACCAAAATCGGGAATTCTAAATAAGCCAACAAATTCATCACGGTTACCGCCGGGTTGGCCAAAATAATTACCGTGGCAAAAATAAAGTACAACCAAATAAGTGCGTGCGGGACCAATTGTTTACGCAAGATACAGCCTAAAACAGCCAAGATTAAAACGACACCGGCCACACCAATGCCCGCCCAAAAGATGGCGTCTAAGGGTATTTTTTCGTTTACCCAAGCCAAAATTTCCATTGTTTTATTCCACATATTCTAAGTATAGCATCACCTGTACCAAAAATGCAATAGTTTTTAACCCGCGTAACAAACCTGACGCCCCCACCATACTATGGACGTAGGGACAAACAACTTTTACCAAAGAAGGTGCACCGTTGTCCCGAACATAGTAAAATTTAAGGAGATTAAAATGTTTGACGATATGTTGAAAGGTATGGGCATGGATTGTGACTGTAAATGCCACGAAACGCCTAAAACCAAAAAATGCAGCACCAGCTGCGACGTACTGTGGATTATCATTTTAGTAATGGTAGTCTTGAAAGGCGGCTTCTTCGGCTTAGACCTTTGCACCTTGTTGATTTTGTTCATTGTCTTCGGCAAGGACATTATTTGCAAGTTAAAAACTAACCCTTGCTGCAACGGCTAATCCGCTGTTCGCCTTGCTCTTAAAAAAATGAAGGTTTCACGACCTTCATTTTTTGATTTTCAATAAATGTTGCATTAATTCTTGTGGCGTAGTCACTACCGTAAACAAGGCTTCGGGTTTAACTTTGTAAGGACTGCCCCCCGCTCCGGTTTTAGTAAAACCGTTCGCGTTGATAAAATCAAAAAATTCGATTTGTTTATCGTAAAAACCTTCAAAATTGTACAAGTATAACTTGGCATTGATTTCACCCGAACGCAACGCCTCAACCGAAGCCCAAAACTCGTAAACCGTACCAATGCCACCGGGAACGAAAACAATCGCGTCACTGTTATGCGTCATCGCATCTTGGCGTTCACCAATGGTTTCGGTGATTACCACTTTGTCCGTAGTCATTCCGTTTAAGTCGTCCAAATAGGCCTTTGGCAAATATAACGTATTCGGTTTTTTGCGCTTGATATAAACCTTGTGGATTTCCGCCAATACGCCGAAACTGTTACCACCCCAAATCAATTCAATATCGTTATCGCAAAATAACTCACCGATTTGCTTGGCACTGTCAACAAATTTTTTATTTGTCGCGGGATTAGTTCCGCCACACACACAAACACGCATTTTACCTCCCCAGTGCGAACAATTTGTTCGCATAATCTATTATGCCGTCCACGGTTTTAAGTTTCATAATCTTTTTCAATTCTGCCCCGTCCATTTCGGGGATGTCTAAATCACGGTCATGTACTTGCTGTAACAAAGCGGTAAACCCTTTAATTATCAAGTCAACCATTTCCTTATCCACCGCTTTACCGCGCAGACGGGTCACGATGCGTTCGGAAAAAGACAACACACTGGCGACCTTACGCAATTGTTGCCCCACTGGCAACAACGCACTGTCGGCTGGACGAATTTTCTTTTCTTGTTCCACTAACAACTGTTCTTGCAAACGATCCCAATCAATCGCTAAACCAACCAAAGTTGCGCTGGCAAAATCCATACTGCCCCAAGTAGCTGCGAACGCTTTCACGTCGTCGTTCACTTTCTTTTCCGCTTGCGCCAATTCTTCGGGGGCTAAACCAGCGTCAGGGTCAGGCTCGACCACGCTTTCGTTTTCAATACCGTCAGTCTTTTTAATCCGACCTTGGTAGAATTCCAAGTTAGCCGCGTAGAAGTCATTATAATTGGCTAACAACTCTTCCGCCACCGGTATTTCTACCTTATCCCCCACTTGGTATTTTGTAACATAATCGAAACTTAACACAAAACTTATTATATGTGGTTGACGAAATTTCGTCAAATATTATAATTTGACTTAGTGATTTATTTGGATAATGCTGCCACGACCCGGGTAACAAAACCGGTCTTAGACGCCATGTTGGCAAACGAAGTCGCTACCTACTTTAATACTAACACTGCGTACGCGGGCGGTATTCAAGCCGCCCAAATCGTAACCCAAGCGCGCCAAGTGCTGTTGCAAAAATTACACGGTACGCACGGTCAATTGTTATTTACGTCCGGTGCCACCGAATCTAACGCGCTGATTTTGCACCACCTTATCCGCCGTCCCCAGCAAGGTTTAATCACCACGGCGGGCGACCACAACTCCATTTACTTACCCGCCAAGGCCTTAGGCGACCGCGGGTTTAACACCGCCGTGGCGCCACTACTGCCCGACGGACGGATTGATTTGAACGCGTTAAGCGACTTAATCACCGACCAAACCACCTTGTTTATGTTCAGTTTAGTCAACAGTGACATTGGCACCTACCAAGACGCCGCCGCGCTGGTCGCGACCGTGCGCGCCAAGAATCCACGCGTCCATATTCACGCCGACGCGGCGCAAGCCTTCGCCAAGTTCGACTTTAACGTCGAGCAATTAGGTTTAGACAGTGTCACCATTTGCGCCCACAAAATTCACGGCCCCAAAGGCATCGGGGCGTTGTGGGTACGCCACGGACTGCCTTTACCCACACGGGAAGGAACCCTGAATAACGCGGGTATTGTCGGCTTTGCCGCGGCGGTGACTAATTTTAATTGTCCCCAAGTTTCCGACCTACACGCCTACTTGGTTAACCACTTACCCACGGGTTGCCACGTTAACGGACTGAACAATAATCCGTACTTGACTAATCTCAGTTTGCCCGGCGTCTTTGGTGAAACGGTATTAAACGCGTTGTCCGCCCACGACATTTACGTCGGTACGGGCTCGGCGTGCAGTACCCACGCCCAAGGTAACCGCACCTTGGCGGCGATGAAGTTCACCCCGCAACAACAAAAACAAGTATTGCGCATCAGTTTTGGCCAAGACAACACCCTTGATGACGTGCAAACTTTTTTAATGGTTTTGCAAACTGTGTTGCCCACGATAAGCGGTTACCACGTTCCGCAACAAAAAGGCAATCGTTAACGGGCCAATGCCCCCGGGTACCGGCGTAATCGCCGCCGCTTTTTTCGCCACGTTAGCGAAGTCCACGTCCCCGACCAAATGCCCGTCGGGCAAACGGTTAATGCCCACGTCGATCACGATTGCCCCCCGGGACACCATTTTGGCGGTTAATAAGTTGGGGTGTCCGGCCGCCACCACGATTATATCCGCCCGTTTGGTGTGTTCCGTCAAATCCCGCGTACTGCGGTGACAAACGGTCACGGTCGCGTTCAAGTTTTCTAATAATAGCGCGGTTGGGCGCCCGACAATACGACTGCGCCCGATCATCACCACGTTTCTGCCCGTTAAGTCGGGGCACACTGACGTAATGGCGTGGACAACCCCTTGCGCGGTACACGGCACTAAATCGGCCGTACGGTTAGCCAACTTACCCAAGTTAACATTGGTTAAACCGTCCACGTCTTTTTGCGGATCAATCGCGTTGATAGCCGCCATTTCGTCGCGCCCGACCACGGTCGCCGGCAACGGCAGTTGCAACAAGATACCGTTCACGGTTTTATCTTGCGATAACTTTTTCAATAGCGCGACAATTTGGCGTTGCTGGCAATTCCCCGCCAAGGTGTGTAATGTAAACTCAATGCCCGCTTTTTCGCAGGCCTTTTGTTTGTTACGCACGTAAATTTGACTGGCAGGGTCGTCACCAACCAACACCGCCGCGAAACAAATCCGCCCACCGTCGGCCTTAATCGCCGCGACGTCCGTTGCAACTTCTGCCCGTACCGCCGCCGCTAACGCCTTGCCGTCAATAATTTTTACCATAACCTATTATACCCACGCTGCCGCCGCTTTTACAAGTATTATTGTCGTTCCCGCGCTTGGCCGCGGGTGGGCTTGATAATGGCCGTGGTTAATTTGGACGTGGTCGCCACCGCCATGGTTTCCGCGTAGGTGCGGATTAAGTATTGGTATTTAGCGTCGGTGTAACCGTGATAATCGCGGTGTATTGCTAAATTGGTGGTTAACTTAAAACGCTGGGCTAGGCTTTTCCCCAAGTCGTTGTGACCACTGCCCACCGTCACGCGAGCTACCGGCGTGCCGTGTTGGTTCATCGCAGTCATCATCGCGTCCGCCGCGTTAATCACGGCCTGCATAAAAGTTTTAACTGTTATTTGACCGGTCCCTTGTTTTAGTTCCGCCAACACCCGATCGGGTATTTCAATGTTATCGTAGCATACGGTCTGGGTAAAGGGATCGTACCAAACGTAGGCTTGCCCTAACAGCCGTTGGTCGGCGATCCGTTCCCATACCGCAAAACCGGCGTACGGATTAGTATACCCGTCGCTCACACACGACTTACCCACCCCGCCGAACACTTGGCAACAATTCGTCAAATCACCCAACACAAAACCTAACGGGTCGTCTTTACTTAGCATCCGAAAAGCAATCCCATTGGTCGCCACGGTCGGTTCCGCCCGCAAGACTGACTGGTCTTTAATCTGCTTGGCTTGGTCAAAAATCGTTTGCATCGCGGTAAATTGTTCGGGGGTATAACCATAACGCCCCACCAAGGTTGCCAGTGGTTCGTTACCGGCGGCAACGTTGTCGTATTCTTGCCAAACACAATGTTCCGCCACGAATCGGGGCGACAATAAATTCCGTTGCGTATTACCATTCACCACACGGTTGGGGAAATTTTGCAAAAGACGACCCCACGTGTTATGGGCAGCACACAAATAATCCTGCGGCAGACCATCACGATCGTCAAATTCAAAACGCATAAAATCGGGATTGGTGTGGTAATACCGCATAAAAAATTGGGCAAAGGTCGGGTGATACGGACCGGTCAATTCTAACCGCGAAAAACGTTGGTGAATTTTTTCCGCCACCGCACGCATGATTTCAAATTGGTTCAAGAAAGACGGTTTATCTTTATTTTTTTCATAATGGGCAACGTGTTGCACTACATAATTAAACGCTTTATCGCGTTCACTGGGCTGGGTAGCAAAGCCACCCAAGGCGTAATAAATTTTCATTAAATCGGTTAAAGCGGTATCCTTTTCTGAGCCGTACCAATTCGCGATGCGTAATGGTATGACATACCTTCGTGTTAAAGCGGTATCCTTTTCTGCGCCGTACCGATACTCGGCAAAATGCGAAATCTTGACCAATTCCGCCCAACGCTTATGGTTGTTGTTCACGAAATAATTCGCCATTTCCCCCGCGGGGAATATTTTCAGCGTAAAGTCCGGTGGCGTAAATTTGATTTTATGCTCATTTTGCCACTCGACTATTTGCAAATAATTGGCGCGGTAATTGTCACCCCAAAAACAAAAGTTGATCGCGTCTTGCGGATAACGCTGGTGGCTGGCCGCCAAACGGGGATCGGGATGCGGCGAAAAGACCAACCACGGCTCGTCCTTGGTTTTCGGCAAATACAAATTGCTCAATTGCTGATTAAGGTGATACCCCAGTCCCTTAAAATTTTGCGTTCTACCCACCCAGATTTGTGCCTGCGGACACTGCTCAAAAGCATAGCGCCGAATCTCAGCTACTGGTTCCGGGAAGATAATTTTTTCCAGACCATAACAGAACGCAAAGGAAAAGTCGCCCAACACAGTGGTGTTAGTCGGCACGGTATACTCGCGGATTGGTTCCCGCGTCATGTTTAAGGTTTGGGTCAAAAATTCCGTGGCAGTAAGTCCACAACCCAACGCGTGGGTCGCCACCAAGTCAATTTGTCGGGCGTGGCCACTGGCGACGGCGGCGGAATTGGTAACCCGAAAAGTAATGGGTTCAATCTTATACCATTGGGGAACGAAGTCTTTATCAAATAGCCCGTAATTTTTAACATCAATACGATACACATACTTCTGCCCTTGGTAGATAAATTCGGAATTTAGTTTGGGGTAAGATACTTGTAGAGCGCTGCTACGTTCCTTGGCGATGGTCGTATATAAACGTCCCGTACATTGCAAGTCATCATCGGTGTAATAATCAAACAATCTGTTATCCAAAGTAACTCTCCGCTCACCGGTAACCGCGCTTTGCGGATATTCGCCCAAACTGACTTGGTAATAAACTTTTCCGTCGGGGGTGGTTTGTCGGGACAACCCCATTTGCTCGGTTAATTGCGCCAAGGTGTACCCCGCGGGCAAAGCCAAACTGATACTAAACGCCGTGCCGACCGCGTCGTCGGGGTCAAGCAGTTGGTCGGCCGCCACGGCTTTCGCAAAATCGGTCAACGGTAAAGACTTAGCGGTTTTAGACGGCAAAAAGTGACGCCAAACCTTCGTTAATTTAGCGGTCAGCGGCTTGGCTGCTGCGGATTGAGTCGTCGGTTGGGCGACCAAATACTGTGTCCAATCAATCACTTTGCTCATTTGGGTAATTTTACCACACCGCCCACGCCAAAAACAATACCCCCACGCCAAATCGTGGAAACACTTAACAACGACATAGTGGTTGCCAAAACGACGACGGTTGTATATAATAAAACATTAACTTGTGGCACGGTTGCTAAGTGGAAAAGCGATGGTCTGCAAAACCGTTATGCGCCAGTTCGATTCTGGCCCGTGCCTCCAAATTATTCGGGCAAAATCCCGTCGTCGTGCACCGCATCACACTCGTAAAAGTCCAACTTAAAACCTAACTGGCGATAGGTCGCGGCCGTACCCCCGAACATGATTTGTTCGGTACCATATTTGCTGCGTACTTGCGCGAATACCGTGGCCAAGGCTTGGTTTTTACTCTCTACATTATCGTCCGCAAACAATCCCAGTTGCGTCGGGGTATGAGCCGTTAACCGCGAAACCGCCAGCCGTAACGCCCGCACCGGGGTCACATTAGTTCGCCCACCGCCCCAAATTTGGTCAAAGATTACTAAGGCGGTATTGGTCAAAGTCGGTACCGTGTTAGTGGGGTGTGGTAAACTTTGTTGTGCCGATGTCCATAGTAAATCCGTACCCTTTACACTAACCGTTACCGTATAACCTTGATAGCCCGCTTGACGTAAACGGTACGCAACTTTTTCACTTAACAGGTACAACACTTGCATAACGGCTCGTCGCGTAGTTAAATCGTACGGCAAAGTTGTGCCGTTACCCACGCTTTTCGGCGGTTCATGGGTATCGAAATCCGCGACAGGGCTGTAATCTTCCCCGCGGGCGGCAGCAATCAGTTTTGCGGCGTTAATCCCTAAAAATGTTTTTAAGGTCACCACGTCGTAAGCTGCCAATTCGCCAATGGTGTGCACATTCAATTTTTGTAACAACGCCTGCGTCTTTTTCCCGACAAACAGTAAATTACTCAGTGGTAACGGATAAATTAACTGCTGGTAATTATCACGAGTAATTACCACTACGGCGTCGGGGGCAGCCAAATCGCTACCTAATTTCGCGTAAGTTTTGTTATCCGCTACCCCGACCGAAATCGTCAAGCCGGTTTCGGCTTTAACCGCACAACGAATTTGGTTAGCGATCGTGACACCATCACCAAACAACCTTTGACTGCCCGTTACGTCTAACCAACATTCATCAATACCAAAGCTCTCGACTTGGTTAGTAAAACGGTAATAAATGGCTTGCACTTGTTTGCTGTACTGTGTATACGTCGCATAGTCCGTCCCGACCACTACTAAGTCCGGACAAACCTGCCGCGCTTGCCAAATCGCCATTCCCGTTTTAACACCCATTTTTTTTGCGGTTTCACTTTTGGCCAATACTATACCCTTACGTAACGCTGGGTTACCACAAACCGCCACGCACTTACCCCGCAAACGGGGGTCTTGTTTAATTGCGACCGACGCAAAAAAGTTGTTCAAATCACAATGCAAAATTACGCGTTCGCCTTTGGCTTTTTCCCGAATATCAAACATATTTTTCCAACCAAAGGTCATAATAGCATTATTTCCCGCTACCCGCAACTTACCCGCTTACTTGACATAAACTAAAAGTGTGTTAAAATAAAATATTTATATAATTACCGGCCTACCCGCCGGTAAAGAGGAGTATCATTTATCATGGAACCTAATAACCACCTTAACTCGCAAGCGTTAGTTGCTGATTTTTGCAGTCGTTTTGACATTCGCCCGGTCACTTTGCCTCATACTGTGGCGGGGCCTTTTGAAGTCGTTAACCCCGACCAAAAAGATTTGGGCGAATTGGTCGGCAAAATTTGGCGCAAAATGAGCGAAGAAAACATTGACCACGACTATATCAATGGTCACGAAGCCGAAATCTTTAATTTACTGCGCGACTATGCTCGTTGTGGGGTTTTAATGGCCGATTTCCAAGATGCACCGCTTTTGATTGAAACCGTGCGCAACCGTTTAGGTGGCGAAATTTCGGTGCACAACCGCGACACCTATAAAGCTTTCCATTTGCACACCCAAGTGGCCGGAATTAACTGCGAAGTACAGTTTCACACCTACGAAACTTACGACTTGAAACTGGCTTCCGACGCTAGTTATAAAAAATGGCGTAAACCCATGGCGGAAAACAAGGCCGCGGTCGAAGCCAACCCGGACTACATTGAGGAACACAAAGTTATCAGCCCCATGTGCAACGCCATTTACGGGCGCAGTGGTTTTGACGCCGCCTTGCCGGCGATCGAGAAATTACGCACCACTAACCAAGCGGTACCCAAAATGACTTACAACAATATTGTTCACATTTACCGCCAAGCCGGCCAAGTACAGGAACAATTATTAAACATAGTGCAAACCGAATTGAAAAGCATTGCGCTTGACCAATTAACGGTACGCAACCATGACCTCTTGACCCCCGCCGAAATTGGCAACTTATTGAACACGATTAATGGCACTGCTCCCCTTGACCAAACTGCCGCCCCGGCCGAAGCCGAACCGCTTTTGGTGGGCGCTTTTGCCAACGAACCCACCCAAGCGCTGTGACCCCGTCACCAATAATTTGCCGCACACCAACCAAAAAAGCACCTGTCTGGGGTGCTTTTAATTTGGCTTAATGGCAGTTACTCCGCGTCGGGGACGTACGCCAGCAGGTCGGCAGGTTGGCAATCCAACTCTTGACACAAGGCGTTCAATGTGGAAAAGCGAATGGCCGAAATTTTGCCCGTCTTAATGTTCGATAAGTTTGCGTTGGTCAAACCAATCTTGGCCGCCAAGTCTTTCAGCCGCACGCCTTTTACTTTCATGATTTTATCGAGATTGAGTGTGATCATAAGGTTTCGTCGTTGGACTGTTGTAGTTTAGCACCATATTGGAAAAAGACGCTACCAAAAAGCAAAATGATTCCACACAGAATCCCGCCCACGCCAACGTTGAACACTAATTCACTGTCGCGGATGGCTGACTGTACAATCGCGGTGGCCACGATAGCCGGCACGGTTGATGCCAAAATCGTGGTAATTCCCATTTTACGCAGGTACTTCGGCAACTGCGGGGTGAACGGCGAACCAGTATCCATAATCGCTTTGCACCATTGTTCCGCGTTCCACAAGATACCAATCGCGAAGAACGCCACCAACGCTAAGTCCACGAACATGGCACAAAACTGCATTGGCGGAATCGCGTTGTCTTTGACGGTCAACGGTAACACCACCGCCAACACCACCGCCGCGGTGCAAACCACGCACGCCAAGATATACGCCACCTTGCTGACGATGTACCCCACTTTGGCCACCTTGACCAATTTTTTTTGTTTTTCCATTTTTTTCTCCTTTTAATTGCCTTTAACGGCTAACGAAAAAGATTATAGCATAAAATTATCGTTTGTCAATAATTTTTATCGATAATCAATAAATTTTGTTTGTTGAATTGGCGATACCGCTGTGTTTGCGCACGACAGGTATTACTCTACCCACATCACAAAAAAGGACGGTCGCTCGCCGTCCCTTTTTATCGCTGTCGCAAGTCAATTACCGTTCGCGTTCGGGTTCAGTCGACTTAGTTTGTTGTTCTTGTAAGTCGTCTGCGTTAATCAAAATTTCTTCTGGCATACTTTTACCAGCATAGTGTGCGAGTTCCCATAAAGATATGGTAAGGTAGCCATCCTTGTCCACATGGTTATTGATTATTTCTTGTTTGATCTCTTCCGTCGGGCGTTCAACAGGCTCCTTGTTATATGCTAACTTATAAAGTTGATAATCACTCAGTTTCACCTTAACTTTTGCACCAACATTTAAGGTTTTTAATTTTGCTTTTTGTTCCATATCGTTTACCATAATTTTCTCCTTTTATTACCTATTTAAGGTATATTTGAGTACAGTCTACCCCCCCCCCCCACACAAAAAGTCAATACCTATAATTAAGTGACCCAACTTTTTACACCGCCGTCTTACTTAGTTCAACGTTAATTTTAACCCTTTTTATAAATTTCGTTAGCGTTAAAAATTTGCAGACAATTTTTTACTGCGTCCGTGATTTTGGGATTAGCCAGCGCTTGGGACGGGGTTTGCCACTGATAAGCGGTATGCTCGGTCAAAGCCACCCGCGAACAATCCGTAGGAATAATGACAAAATTGAATTGTCGCGTCTTTTTACCACTGCGCGAAGAGTAATCGAAATAATCCAAATAACTTTCAATGCGCAAAATGTCCATACCGGTTTCTTCCTTGATTTCCCGGCGCATACCTTGCTCAATAGTTTCCCCTTTTTCTAAATGGCCACTGGGCAATTCGTCAATACCACCTAAGAAGTCATCCGGTTTACGGGTCATGACCAATATTTCCCGGCGCTCGTTAAGCACGATCCCGCCCGCCACTATTTTTTGCACACCATCTTGTTTAGCCTTATTCAGCAAATAAGAATAAAAATCCATACAGTATATCTATACAATCAATCTTGACTTTTGCCAACCTTCCGGTCGTGTACTGTTTAGCTTAAAGTTCGCGACTACTGTCGGCGGTCAAAGCCGTCGCCTTGCTGGCAATATTCAGTTTGCTAAATTTTTGCCTGTCTTGCCTTTTGGTGTTACTTACCACTGCATCGTAAATTTGGTCAATTACCGCCGTGGCCGTTTCCGTGGCGGCGTGATGCACCACCATGACTTTGGTTACTTTATTTTTGCCGTTATCGGCTTGGGGAACTTGCACCGTCGTCACCAAAGCGGGGTGTTTCTGCCCCGCAGCCGAAGTGACCGTAATCATGGTCGTATCACCCGTTTTGACGTCAATTTGTTCTCCCCGCTCCGCAATCAGCGCCGTAACATAACGCTTTTTCGTAATCGTCGCCAAGTTTTTACCTTTGGCCAGTAACTGCACCGCACAATTATCAAAAGCACCGGCCATACGGTTCCAACGTTGATAGTTAAAAGTAAGATCCTTACCGATTTGTCCATTGTACTCATCATGTGCCGGTTCATTATCCAAACCGTAAAATTGAGGAATAGGTAAATCTTTTGACAGCGTGTTGAGAATTGCTTCCACTTTGCAGACTTGTTCAATATTCTTGTCCATTATCATTTCTAATATCACACCAATTACTTGATTGCAATCCCCAAACAAAAAAGTCGGCACAATGCCGGCTTTTTGGTCGGGGATGTGGGATTTGAACTCACGGCCTCTTGCTCCCAAAACAAGCGCGCTACCCCTGCGCCAATCCCCGATGTTTTATTATATTATTAACGCCGCGAATTGGCAAGCAGTGAGTTTTACTTAACGCGTTCGTCGCCAACAAATTTGCGGTAACGTTCGTCTTGTTGCCGTACCAATTCGGCAATAACTTGCTCCGCCAGTGCAGGATTCTTGGGGAACAGGTCGTGCGGGAAAATGTGGTTAGTGCGACACAGTCCGGCAATTTCACGTACACTCAAACGGAAGTCTTTAACGTCTTGACGAAGCAAAGCAATCGCTTGTCTTTCGGCTTTACGCGAAGCAAATTCACTGCCACCGACCAAAGCCACTTGCGCCTCGTAGGTAAAAGTTTTAAGTTTTTTCATTATTTACTCCTTTGTTTTTTTACAGCATACAGCAAAGATCATCAATAAGCAATACCCTGCGGGCAAATTTTTGACCAAATTTATCACGTTTGGTGCCACGATTAATCTTTGTATTAGTTATTCGGCTTGCGGTTGAGCATTTTTACCAGATGTCAGTCCGGCATCAGTTTTTGTCGCTTTATCAATTTTATTTGGCCTTTCCTTAACCGGTTTTGGGGTGCGGTCGTGACTGCGCAAGACTAGGCCAATGCCGACCAAGGCGCCAATGAACGCCGCCACCGCGATCACAATAATGATTACCAGCCACGCGTTATTGTCGCCCTTACTCTCGTCGTCCTTGGTTTGCAACGCGTCCCACGCTTCTGTGGTCAATACCGTGTATTTGCCGTTGACAAACTTCACGTCATAGTTCTTGGCCGTGTCAGTATCGGCAACTGCCCCGGTAATTGTGTACTCGCCGGCCAGCAAATTGTTGACGTCAAATTCGGGATCTGCGTCGTCCGGTGCGACAATACTTAACGTGTAAACGTCGTCGGCGTTGTCGCCGTTCGCCAAACTGCCACTGGTCACCCGCGCGGTCAAATTCACCGCGTCACCGACCTTGACCGTTTGGTCGTTTATCGTCACGGTGATGAAACGCTTGGTAATGTTGCCCGTGGTGTCTTGTTGACTGTTTTCTAAGTCGATTTTGTAATTGGCCGCATCGTCGCCTACCAACTTGATGTCTAAGGTGACGGGAATATCCGTACCAACCGTTACTTGGGTAAAGGTGCCGGTGACCGCGACCGTTAAATCGTCGCCGGCGACGATGTTAGTGTAATCAATCTTGCTGGTATCCAAAAAGGCTGTCGGCGTACTGTCGTAGGTTTTATCTTTCGTGGCAATATTTTTTATCGTTACCGTCCGTGGGGTGATGTTGGCGGTTAAGGTTAATTCCGGATTGGTTAACACGTAATTATCCGCGTCCTTACCGGTCAAACTAATCGTGACTGGCACGGACTTTTCACCCACGTTTTTATCGGTAAACTTACCGTCGGGGATAATTG
>CAPRTS010000007.1 GCA_948695535.1 uncultured Eubacteriales bacterium | reverse complement strand
GTCAGCAAGTCCGTGAACTCCCACCAAGATTGTTTCCCGTTCGTCCGCGGTTCTGGTTAATTTCATTGGGGCTTGCCCCTAACTTTTGAAATAAGTCTTGATAAATTTTATCGACGTCCAAGTAATTCACTACCGTAATCAAGTGCTGGTTGGTGGTCAAGCGGTAACTGGTATCGGCGTTAATTTGCGGACAACTGACTAACTCGGTTTCGAACCAAGCGGGATTGATCAAGTACGCCACGGCACTGATATCCCAAATCACACGCCGCTCTTGTATACCGTGCACCCCGTCATCATAAAATCTTTGGCACAGGTAATCGCCCAATTCGCTTTTACCTTTTAGGTAATGTTCTAATTCATAAATTGAAGTGCGTAAATTCGACGCCACATTCTTACAGGGGATCACGGTCAATTTTACTTTGGACGCTAAAACAGTCTTCACCGCCGCTACATCGTTACGGAAATTGAATTCTTGATTATTTTGACTTAAAAAACTATGGCCACCCAACCATATCACTTCAATTTTATCAATGATTTCGGGAACTTGCTTAATCGCCAAGGCCACGTTGGTGATGGCCCCAATGGCCAAAATATAAGTTTTATCATGTTTTTTGGCAATTTCGATAATGCGCTTAACCGCATCATTGCTGGCGGTATAATCATTATCCAGAAAATCGGTAGCACCTTTGCAGACTTTACCGCGGTAATCAAAACCCAACCAGTCACAAATTTTAATCACCTCTTGATAACTTTTATCAATCCCTTCTGTTACCGAAAGACCATTATCGTGATGGTAAGGCGCAACCGTAATGGCTTCAACATTGAATTTGTCTTGTGATTTCAATAGATACGCCAAAGCAAATTGGTCGTCGCATTCGTTATAAGTATCCGTATCCAAAATAACGTTAATTTTGGCAGCGTTCACTTTGGGGTTTAATTTAGTAATTTTTTCATAAATTTCCCGCCAACTTGAAACACGGTTCAAAGTTTTTTCTTGCTGATTGTAACGGGTATTCATGGTTAAGACTTTGATGCCGTGCGCCAACAAATCCAAACAAATGCTGGTAGTATCTTCAATCATAACGTCAATTTGCTGAGTTAAACAAACTGCGGTTTTGGAATGTTTATCGTTAGAATTAGTAAAAATAAGCTGGTCGTAAACGATGTGGTGCTGTTGCAACCAAGCTTGTGTTAAAGCGACCGGATCGCGATATTCTCCATTGTTTCGGCCGGTAATAATATAAATTTCGTGACCATCGGCTTTTAATTGTTTGATGTATTTGGGAGCGTTATGTAATGGTCGTAATCGTTTGGCCACTTTTTCAATATTGGCTTGATAAAAAACCTGTTCTTCCTCAGCAGTCCAATCGAACATCCCCCTGCGTAAGTATTCCGGATTAGCGTTAACAATGCCAGTATTACGCAAGGTTTGGTCGTGTTTTAAATATTCTTGTAATAAAACATCGTTGAAATTCGCAAGACAATTATCAATATCAATGCCGATTCGCATGCTGACATTTTAACATAGGGGACTTCTCCGTCACAATCGAAAAATAACTTTTTCCGCAACTGACCGTTATGGTACCGTGGTGTGTTCGGGCACGAAGTAGACATCACGGTAGCCGCCTTCTAATTTCAAGAGTTGAATCTTTTTATCAATACCACCGGCATAGCCAGCCAAACTGTTATTGCTACCGACCACGCGGTGGCACGGTACGATGAGATTGAGATTGTTCTTGCCCACTGCGGTACCAACGGCTTGGGCGCTCATACATGGCAACCCACGCGCCGTGGCAATCTTTTGCGCAATCGCGTGATAGGTGGTAGTTTGCCCGTACGGAATGGTTTGCAAAATTCGCCAAACTGCTATTTGAAACGGAGTCCCCAACATATGCAACGGCGGGGTAAAATCAGGTTCTTTGCCCGCGAAGTACAGGTCTAACCACTTTTTCACGGTTTGGATAATAGGCGTTTCGCGGGGTAGATTATTGGGCGCTAAACAAGCGGCGTAATATTTTTCATCCTTAAACCAAATTCCCACTACCCCTATCTCATCGGCTGCCAGCAAGATTTCCCCTACTGGCGATTGGTATAAACTGGTATAATGAACATCTTTCGTTATTGCCATGGTGTACTTGCCATATTCGCCTTACATTAAACGGCTGTCAGGCGCAGATTGTCGTTTTGACTGTGGTACGTATTGCTTGGTTGAAGTTCGATTAAACGCTAAACTTTCCGCCAACTGTTGCATAAAACCTTGGTTCAGATATTGTCCCAGCGGCGTCAGGTTAGTATCAATTGGCACGCCGTGGTAACCCGTAACCCCGTGATTTTTCAGTTGCTGGTAATACTCTGCCTGTTTATCGGCGGGTAAATACGACGCCATGCCGGCAAAATTATTAACGGCAGTATAACTGGCGGCAAACAGCGGGCGCACGCATTGCAAACTGCCGTCTTGACAGCGGACAACTTGGATTGGTTCCATGTAAAACCAGTCATAAACGATACTTTTGCGGTCGTAACTGGGATAAGTGTACAGCGCGTAATTCTTACCTTGGTATTGGTAATACGCACAACTGTTGGTGTAACAATTATAGTAACAATAATTTTGCTTGATATTTTGGTAATTATAATTCGCCGCGTACTGTTGTTGGTAATATTGCTGATAGTACTGCTGATACTGACGGTAATAGGCCGTAGGATCAGCAACATAATTCCCCGTCTGGTATTGTTGATACGCGTAACTGTTAATTGGCAAACAAGCCCTTTGTTGCAAGGCTTGAGTCAAAATTTGGCTGGTGTAAACGTCAACCCGTCCTGCCGAATAATAAGCCAATTCCCCACTCATGGTCAAATAATTATAACCGTTAATGTGAGTCATATTTAACGCACTTAACACTGGATTTTGAAAACGCGGCGCCACGGCAATCGTTGCCAATTGCGGCTCTTGTTTTTTCTGCACCAGCAAGCGGTGCACCACCGTATCCGCTGCGCAAGTCCGCATTTGGGTGGGGCTGACCGCCGTTCGCGTCCAAACCTCACCATAAACATGTTTGTTACCCAATTTATCGTAACATTCACTGACTTGACGGGCGCCACTGAACATTGCGAAGTCGGTTAGTTCGTAACTGAAATAAGGAACTTGTGCAATTTCTGCCGCCGTCGGCAACGTAACTTTCGGTCGCAAGTTCGCCGTTTGGTTGAATTGTTTTAACTTATTACTGTTATCCATACAAATAATATTATAGCACACAACTACCCATTATTCAAGGAAAAGAACGTGAGCAAAATCAGCCGTTACCCTTTTCGTCAGCAGCCGCTAAATTGGTGGCGTCAACTTCGGCTATGACACCTTGAAGATCACGTTGCAGTGCGTCATAGTCAACCCGTTTGCTGCCAACAACGTCAAGCCCAAAAATATTGTTCTCGCGACACCATTTTTGGAATTTACGTTTTTTGGGTGCATTGCGTAAGGCATACCATTGGTCAGCAACATTTGTTCGCAGTTTATTCCCCATAATTTACGGAAACGGGCGTTTTACTGCCACTAAAAATTACCTGCAAAATTTCATTACTATCCCCAAACAGTTCTACGCATAAAACACATGCGATAAAATAACATTCTAGTTCCGCTACGCGACGAATTTTGGATTATTTGTCTGTGGTAGAAATAGCGGGAAGTGATAGCGAGCGAACGTAGTGAGCGAGCTATCTGGCACACAGTGACAGAACCCGCCGGGGTAAAATTCCCGGTCATAAGGCGTTACCTTAACTTGAAAGGTTCAATCTTTGGTACGTTTGGTGGAACTGCACGCCTTGAATACGCACACTACAATATTGATTGCTAATAGGACCAACTTCTATTGTCAGGTTAGCATTACACACTTAAATAGTCATTCACAATATTATATGCTACAATAAATCATGGATAATAATGAAATTACTATTACACCAACATCATACATTACAGCCGATGTTACACCAATTGTTATTTTAGACGAATCAGGTCGTTCCCAAGTCCGTTTTGAGTTACAACAAATTAATAATCCAAAAAACTATCAAGAAAAATTACGTGGAAAGTTCATCTATACTGTAAAAAAGAGTGATAGCACTTTTAATGATGTTATCTCATTAAACAAGAGGTCGATTAAATCAGGTGAAAGTTTTGAGCTTGCCTTATCATGCAGCCAAACATACAAATTATGGCAAGCATTAACTGAGAGATACAAACTCGTAAAAGATAAGAACACACCATGGGAAGAAGTAACTTACACCTTAAAAGATGAAGAATATGATAAGTTCAAAGAACTGCTAAAAAACAAGGAAGAGTTAGTCAAGTTATTAAAATCAGTTGATTTAACCAATATCAATTGGGCATTAAATATTGAATATCTTAAACGAATTAAGGAAGAAATAAAAAATAATCTAAATAACAGCGACGAAGTTGGCTTTTGGCAACCTTTATTTGAGAAAAACTCATGGATACTATCACAATTATTCAACACCCCCTATATGATTATGCAAGGATGTCATTATGTTGGCGGAAAGAGTTTTGATTTTAATGGTGGAAAAAAGCCTGATTTTATATACCAAAACGGGATAACAAAAAACGTATCCATTATTGAGATAAAAACGCCAGTTACTACACTAACTCAAAATACTTCATATCGTGCTGGGATTTTACCAATTACGACCGAGCTAACAGGTAGTTTAATACAATTACTTTCACAAAAAGATTCCTTGTATAAAGAATTTAATTCTCTTAAAGTTAATTCAAAATTAGATGTAGAAGCAAACAACATTCACTGTATCTTGTTGGTTGGTAATTACTCCACACTTACACCAGATGCGAAGAACAGTTTTGAGAATTTTAGGAATGAGTTACGTTCTATAAGTATTATCTGTTATGACGAATTATTAGAAAGAATCAATATGTTATTAAGTATTTTCGAAGATGTGCCCTCTGATGAGAAAATTAATTCACCTGACGAATTTTATCTGCCATTCTAGGGTGAGAGATCATTAGCGATTTTTATTTATCTATAAGTCCCTTGTATTTATTACTGATTACTTTTTTTTACATTGCAGCTTTTGCATAATAACTGCGCATTAGCCAAACACGTCTTGCCACCCTTGCTCCAAGGTAAAACGTGGTCAACTTCAAATTGATCAAAACTAAACTCTTTACCACAGGTTGGGCAAATCCTTTTTCCGCTACTTAGTCCTTTACTTAATTTTTCATACAAAGTTTTTTTATCATCTTTCGTAAAGAAGCGTTTACCGTCTAACCCAGTAACTGTATAGCAACCCAATAATTCTTTATAAAAACTTTCGCGACTTGGAGCGTTGGCTAATTCACCATTATTAGCATACTCTACCAACAAATCATTAATTGTTTTTTGGTTTAATTTCCAACTGGCAATTAACGAATTGTTATTAATATTTTCAAGTACAATTTTGGCTAAAATATAATAATCATTTCCGTAATCATTAAATAAATCAAGTGTGGTTTTAACCAGAACATCAATTTGCTTCTTCAAACCATTCACAAAAGACTGATTACGATTGTGCTTAAAATAATCCTCTAGTCTTTCGGTAAATAATTTTACTGCCCTGATACAGTTTTCACCCCTAATACTTTTGCCGAAGAATAATTCTTCATTTGGAGATAAGCCAATACCCCAGTTACCGAGTTCTTCAACAAAAGTTCCTTGATACAATGCATTGTAAATTTCAAACTCTTTTAAGGCCACTGCAGTTGTATTGATTCGCTTAAATGTTTCAACCTTTTCTTCTTCCGTACCCGAGCAAATAATCACTGGGATTTGATAACTTTCAAAATCATTACTGTTCATGTGATCAATAAAAAAGTTATGGACACCGCCAGGTAAGTATTTAGGATTAACATATAAACGCATGACAGTTATTCTCTGTTTCCCATCTAATACGTCATAAGTGCCATCACAGTTATCCCACAAATAAATTGCTGGGATTGGGATCCCCTTTTGGATACTATCAAGTAAATGCGAAGCCTGTTCATGATTATAAATATACTTCCTTTGCATATTAATATTGGTTAAATAAACCTTGTCATTTAGCAAATCTTTAATTGTTCTAATTGCGATCTGATATTGCATCTTATGCTTTTCTCCTTTGAATAACTAATCTTGGCTGTAAGCGTCTGCCACTTACATAAAATCGTCCACCCTTAATCTTTATATCAACACCAGACATACCAACTATTTCAAACTGCTCAGGACAAAATTTATGCAAAAATGTTATTGGTAATCCGATGGGCTCATAATATCCATCAGGAATATACTTAACTTCAGAAATTTCAAGAGCGTTGTAGTTATCATACTTTTTGAATTGAGTTAGGTCTTGATCATGAAGGACAATCGGTTGCCTACGGTAGGTTACTTCTAAATTAGTATACCAACATTTATTACCAAAAGTTTTATATGTGCCGTCTGGTTGCAAAAATTTTTTTACACGAGTATAACCCAACCAAAGTTTATTATCTTTAATCAAAGGGAAAATATCAATATTAGATAGTTTATTATCATCGCTAATGACTAAATAATATTTTTTATATTCAATTAGTAACTTTAGAAAGTCATTAAAAATACTAAATGGTGGATTAGTCACAACAATATCGCACCTTTTTAAGATTTCAATACACTCAGGACTGCGGAAATCGCCGTTCCCCTTAAGACTTTTTTTAACAATTCGATTAGAATCTGGATAAAATGTCCAGTGATGTGCAGTACCACATCTATCATCTTCTGCACTTTCTTTTAAGTCAAGCGCTTCAAAAAGTGTTAATTGTTTATTCCATTTTCTTTTTGTATTAGCGTAATTTGTAAAATGGACTTCTTTAATTCCCATGCGTTTTCCCCATTTAGTGAAAAATTTAAAAAAATTACTCCAAGTTGGATCATCGCAATTACAATAAACAATTTTATCTTTGAATTGAGCGAAATCATAGCGCGATAATTCATTTTCTATATCACTCATCAACGTATAAAATTCATCGTTTTTTTCAATTTTTGCCTTATTAAGTGATTGATTCGCCATTTGTAAACTCCTATTTCATGCACACAATAAAAAAATTTTGTTCATCAAATATTTTAATTGATGAACAGAACTTAGAATTTTGTGGCGGTAAATGTTGTGTAAATGTACAATTTTAATAACAGATTTACAATTTATGGGTGGTTATGGTATAGTTTTTACAGTAAGATGTACACCGATTAAAATATTTGATGAACACAATTTCATAACAGTTTTCTCAGTTTATTCATTTCTCTGGCGCGGATGTCAAAATTTTACCCAATTTTGACATCATTTCTTGCTTGTGTTCCAACAACGAATGTACGTAACGATTTAGTGTTATATTAGTGTTTTTGTGTCCAAGAATTTCGGAAAGTGATTTTACGTCCATACCGCACTCTAACGCTCGCGTGGCGAAAGTATGCCGTAAAGCGTGGAAACCTTTATGAGCAATTTTTAATTTGTATTGCAATAATTCAAAACTGCGTTGGTAACTGCGGACCGATACTGGCTGGTTATTCTTGTCCACCACTACCCAGTTAGATTGCGTATTTCTTTTCAAGTCTTTCAACACGGGAACTAATTGTTTGGGCAGCGGAATCATACGATGCGAATTAGCAGTTTTCGGGCGGTCAATATAGCGTTGGCCGTGGTTATCGTATGCGGTTTTGGATACCGTCAAAATGCCTTTACTAAAATCGAGATCGGCCCACTCTAACGCTAACAATTCGCCAATCCGCAGTCCCGTATACAAACAAATTATCACGCCATAAAGCTTGTATTTTTTACTGGTTAAAATGTATTGCTCCATTTTTTTTTGCTCTGTCAAACTGAAACACGCAACTTGCTTTTCGGTGATTTTGGGACGCACAATTTTGTTACCGACGTATTCACGACACAAACCCAAAGTATACGCCATTTTCAATGACGACTGTAAAATGGAGATAATACCATTGACAGTATTCGCGGATAATGCCTGTCCAGTTAGTCGATTGCCATGTTGCAACAAGTTGGTAATGTACTTCTGCAGAAGTAAGGGCGTGATTGCGTTTAAGTCATAATCCCCTAAATTTGTCAATATGTGCGTATTAACAATTTGTTGATAACGCTCGTAAGTCCGTGCCTTATGAGTTGGCTTTACATAATTTTCCAACCACTCGTTTAACCAAGTTAAATAATTCATTTTGTTTGCTCCTTTTGGTAATTTTCACTGATTGCGATTTTGGCATCATGATAAATCAATTTAGCCAACTGATTGGCTAGTTTTTTATCTGCTGGTAACCGCACATGATGATTGCGGTTTTCATCATCAAAATAAATAACCGAAATGCCGTCAAATGGACTTGGTAATGATTGTAACTGACTTGTTTTACTCATTTTCACTCCTTTTAAGTTGTTACAGTGTTACGGGGTGGCGTGGTAATACTATACACGCCCGTGGGCAATGGCGGCGCAGCCGCCTTGCCCACACGATCCCCTACTTATAAACACTTAGGGACAGGGGTGTTAAGGTTTTATTTTTTAATAGCCCCTACCTATACCCACGAGAAGTGGTAAAAATCAAGGTTTTTATAAAATTTACCCCCTAACTATAGGCAGGAGCGAAGGCAAAAGTTCACGGTTTTACAATAAATTACTTATAATCGTCAAGTTACACAAGATTACGACAAAAACCCACAAATTAAATCAGTGAATTAAATCTACTGTAAAACAATGTTTTGTCTCTGCTACCACTGGCGGCAAGCACCGTCAAGGGCGGCGATTTATCTCCCGTTAGGCATAAAACGCCGTCCACTGTGTGGCAGACCCTTGACTGTCCTTGCTGTCGCCAGTGGGACGGGTAACCAAGCAGCAATGGCGAGCCATTGCCTTTTAAGGCAAAAAAGGAGTAAAAAATGAAAAATGCAGTAATTTACGCACGGTTCAGTTCGCACGGACAAAACGAACAGTCTATCGAAGGACAGTTGGCCGAATGTTACGCATTCGCCAAACGCAGTGATTTGCACATTATTCACGAATACATTGACCGTGACTTAACCGGGACAACGGACAAACGCCCCGACTTTTTACAAATGATTGAAGACAGCAAGAAAAAGGCTTTTCAATTTGTCATTGTCTACCAATTAGACCGTTTTGCTCGTAACCGCTATGATAGTGCAATTTACAAATCTAAGTTAAAGAAAAATGGTGTACGGGTATTATCCGCCAAAGAGAACATTACCGATGATGCCAGTGGTATTTTGATTGAAGGCGTTTTAGAAAGTATGGCGGAATACTACTCCGCTGAACTCGCTCAAAAGATCAAACGCGGGATTGCGATCTCGGCGTCTAAATGCAAATTCTTTGGTGGCTCTGTACCGCTCGGCTACAAGGTTGACACCGAGAAAAATATTGTTATTGACGAGAACACTGCCCCGATTGTAAAGCAAATGTTTCAAATGTTGGCCAATGGATATAACTATGTGCAAATTGGTAATTCCCTAAATGAACGTGGCATTAAAACCGCCCACGGAGCGAAGTGGAACAAGAACAGTTTTCGCAGTATTTTCGGCAACCGCCGATATTTAGGCAAATATATTTTTCAAGGTCAAGAAACCGACGGTGGAATTCCGCGAATTATTGATGATGAATTATTTGAGCAAGTACAACAGGTGCTGGCTAAATACGCCACCGCACCGGCTCGTGGTAAAGCGAAAGTTCCTTACCTACTCTCCGATAAATTGATTTGTGGCAAATGTGGCGCCAAGATGACGGGAATCAGTGCGACCAGCAAAAGTGGTAAATTGCACCATTATTATCGCTGTGTTAATGTGCTTCCATCGCGTCAATGCGACAAACGTGCTGTGCGTAAAAAAGAGATTGAAGACGCCGTTGTGCAGGAAATCGTTCACACTCTAACCGATGAGTTTATCGACATGGTCGCCGCCGAGACTTACACACTCATTAAAGCGGAACAAAATGACAGCGAGATTAAACGTTTAGAGAACTTGATCGCGTCTAATCAAAAGTCCATCGACAACCTCATGCAAGCGTTAATGCACGGCCGAGCCACCGACGCCATTTTGGCACAGGTTGAAAAATTGGAGACAGAAAACAAAGAACTGACCGCGACAATTGATACCGAAAAAGCTATGCAAATTGATTATAGTTACGCTGATATTCGGCAATGGTTACAGCACTTCCGCAACCTTGATTATGACAATTTCCAAAATCGCAAGGCGTTAATTAACACGCTAATCTACCGCGTAATTCTATATGAAGACAAAATAAAAATTTTATTTCATCTAAAAAGCGGACAAAAAGAAGAACTGCTGATGAACTTAATCTTCCCCGATTACCCTGACGGAAACGATGAAATAAACAATACAAACAAAAAAGAAACCGTCAAAGCGATTTCTCTTTCAAAAAGGTGTGCGTATACCCCTGTTGTGGTGGAGACGCCGGGAATTGAACCCGGGTCCGATTGGTTTCTGGTTCGTACTTCTACATACATAGTCGTTATCTTATTTACCAACCGCTAAATTAACGACAAAGTAATACGGTTAGGGTTAACTTTGGTGCCGAACAATATTTCCGTTAACCAAGGAGATACTGTCCCATTCACCCTTTGTTGGCGAACGATCGTTAAAAGGGTTAAACGCGTCGTTCGTTGGTTCTTTAACTACTTACGCAGCCAAAGCCAAGTTTGCATTTTTGGGACTTGCATTTGTCTTTTTGAAACCAATTAACGTATGGTTTCCCCGCCGGTATGCTTAACGAACCGCCCGCCAACCGTCGAAGCCAATCGCCCCCACGGCTTGTGTTAGTCCTATTATCAATATACCACAATTTAGTAGTGTTTAGCAACTGCTTCCCCGCATAAGCATAACCAATGATTGATTTACATAATGACGCATTGTTAGCCCTACCCGCCAGCAAGTTGCGCACTTATTTACAAAAAGCCAAAAGCGACGGTGTTAGTGAAATTTGGTTATCGGTTTGGACTACCCGCCTGCCTGACCCGATGGCCACCATCAAAGTCAAAAAGCGCTTGATAGATAAATTAAACCGCGATTCTGCCTATCCCGTATGTCGTTTACACATTGAAGACGCTTGGTTTTTAACGCCTGATAATTTGGAGGCTTTTCTCAAATTGCGCCCCCACAGCGTCGGTTTAACGTGGAACGCCGCTAACTCCTTGGCGGGTGGTGCCAAAAGTCGCCGCGGCATTACCCGGTGGGGGTACCAAGTCATAAAGGCTTTGGAAGATGCAGGTATTCAAATTGACACTGCCCACTTAAACCGTCGTAGTTTCTACCAGTTTGCCCGCGTAACCACACAACCCATGCTTTGCACCCACACCGCTTTAAACACACTTTGCCACCACCCACGCAATTTAACCAACCGCCAAGTGCGCACTATCATCAAATCTGGTGGCACCGTAGGTTTATGTTTAGTACCCAAGTTTTTAACTAAAAACACAACCCATTGTGGTTTTTGTGATTTTGTAAAACACTATTTGTACTTTATTAAACATTTTGGACGTCAACATTTACAAATCGGCACAGACTTTTGCGGAACAGATACACTCCCCGACGGCGTACGCGATTATCATGACCTACAATACTTAGATTCAATCAATATTATTGGTTACAGTGTTTTACACCGGCCACTGATTGCCTACCTATTCGGCGAGCCATCGGCTAAACAACGGCTGTTAATTACCGGTGGTATGCACGCGCGCGAGTGGTTGACTGTTAATGCTGTCCACGGTCTTTTGCCGTTGTGCCGTGATCTACCCCACGATGTAGCGGTAATTTTAGTACCAAATTGTAACCCCGATGGTGTCGCGTTGGCTACCCAAGGGTTAACCACTGTACCCCGCCGTTATCACCAACGCTTACAACGTATCAATCTTGGTAGTACTGATTTTAGTCTATGGAAAGCTAACGCCCGCGCAGTTGATTTGAATGTCAATTACGACGCGGGCTGGGGGCAAGGTCACAGCAACCTAACTACTCCCGCTCCTGCTAACTACATTGGGCGACGCCCCCACAGTGAACCGGAAACCAAAGCCTTGTTACGACTAATCAACACTTTCCACCCAACGCTTAGCCTAGCCTTACACAGTAAAGGTGAAGTTATCTATTACAGTCGGGTGGCCGACCAAACCACTGCCCAAAACATTGCCGAGTTAACTCAATATCGCGCCGTCATGTCCGTAAATTCGTACGGCGGGTTAACTGATTACTTGGCTTTAAGAATGGGCATACCCGCGTTTACTGTTGAAATTGGTAATGACCAGTGGCCACACCCGTTGGGTTGCGAACACCTCCCCGACATTATGCCACGCTTACAGAAAATTTTTCACCTTTTAACGGGTGCGTAAAACATTTCGCCTTCGTGGCTTTGGAAATAAACACCAATGATATTAGGGCGTTTACTGTTAATAATTGTATAGGCAGCCCGTTTTCTGGCACCGCCCATAATATTGCCAGCAACTTTCAAGTTAGTTTCAATAAACACGTTATACGCCCGAATTTGTCCCATGTTATCCACTACGGTTATGCCGTCAAAATTCAACATGGTCATAAACACATCCGCAATGGTCGTCAATTTTTGTTCGTTATATTGGTTGGTTTGGGCAAATAGTTTCGACAAGTTAATCGGTTCCGTCAGCCAAATACCATCTTCAAAAAAAGCATCGGGCTTGTATTCAGAATCAACGACCACACAAATGGTACCATCAATTGAACGCATCACATTTTTAAAGATATTTTTGTACATGTTCTTAATGTCTTGCAGTTTTTTGGAACTGGTACGCAATTTAGCAAAACTGGCATCAACAAATTCTTTAATTTCGTCTTCCCAGTTATTAACCACTTTAATGTCTAACGCGAAATTAACGTTCACCATGCGCCCTTTTAAACTGCGCATCGTAATGGTCCAAGTATTTTCGGCATAAACATAAATACCAAACAGTTTGTTGCTCTTGTCTAACAATGTTTGTGACTTAAACAACACTGTTTCCAAACTTTCGTCCTTGATACTATTGATAATCCGGAAAATACCATACTCGGTTTTCTCGTCCGAAACGGAAACGTAAACACACCAATTCAAGTTACAAAACGGAATCAAACTCTTCAAACGAGAAGCAAACATGTTTTCGTTAATATCGTTAAACAGCACGATTTTGGTCGCATTGGGCACATTTTTAACAACCGCATCAATGTTATTAGTAAAGAAAATCGCGGGCTTATACTTATGCCCTTCTTCTTCATAATTGGTAATTTGCGGGAAAAAATTCAAGAAACGGTTTTGTAGTTTAATCGGGAACGTACCAGAAAATTCTGTCGTCAAAAAATCGACAATTTTGGTCTTAGCATCAATGTAAAAGATGTTCTCGTTCACTGATAAAGATGTACACTATTTTTAGCAGCAAAGTCAACAATTTCTTGGTGAATCTGCTTAATTTCTTCTTTGTCAAGTGTTTTTTCACGACAAGAAACGGTAAAGGTCAAGGTATAACGGTTTTCGTACACGGCCGTCAAACGTTGTCCCGTCACGTACGGGTGTTTGAAACCCGCCATAATAGTTGCCAACTCGGCATAAATGCCGTCCCAAACGAAGGTGAAATCCAGTTCCGTTTTGGGGAATTTGGACAACACGGGTGCTAAATTTTGCGGAACACTGCCCCACGCGATGGCCGACAAATTGATTTCAAAACCAACAGCCGGGGCGTAAGTAATCACGTGCGGATGAATGATACCAATTTTGCCAACTAACTGACCATTGCACCAAATTTCGGCATTATTAGTCGGGTGAAAAGTTGGTTCGTTCAAAGTCTTAAGTTTATAGTCCAACTTGAAACCCAAGCGGTCGAACGTCGCCGTTAACAGTTGTGCTACCGCGAGATAAGGCATCGCCACCACTACCCCGGCCAAGTGTTCACTTTCACTGCCGTCCGCGTTAATCACGCGCCCAATCTCAAAGACACGTACCGCCGTTTGTAACTTATTGTTCACTGCTACGGTCAGCATACTGGGCAACATAGCACTGCGAATTTGGTTATCGTCCTGATTAAACGGGTTCGCGATTGTGGCGTAAGTAGCCGGCGTTAACCCCATCCGTTTTAAGGCCTTAGTGTCGTACCAAAGATTGGTATGCACTTCACTAAATGCGTATTGCCACGCCAAAGTATCTTTGATTTGGTCTTTGGCCGTGGCATAGGGATCATGTGGCAACGGAGATAATTCCGCAGTAGGTGCTACTGGTAAAATATTTTGGTAACCATAGTTACGGATAATTTCTTCGATCACATCGGCAGGCGTGGTAATATCTTTCCAACTGCGCCACGACGGCACCGTTACCGTAATGTCCTTAGCGGTAATTTTCGGCTTGAAACCCAAGGCCGTTAACTTGCGTTGCACCAAGTCGTACTGGTCGGTAAAGTCTACCCCGGTAAAACTGCATAAGCGTTGTTTGGACACTACAATTTTTTGCACGGGGCGTTCAGCCTTGGCGTTCATCACGCGCGTAAAGGACGAAACCACAGCAGCTTGTGGTGCGTATTTTTTTAACAGACGCAATAATTCTGCCGCCGCCAGCCAATTTGTTTCCGGATCCAATGCTTTTTCGTAACGCATACTGGCGTCACTGCGAATGCCCACCGTTACCGAAGTGCGACGCACATTCGCGGCATCAAAAGTTGCAATTTCAAAAATTACGTCGGTGGTAGCATCAGTAATCTCGCTGTTCTTACCGCCCATAATACCGGCCAAGGCCACGGGCTTACCGTTGGCTTTAACAAACAACATGTCCTTAGTGGCGGTAATTTGATTGTCTTTCAAAGTGGTAAATTCAGTTCCCGACGGCACGGCGCCAATACTGATTTTTCCCATTTTGTTCGCGTCAAACGCGTGCAATGGGTTACCAAACGCCAACATTATGTAATTGGTTAAGTCCACCAACAAACCGTGGCTGTTATGTCCCAACTTATACAAGCGATTTTGGATTAAAGCGGGTGACGCATAACCACCAACCCGGGCAACTTTAATTGCACCGTAACTTAAACAATAGTCATTTTCAATTTTAATGCTTAATGGCGGTAAATTATTATAGGCTTGTAAGTTCGTTGTGTTAATCGCACGCAACGGACGGTCAAAGATTACCGCCAATTCACGAGCGATACCATAATGTCCCCAAAGGTCAGGACGATTAGTAATACTTTTATTATCAATATCAATTATATCATCAACCAAGCCCGGTAAAACCGCGGTAATCGGGGTGCCAATTTTGGTGGTAGCGGGCAATTCGATAATTCCATCGTTGTCTTCTTGGTAGCCTAACTCGGCATAGGAACAACACATACCACAACTGTCATAACCACGCAGTTTAACGGCTTCGATTTGCATGCCATTAGGCATTACCGTACCGACGGTAGCAACTGCCACAGTTAAGCCCGCCCGCGCGTTCGGTGCCCCGCAAACAATGGGTAGTGGTTGTTTACGGCCAACATCTACGGTCAATAGGTGTAAGTGGTTACTTTGTGGGTGGTTTTCACACGTTAATATTTTGCCCACCACTACCGTGTCTAGTCCCCGACCAACCGAAATAACTTCCTCCACTTCGCAGGTAATTTGCGTCAACTTAGCCGCAATTTCCTGAGCGGAAATTCCCGACAAATCAACATAATCATTTAACCAATTAACCGAAATTTTCATCGTTTGATACCTCGCAAAAATTCTAAGTTACCCGAGTTCAGTAGGCGAATGTCGCTAATGGCGTACTGCATCATTGCCATCCGCGTCAAGCCGAAACCAAAAGCAAAACCTTGGTACCGTTCCGGATCAACGTTGGCTTGGCGTAATACGTTTTGGTGAATCATTCCACAACCACAAAATTCGATCCACCCCGAATGTTTGCAAACACTGCACCCTTTTCCTTCACAAAACGGACAACTGGCGTCCAGTTCAAACCCGGGTTCAACAAACGGAAAGTAGCCTGGCCGCAAACGCACATCAATATCTTTACCGTAAACGCCCGATAAGATTTTTTTCATCACGTAAATCAAATTCGCGATCGAGATATTCTCCCCCACCATCATGCCTTCGCATTGAAAAAAGGCAAATTCGTGACTGGCGTCCGTGGCTTCGTTACGGTAACAACGGCCAGGAAAAATCGCCGAAACTACGGGGCCGTGCTTGCGTAAAATTTCGTTTTGCATGGCCGAAGTTTGGGTCTTTAACAATTTACCGTTAGTCAGCCAGAACGTGTCCTGCATATCACGAGCCGGGTGATCGGCCGGCACATTGACCGCGTCAAAATTTTCGTATTCGGTCACCACTTCGTTACCGTCCACCACCAAGAACCCCATTGAACGACAGATTTCGGTCACACGACGGATTAAATAAGTAATCGGGTGCAAACTGCCCTGTGGAACGTTAATTGCCGGAATAGTAATATCGACTAATGGATCTGCCCGCAACTGATCGTTAATGGCTTGTTCGCGCAACGCGGTTTGCTTACGGAAAAATTCGCGTTCAACATTGCGTTTAAGTTCGTTGATGCGGTTACCTTCCGTGGCCCGTTGGTCAGCGGGTAGATTTTTCAAATTCTGTAATTGTGCGGTCAATTCACCTGTTTTCGACAAGTACTTTTTGTGGAAAGCCGTCAAAGCGTTTTCGTCCTTAATTTTTGCCAGTTCGTTAAGTATGTCCATTACTTTCCATTATGCCATATCGGTAAAATATTGTAAATATTTATTCAAGCAACTGTTGCGTTTTTTGGTGTAAGTGTTCGCCACCATTTTTTGGATATTTTCCGTTTTCCCGACCAAGACTACCAGTCGTTTAGCGCGCGTTACCGCCGTATACAGCAAATTACGGGTCATAATCATGTACGCCCCCGCCACCACGGGGATAACCACCACGTCAAATTCGCAGCCTTGGCTTTTGTGAACGGTAATTGCGTAAGATAAAGTTAACGCATTCAGTTCGGTGCGCGGGTAAATCGTGACCCGACCGTCTTCCAATTCCACGGTAATTTCCCCGTTCGCCGCGTTGATGGCAACAATTTTACCAATATCGCCATTAAAAATCCCTTTGCCGGTTTCGTGATTTTTCGTCCATTCTTGGCGATAGTTATTAACCGTATGCATCACGCGATCACCCAAACGAAATACAGTGCTACCATAAGTGTATTCGTCCTTGTTGGGGGCAGGTGGGTTTAAGGCCGCTTGCAAGCATTGGTTCAAATTGATAACCCCGGCCGCGCCCAACTTCATCGGCGCCAAAACTTGCACTTTATTACGATCAACCCCAAGATATTGTGGTAATCGTGTTAAACACAACCCCAATATTTCATCTTTAATTAAATCTGGTGTTTCCACATTGCAATAAAAGAAGTCACTGCTTTTGTTATCGAGATACGGCATTTCACCATTGTTGATGCGGTGAGCGTTAACGGCAATCGTGGCGTTTTCGGCTGTGCGGTAAATTTGGGTCAAACGCGTTGTCGGCACCACGCCCGAATCAATGATATCGGCCAAGACGTTTCCCGCCCCCACCGAGGGCAACTGGTCAATGTCGCCGATGAAGACCACCTTCGTGCCAACCAAGATTTTCCGCAATAACGACGCCGTCAGTAGACAATCGCACATGGAAACTTCGTCGACAATCACCATGTCTTGCCGGATAAAGTTGTTCGGGTCGTCGTAAGTAAACTTGCCCGCGCCCATTTTGTAATCCATATCCAAGCAACGGTGAATCGTCATCGCCTGCTGTCCCGTAGCCTCTTCCATACGCTTGGCCGCCCGCCCCGTCGGCGCCAACAACTGGGTTGTCAACTCGTTGGCTTGGTTAATGTACAAAATTGCGTTGATAATCGTCGTCTTCCCCGTGCCGGGCCCCCCGGTGATCACCGTGACGCCACCACTGACCGCTTGTTTGATGGCCTGCTTTTGGGTCGCGTGGAAAGTTATCCCCCGCAACTGCTCGTAATGGGCGATTAACTCGTCCACGCGCGCGGGGGTTTTCGGCTCTTGCATCAGCAAGCGGATTTTTTGCGCGATGGATTTTTCGGCGTTAAAGAAGCGGATTAACTGGATACCTTGCTCACCGTCAATAGTGACCGGCACCACGACACGATCCATGCATAACTCGTTGATAATCGTGTTAAAGGTCGGGGTTAACTCTGCCATTTTAATGCGCAACAAGTGACAAACCTTGCCGACCAAATCGGGCAAGGTCACGTAAGTGTGCCCGTCGGTTTCGGCGCTGACCTTCAAAGTGTGCACTATCCCCGCCCGCACACGGAACGTGCCGTTATAGGCGACGCCCAGCGTTTTGGCCATGTTGTCGGCGGTGGTGAAGCCAATCCCGTCAATGGTTTCAATCAGCGCGTACGGGTTTTTGGCGACGGTGGCAATCGTGTCGTCGCCGTAATATTGGTAGATTTTTTGTGCCAAGTTCAAACTGATTTCAAAACGGTACAACCACATCATTACGTCTTGCATTTGACGGATACTGCGGTAGTTCGCGGCAATGGTTTGGGCTTTAACGGGCGAAATACCCCGCACTTGCGACAAGGCTTGCGGGTCGTTGGCAATTATGTCTAACGTTTGCGCGCCGAAGCGTTGCACAATTTTGCGCGCGGTCGCGGGGCCTACTCCGGGTAATAAGCCACCGCCCAAGAACGCCAAAATTTTGGCTTCCGTGTCGGGTGGCAACAACGTGATTTCCTTAAAGGCGAATTGTTTGCCGTGCTTAGCGTTGTTCACGAACTCGCCAACGAAACGATACCCCGCCCCGACCGCGGCGAACGGTGCAATCCCGACGGCAGTCAAATTGTTGTCCAACCGTAACACGGTATAGCCACTTTCGGCGTTGCTGTACACCACGGACGCGACGACGGCTTCGATAATCATAAAATATGATAGCGCTTTTTGGCACTTTGGACAAGGGAAACCCGCACCGCCACCGCAAAATGTGGTTAAGCAAGGATAATAGCCACTGTATTTTGTGGGTCAAAGGTTTACGGTCGGCGGACGACGGTCGTTGGTAACATTTGGCAAAAGAATTTAGCGGATTTATCTTGACTTTTGGCGGGAAAGAGCGTAAAATAGGAAGTATGGAAAATCAAAAATTAAAAAAATTAGGAAAATATTTTACGAAAGGATTACAAGCGGGCGTTTTGGCGACCGCGTTAATGCTGGGTACCGCGGGTTGCGGTAACAACGCGGGCGGCAGCACCGTGGAAGAAGAATACCACCCTACCCCCGACAAAGACCACACTCAGGAAGAGACAAAAACATTAAAGGACATGACCGCGGACGAAATCCGTGCCCAATATAACATCAGCGATTACAGCGGTATCGCCTTTGCCCCGGACAACATTGATTTTGCCCGAACCGACGACCAAGCCAAAGGTCCGCAATTATACAATGACGCGAAAATCATCATGGACAAAATGGTGGCCGAATTGCAAAACGATTTGGACAACGAATACGAAAACGAATACATTGCTTTGATGAAACAAAATTTGGCCAACAGCCGTAACCAAAACAATAACACCACCTATGTTGGTGATGATGTTAAAAACAATTACGAAGCCTACGCCAACATTATGTACCCTTTGCGCGATTCACTTGTTGACGATAAAGATTTCTTTGCTTTCAATGCTTGTTACGAATACTTGGCGGTTGATGCCTACAAAAAATCATTAGGCAATTACAAAAATAGTAAAGATTTTGACACCGATTTAACCAAGAGTTCTATTTTTGATAGCCATTTAAGTAGAACAGATTTAACCTACGACGCTATGAACGGTGATTTTGTTCGCGACAAGATGGATAATTTGTTAAGCACTATTGGCGAGACGACCAACGTTAACCCCGCCTTAATTAAAAAAACTATTGAGTTAGCCTTGTATAACGAAAGTTTGCACGGGCTACACGATACCGCGGCCAAAGTTGGCAACATCGGTCTTGGCTCTCAAAGGAACTATAATTACCAGGCTTTGGCTGGTAAGTATGGTTGCTTTGAGATCCATGAGTTTATTGCTTATATAAATGAAGTGGAATACCACCAAGTGCAACAAATTGACGACCGTACGATGTAATCGTTGTGTAAGACTAAGCATTAAAAAAGCAACGCGGATTCGCGTTGCTTTTTTAGTGGTACTGCCCTACTCGGCTAATCGCCCACGGGTTACCAGTTAATGGGGTCATTACACGACGCCAACGCGTGTAAGCCTTGGCTGGGGTCGAAGTTATTCCAGAAGTTGGTTGCACGATAGGTGTAATCCACTTGTTCAAAAACAGGATCGTCATCAGCCAACGTACCACCATCGGTGGTAAAGCAAATCCAGTTCCATTTACCGTTTTTCGCCCAGTAGTGCATGAAGTTGTGGTAGCCCGCGTATTGGTTATCGGCACTGTACACCGATTGGATCATTTGGCACGCCCGTTTGAAATAATCAAACGGCACGTACAATTGGGTGAACGCTTTGTCAGTCATGCGGTCGATGCCGTCGTATTTGGTAACTACGGCTTCCATGACGGGCTCCATCACCGTGTTACCGTTCTCATCGGTAACCACATTACCGTCGGCATCTTTCTTCTCCTGCATGACGGTTTCCATAACCGGCTTACCGTTTTCATCTTTAACCACGTTACCGTTGGCGTCTTTCTTTTCTTGTTGTTTTTCGACATAGGTGGTTTGGGTGTAACGGCCCAACCATTGGGCGGATTGGAACTTGGCGTGTTCGGGATGCTTACATACTGGCTTATCATCACAAAGCAGACTGTAAATATTATCGGGGTTAAAGGTGCCTTTGTCAAAGTCGTATACAGTGTAAGCCAGCAAGTTTTCGGGGTCGTTAACGTCGCGGTAACCTTCCAAATATTTTTCGTTGTATTCGTAACGGTCGTAATACGGACGCACGCGCTCCTTCGGTGGCTCTTTATCTTCGGGCCAACCATAATAGGCACCGTCCACCGGCACTTTGATCATGACGGGTTTCGTTTTGTCCTTATCTTCCCATTTCAAAATGGGGTTACCATCATTATCTTTCTTGACACTGCCGTCTTTTTCTTTTTCCGTATCTTGTTCCCACCAGTACCCCACGGGCAAGGTCGGTTTGGGGCCACTGCCGTTACCACTGCTGGCGATTTTGGGGAACACGGTGGTACTGATTTGTCGTTTCAGGATGGGGTTGGTTATTTGGGTAATGCCCGAACTTTGGTCGCCTTTGTTGATGTATTCGACGTTATTTTCGTATTTTTCCATACGTTTCCAAACCGCGAACGCGTAAATATCCAACCACGCTTCCGCGGTGGCTTCTTCCCCTTCCGCCAATTCACCACGGTCAATTTTATATTCGTCACCGTGGGCGTAAACGTTAATCCATTCTTGGTAATCACGGAACGTCATATACGGCGTGTTGCCTTGGTCGGCGTGGTTCCACCATTCTTCGCGGTAGGCCAACAATTCGTCGGTACGGCTTTCTTGGGTTACGCCCGTGTAATAAATTTTGGCACGGTTATTTTGGTTTAACGCCCACACGAAGTTTTTTAAATTATCACCGGTTAATTCGTCGCCTTTGTTTTTGGTCTGCAAATACAAATAATGGTTCATACGGAAGTATTTGTTTTTATTATCCAAGGTGGTCGCGGTTTTATTGTCAAACGCCCAAGTAACGTAATCCGCCGTGGTGTGCTTGGTCGCCAGTAATTGCAGGTAGGCGGCCTGGTCACTGCCGAATTCCATGGCGGCGGCCAAATCATTTTCCGAAATCAAATCATCCGATAGCTCCTTAACTGTCCTGCGTACAAACGGATAATTAACGTAGTTGGTTCGGTCGGGCAAGGACGTCGACGCAGTGTTCCAAATCGTTTGGTTATTATCGGGGTACGGTAAACGCGCGGCGAGGGCGGCGATGCTGTCGATGTCGCTGGTGGTGCTGCCCGTGGTGGTGTTTTCCATGTTCAACAGGCCGCAGAACAAAAGGTAATCAGCGTAGTTACTGTACCACCATTGTTTAGTTTCGCCGGTGTCTTGGTTGGTCAAGGTGGTATAGTGGGCATTGGTTGCAATATTCGTGTAATCGGTGGTGGTAAAGTTGAACGTGCGGAAACCATATTCTTCACCGCCCTTTTTCGCGTACCAGTCGTCGGCCACCACAAAGCCTACCCCGCGGTCAGCCACTGTGTAATGGTTAGTACCGGGTTCTTTGGTCAATACGACTTGCCCCGCGTACGGCACCGATTGTTGCATCGCGTTGGCTTTGATTTGGTCAAATTGTTCCTCGGTAAAGCCTTGATTTTGCCACCACAAAGCTTCTTCCAAGTAATCCGCCGTATTGCCGGAATATTCGTTACGGCCGTTGGTGGTTGTATAGCGCATGGTACCTTGTTCGATGATGCGACGACTGATTTTGAAGTATTTGTATTGGCCGGCAAGCGGATTGCCATCGTCATCTTTGGCCAATTGTTTGAAATCGGCGCCGTCCACGGTGGGCACTTCGTACAGTACCAAAGTATCGCCACTGCCCAATTCTTGCACACCTTTGACATCAGTAGTAAACAATTTATCATCGTCCGCGTCAATATACAGCGCCGCACCCTGCAAGGGTCCTTGTGCCGAATTGGTGTTTTCGCGCAAGTCAATGGCTTGGCCGGGGTTAACGTATTCGTAAACTTCACCATCACCATTATGGAAGTTGTCCGCCGCAATCAGTTGCCAAGTACCACGACGGTCTTTGACACCAACTCCAGAATCTAACGAATCGTTATTATCGTCGTCATAATACCAGACCCAACCTTCGGCTTTGTTTTGGAATTTATGTTTTAAGCGCGGGTTATTTTCCGCTTTAATGGCCATTACTTTATCCAAAGTCTGTTGCAAAATGTTTCCGTAATAGGTGGCCGACAGCGCGTAACGAATATTTTCGATCCCGAAAGTTCCCGAAATAAACGCGGATTGTGCATCGCTCCAACCATACTGCGGAACCTTTAAGGCAAATAGGTATTCATCAACAGTGGCATAGCGCAAAGTGACACCGTCTTCTTTTTTGCTGTGGGTCAATTCGTACAAACTGCCACCAAGTCGGCACATTTCTTGGTATTTGATGATGTCAATGCCTTGTGCGCGGGCAGCCGTGTAAGCCGTTTGGTAAGCCCAAACTTTACGTGCTGCTGCCCCGTCTTGGTTATTCGTGTACACGATTTCGCCGTTTTCGGCAACCAGTTTAACGTTTTCCGTATCGGCCAATAATGCTTGCCACGCTTCTTCTTTGGTATCGGTTAAGCCCCATTCCGGCATAGTTAACGCCCCCACCAGGCTGACCGTTACACCACCTTTTTGGTGACCTTTTTCTACCCATTCAAGTTCGTTTTGGCGCAAAATTGGGGCTTCGTCAATGCGGAAAACCATGTATTCGTCCAAAGTTATGGCGGGACTGGCGGCTTGGTTCAACGTATAAGATGAGTATAAATAGTCCGCAATTAAATCAACGTCGTATTTACCTTGATGGTCACGGTCACCGTAAGTTTCACCCGCAATGTCGTTTACGTAGTGGAAATATTGTTTCAAGGTCATATACCAGCCCGAACCGCGGGTACCGTACTGTTCATGAGTTATGTTCTCGGTGAGCGAACCCAAAGTGCGGCGGTAAGTATATCCGTCAGTAATATAGTTCATGTAGGCTTGCAAGGGGTCTTTTTCGGTGAAACGGTTAACGACTTGCACAGTGCCGTCCGCGTTTTCCGTAACCATGTGGTTCAATAACGCTTGCAAATCAGCGTATCCGTCAGTTAATTTAACCGTACCGTAATCGTCGGTTGCACCCAATTCCGGTAAATCTTTATTCGCCAACCAAGAGCTTAAATAGCCAAGGTCAGCGTCATATTTCAAGATTTCGTCGCCATAAGTGCGTTTATAGTACTCGTTTTGCTTCATATTTAGCGACGCTAACAAATAACGATAGTTTTCGTATTGTTGCCAAGTAAAGCGAATTGTAGCAGGATATTGCGTACTGTTATCAGCGGCTTGCGATTTGTACGCAAAGAATTCTTCCGCCAGTTGGTAACGTTGGTTACGGCACGCAACTAGGTTTTCGTTAAACCAGACTTCGCCCTCATCAACTTTACCAATCGCACAATATTCAACGTAAGCGCAATAATCGTTCAGTAAGCGGTTTTTGGTAACCGTTGCTCCGGTATTATCGACGCCATTGTATTTATAAGCAGTAAAGCGATCAAACACCTTATTAACCGTTAACCAATTGACAAATTCAGTATAAGCAAGTGCCGTTAATTTTTCAACAAATACGTTTTTACCGTTAATTGTCGTGTTAACAATATAAGTAGGTAAACTACGGTACCAGGGTTCTAAGGCCGTGACCAATTGCGCGATAGTAGCGTTCCCTCTGACTAGACTATCCACGATGTATTGTTGGTATTCGTCCATAGTCATGGTTTGCACTTTGTGAGTGATACTGTTACCATTTTCGTCGGCTTGGATACCGAACGCGTTAGTGTAAACGTTGTTAACTTTGTAATTTGGCGTAGCGAAATCGGTTAACGACACGTAACAATCTTGGTACACGATATCGACCGACGCCGGCATCATAACCATATTAGAACGAACATTGTTCGGGTCAATTACCGCACGACCAACGATCTTGCCCACATAGAAACCGATCTTGTTGAATTCGCTGGCTGAGAACATTACCGTATTAGCACCCGTAGCATAAATATTATTAACTGTATTACTGATGGTGCTGTAAGTACCCGCTTCTCCAATTACGCCGCCGATAACATAAATTTTTTGGGCACTACCGTTCAGCATGTTAACATTGACGTTAACATTTTCGATGGTACCACTGTTGTTATTGTCAGCAAGACCATTGTTGTACGCTGCTACCGCACCAACAGTCATACCCCAATAATGTTTAGGGTTTGCCGCATTAGAGTCAAAACGATAAATATAACTGCCGGTAACCGAACTATTAACGTTCAAAGGTAAGGAATTAACAGTACCATCGGCAGCAATTTGACCAATTGTACCACCCGATATTTTACCTAAGTTAATACCAACCACTCCACCTAAATAGTATTTACCAGTTAATTTGTTAAGGCTGGCTACTGTCGGTTCGTGCAATTCAATAGTTTCGTCCATAATACCGATCAAGCCACCAGCCACATTGGCGGCAATATCGCCGACCTTACCACTGATATTGCGTAAGACAATTTGGTCGGTATAATAGATACCTGTATCATCAATAGCATTACCATTACGATCGCGCATGAACATCGTCGCGTCAGTGTTGAAACTGGTAAGAGTTACCGCTTCGTCAAGTGTTTCATAACGTGATTCGGCTTTACGAGGCTTAATACTTGCGTTACCGTCATTATCAAAAACCTTGTAATTGTTGGGGTTAGCAGTTACAAACCCGAATACCCCACCCGCAGTACCAAACGCTTGTTCCCGGGGCGAACGGTGATACTCGACCCGCGAGTACAAAGTTTGTCGGACGTATTCTTCCCCCGAAGTAAAGCGACTGGATCCAGGGGAAGTAATACCTTCACTGTAATTAGCCCGAACCGAAATTGAACTGTTAATATTATAATTTTCAACGTGATAATCGTTAACCACCATCAGTCCCGCAACGCCACCCACTATGTTAGCACCTAAAATAGTCGATGACGAACCGTTCAAATTAACGTCAACATAGTTAGTGTTAATACTGATACCCGCAATACCACCAACATAACGTGCAGTCGAATTGATATTATTATTAAAGGTAAAATTGATATTACGAATAGTGGCGTATTCCGTTTTACCAAACAAACCGGCCGTTACCAAAGTTGTTGCTACCGAAGGTAGGCCAATGCCGCCCAAAGTTAGGCCATTACCTTCAAAAGTACCCGTATAAGTAATCTTATAAGTGTCTTGGATACCGTCCAAAGTTACATCATCAACTAAGCGTAAATGGTTATTTTGCCGGTTAGCGTCAACATTTTGTTTAGCACCAGTTTTATCGGCTTTCGTTGCCGACGGCGTGGCTGCGTAAACATAACTACGGAATTGGTCTTTTTGCCAGATAAGATACGGGTTACGCGCGGTACCGGGCGCAAATAAGTATGGTGAAGATTGCGCAATAGTTTTACGATAACTGATGGCAATATCATTCGGGGTACGCAACATGGGGCCTAAATCGGTCATCATCCAAATTGTGTTTTGGGCGGTAATGTACCAATCCGCATTATTATTTTCACCAATCGAGAAACCTTCGTAACTTTCCACCATATTGTATTTACGCGAATTTGCGTTAGGATCATTAACGTCAGCCAATTGGGTCAGCACGCCCGGAGCCAAGAATTGCGATGCACCCGTACCCGACAAGTTACCAGCGTAGTACAAATTTTGCAAATTGGTTAAAACCGTGTTAGTACCAGCTTTGGCATCATCAACCGTCATATTGGCATTCAAAGCGATAAATGGTCGGTACAAAGCACCGCTGGCATCTTCCGCGACAAAGTACAAGACGTTATTTTCTACGCAGTTTGTAATCTTGCCGTTAGTGGTATTGCGGTAGACAAAACCACCCGCGAAACCAGCCAAACCACCCTTATCAATCAACATGTTAACTAAGCAATCCGTAACGGTACCATCATTTTGGTGGACAAATCCACCTAAGGAGTTACGGCTGGTTTTGACGCTACCCGCCAACGAAGTGAAATTGATGTTTGCTTTATTATCACGGTTAGTAGATTGTCCCATTGCGTAAGATTGCAAAATTTTACCTTGGTTATACCCGACGAAACCGCCCAAGTAACAAATTGGATTATCGCTTGCGGTACTAACATTCGCGTTATTGATAACGTTACCATCACGGAAGAAAGAAGCCGTTATCGTACCTGTCTTACCATTATTACCGACAAAGCCCCCGACTATCGCTGAATTAGCACTGATTGCGTCATCAACATTGTCGGCACCATTGTTCAAGTCAGTTAATTCAACATCAATCAAGACCCGACTGTTAGTGACCATGCGAGCGTTTGTACCAACTAAACCACCCAAAGTAACGTCTAATTTAGCGTTAGTTCCTTTTACCAACACACGGGCTGCTGCTGAGCCATCACTCATCATTGCACTGTAATTATCATAACGTGCCACACTGGTAGTATCGGGCGTAATAAATTCGATATTATTATTGTACTTATCAACGTACTCAACCCATTTATTTGCGCCATTTTTAATCAAACGGTAGCCATAACGGTTATAAACCCGTTCAATAGTTATTTCTTGATTGCTGTTGATACTGGTTTCAAAGAAATAAGTGTCTTCTACTCCATCGTATGATACGGTACCAAAAAGATAGCCTTCCATGTTAAATTGCAAGTTGCTGGTAAATTTGTTACCGCTTAACGGATTGATAACGTTACTTAAATCTTGCACAAATTGCCAATCCGACAGCACAGCACAGTTAGTGATTAAACCGTTATTTGTACCGGCCAATAAACCAATATTAACGGCACCTTCATTATAATCAGTTAGGTCAACTTCCAAAGTACGAGCCTTATCGAACGAAGTACCCTGCGGGATAACTACTTGTAAGTTTTTAACCACTGAACCGTTAGGGATACTTTCAAACAACCCGATATTGCCTGGTGTTTTACTCAAATCAAAACCGGCGTCAAGATAGATTTTGAAATTATTACCATCTAAAGTACTGTTGGTCGGGAACACCGCGGGCTGCCAACCACTGGCACTAACTCTTGATAAATGAATATCTTCCATCAAGATGTAATCAGTATCGGGTGCTAAACTTTCCAAAACCTTAGCGTTATCTTGCGTGATTACCATTAAATTTTCGTTACCAGCCTTAGTGCGATCCGTAGTCTTGATGGTAACACTGCTGCTAACGCGAATACCGTTATTCAAATCGTCATAACCGACCACGGCATGTACCCCGTCGGCCGCGGAGGTATCAAAGCTGTTAACTTGGTAAGAAATAGTCGCCGACAAATCGATAGTTGTGTAGGTATCTTCATTAACATCGCGAATTAAGTAAGTCTTTTGTGCGCCTTCGTCACGGTATAAAGAGTAGTTAATTTGGTGATTTTCTTCGGGGTAATTGTTGATCACTAAATAAGTATATTTATCAGCCACAGCAGCGTTATAATCATTAATTTGTTTTTTCAAATTGCGAATTGAGTTACTGATGAAAATCAATTCGCTGGTTTCGGCATTATTCGGGTCGCTGGGATCATCAACAAAGGTTTGGTTGTCTAAGGGAGCACTGCGGATAATGGGCACGAATTTCAATTCTACTGCACTGTCGTCAATGATCAATTCATCAACCACTTCACCTTTTTCGTTTTCAACGCCCCAACCGGTTACTTCAAATAAGACCGGTTTAATAACCAAAGCGTAATAATACCAAACCACGTCCCCTTCTTGACCATCAGCCGTTTGGTATTTGGCGTACGGAATTAAAATTTCAAGCGGGTTAATCAACAAACGGACTTGTGGTTTAAACGTTACTACGATTTCACCGTAATTGCTGCCACCCGTAATTTGCATATCAAAGAATTCGTAATTCTTAGCATCACGTTTTGGGCCACCATTCTTGACGGTTAACCATTTGAAATACAAAGTTTCCGTCGCGTTGGCGGTCTTATCAATTACGTAAGTTTTGGAAGTACCAACCGCTTGTTGGAACTCGCGACGTTCACCTTCTTTAACGTCATCTAATCCCGGGAAAAACTCCACATCTTTCGCATCAGTATCTACCAAAATTTCGACATCAAAATAAAGTTCAGCTTTACTGGCTTCACTCAACACTGGGCGACCGTCTTGGTAATTAATATACACTCGCGTAGTGACACGGTGAGAAGCTGTTACTGGTGCCGTACGTTGCAACCACAAACTACCGCCCAAGGTAACTATATCAATGTAATTATTGACTGTACCGTCAAGGTTAGTAATCGTCCAAGCATCGTCAAGATTTTGGTTTTGCAACATAGTTTTTAATTGGTTTTCGAAATTATCGATTGCCATATTGATACTGTTACGCACGGCATTGGTTGCGCGATCCGTGCGTGTAACGTCGGCCTGTAAAGTAACTTGGACGTCTTGGTCATTTAACGCCACGTAGTTGTTTACATGTCCAACTAAGGTGAAACCATTCAGCAAATAACTAACTGGATCAATTGCCAAACGGTAATATTTGGTAGCATAAACCGGTGCTTTACTGTCAGGATCGAGGTAGTTGGTATCAACTTTATACGGAATATCAATAGTCAAGGAATGCGTAGTTAATGCCAACACCGCCGCCAAATCAACGATGACGTTTTGCGCATCGGCATCGTAATCAACAGTAAGTAAATCGTATTCCCCGTCAATTACGAAACGATTATCATCAGCGTCATCGTTATCGGTGGTATAATCTTTTTGCGGGTTAAGCACTACCCCGTCGCACATAATTCGCATCTGGTCGTACTGAACATCTAAGTAAGGCTGCTGGGCGTCATTCAGCAAATAATCGGCGTCGACAAAATCAAGGTGGTAGATGTATTCGGTGCCAATGGCTTGTCGATTAATGGTTTGATGGCCAACCAATGGTTCTTCGGGTGGCCAAGGTTGCGGATTGCCCGTGCTGACCATAACTTGGTTAGCAACGCTGATGCCACCGTCCTTCTCTGCGGTTGGGCGACCGTTTTCATAAACAATTCGACCAGTTAAATCGACCGCGGTATTTTGGGTTTCGGTAGTATTTTGCATTACAACTAATTTGTTATTATTGGCACTAATCTGCACGTAATCACCTTGATATTGCCAATTTAATAGAGTTAAGTCCGCGTCAATTTGCTCTTGCAAAGCAGCCAAAGCTTGCTCAATTTCGGGAGCCAGCTCAGCAGCTGACGAATAATTTACTTTGGGGACAAAATTAGCGTTAAGTGGCAAGTTTTGAATATTTAATTTAAGGTAATCGCCAACGCATTCATAAGCCGCGATTGGTGCGGTTGCATCAGGCTTAATTTGCCAACCATAAACTTCCAAAAGTAACGGCGTAATTTCCAAACAATGCGTGTACCAAACTTCTTGTTTGTCTACTGTTACCAAATATGGCAGATTGATTTTAATCGGTTGTAGTAAATAATTTACATCCGCAGCGATTGCGACAGTAAACAAATTTTTAGTTACGTCAAAATTAACCGTTACTCCTTCGTATTGCACAAAACTGCCATTATTAGCCTGTTTTAATTGTCCGGCACCCTCTACCCAAAGCCATTGGTAATAAACTTTACCTTGAATGTTTTGCAAAGTGTAAGTTTTAGAACCACCGATAATTTGGTTAACCTTGGTTGTAGCAATAACCGCAGGGTGTTCAGGGGTTGGTTCTCGGGAATCTGCCCAAACGTAATATTCAAAAACCGTTTCGACAACGTTACTTAAATCACCGCCAATGCGCACCAAAGTTGGTAAGCCATCGACATAATCAACCGCCGCGTTAATCGTTATGTATTTATCGCTAACACTTTCGGAAACCAATGTTGCTCGCTGCGCATTCAAATTAGTGTTAAATGCGGCAATTTTTTCTTCAATACCCAATTCAGCCGGAATTGCGTTGGTCACTGCTCGGTAGTTCAAACTGGCGGTAGTTGCTGGCGAGAATAACCAAACTGGGCGTTCGGGATGTCCCACAACCTCTAACTTCTTAACTTCAAACCAAACGGGAGTAATTTTTAAATCAAAGGCGCCCCCTAAGTCAAACACTAAGGTACGACCTATTAAATCCGTATCAGCCGCCAAAGTTACGGTAGTTTGGTCGCCCTTAACTACGGCTGTTGCCTTGCCATCGTTACTGGGATAAGTTCCATTATTGACTGACTTACTAAGTTCTAAATAATATTCTTTGGTACTGCCAATCCCCTGCACTACCGTTTTGGCTGGTTTAGGAGTCAATTGGCCTTCATCTTTTTGTTGAACGGTAAACACGCGCCACAAACGATCGACAATATTGTTACTAAGATAGACGCCATCGTGACGTAGGGTTTCGTCTTCATTGGTCACGTCTGGATAATCATAGCCGACAAAGGCAGTACAACGTATGTATTCAGTTTTACCATCACTGCCGCGGCGACTGGTAGTAAGCACAGACGTCATGTTGTTGGTAAACTTTTTAACGAAAGCCGTAACTTTGGGAGAAACTTCGTCAGTTAATTCGGGAGCGTACTCAACCACGGGGACAAAAATCGGGCGAGCATAATTATTTAAGTCGTCAACTATAATTGGGCTTTCTGGGTGATCTTGCATGGCAATATCAACAACTTTGAACCATACCGGTTTAATTTTCAAAACGTAAGCGGGGTTATAGTAATCAGCATTGTAACTGATGGTAATTACCAAAGTACGTTCCAGCAAATCGGATGCTGCCGCCAAACTGACCGTCAAACTGTTACCATCGGCCGTAACTTGCCAACCACTGGTCGCGGTCCAATCACTCTTGGTGCCATCTTGGCGTTCTTCCGTTAAAGTTAAATGTGCTGTACCGAAATTTGGCAAGTCGGCTAAGTCAATAGTGTAATTATTCGTTAAGCCGATGGCTTGGGCCACCGTGCGGGTCCGCGTGCCCGTGGGATAAACAATACCTGTGTCTGGTAACTGTGTACCCGAGTTATTATAAATTTTGTATTGGAATATACTGCGGATTAGCGGAATACGTTCAAGTCCCGTTGTAACTATCGGCACAAGGTTAGCCGAACCATCACCAAGTTGCTCACCTATTGTTTCTGTGTTATAAGCCACTGCTCCCCGCACAAGCAAATATTCACCGCCGACAGCACTTATTTCTAAATCATTGTACCAATCGTTTTGCAATTTATTATTGAAAACATTTAAGGCAACATCAATATCGGCTTGCAAATCCGGAGCATAAGAACGGCGCACCTTGGCGTTAAAGCGTAGACTGGATACATTTTCGGTGGTTTCGGGCGAAGTCAGCAACCACAAAGGTCGCTCGGGGTGATTAACCACTTCAAAACCTTCGACCACAAAGTATACGGGTTTAATTTGCAAAGTAAAGACATGGTTTGGATTAGCATCAACAATTTCCAAAATAATGTCGGTGCCCAATAAGGCTGTACCATATTGAGTTGCATTAAATTCAACTTTGACGGCATAACGGTCACCGCTGTTCACGATGGACGCTTGCCAATAAGTAGCAGTTATTTTGGTACCACTGGCGTCAACACTGGCACCACTACCGCTTACTGCCTTAAAACGGTTATTTTGCAAAACTGACGCCGGTAATGGGTAAAATTCGGTTGTGCCAATTGCTTGGTAATAAGCAGCTGTCGATCCAATTTCGTCAGCCGAAGCAACCATTTGGTAAGCCACAGTTGATTCAACAACGCTTAATGGGTTACTGTCGATATTCACTAATCGCGGTTGGTTACGATCATTGTAGTTAATGGCAGCCCGGAAAGTCAAGTAACCAAAGTTACTATTGCTGTCGTATTCGTCGTCAACTTGCCAAAACTGTGTATTGCCGTTCTTAACGTAACTAGCTAAGGTTTGTTGATTAAACTTAGCCAATTGTTGGCGCAAGAAACTTACGGCTGCATTATAAGTTGTGTCACCATTCGTTTGGTAAATATCCATGTGTTTAACTACGGCTGCGAGATTAGCTTTGTCGTCAGCCGACAACAAAGTTACCGGTTGTTCGGGATGATCCGCAATCGTAAAACCAACCACTTCAAACAAGACTGGCCTAATCGTCAACTCAAACAAGTAAGCATTAGCCGAGTGATCAAGCATCGAATAGAATGACAACTTAATGGTATTGTTCAGTAACTTAGTGTTAGGTTTCAAGGTGACCACTAACTCTTCATCTTCCCAAGTTGCGGTCCATAATTTATCCGCACTGCTGTCCTCCAGACTGCTGTCCTCCAGCGTTTTCTTATCGATCAGTTGTCCCGTCGGTAAATCAATATGGTAACGAACCGTGGTACCAATTGCTTGGACTTCACTGCGAGTACGCGGTCCCGTTGGCAAGTTGGGGTAATTCGGGTTATATTCACTCGGCCCGTAGATTTGGTAAGTAAAATCGGTAGGCAAGCAAATATCCGCTTCATTTTTAGTCGCCACCAACGTTGGTTCACCATTTACGTATTTAAGGTACATCGTGGTAGTTAATTTGCCGGTGGTTGCGTCACTGTCAAAATTGCGTTCCAATAAGTCAGCTTTTTGGCGTAATTGTTCAGTATTAAATTTGGTTAACAGGCCAGCGATATTACTTCCGTTCAAATTACGACTGTCAACTACACCAACGTAAGAAATATTATTAATTAACGCGTTTGCATCAACCGGAGTGCTGTCGGCAACAAACCAAATTTCGTTACCGCTTTGACCATCGACCGCCAGGCCGCTAAGCACAAACTGAGCCGGAATAATGTACAACTTACAATCCGGGGTACTGGTTCCCTTGCCACCGACGGTGTATACTTCCACTTTCAAGCGATAGTTAAACAAATCGGTAGTATTGGCCAAAGACACTTGGAACAATCGGCTATCGTTATTACTGATGTAAGCGTCCCATTGAGTATAAGGCTTATCCGCATCATAGCGAGAAGTCAATTCAACGTAACCTTCTTCGTCGGCTTCACGGTTATCCGGATCATAGTAGCAACGACTGATACTGCGAATAGTTTTACCGTACGGAATACGGTCATATTGTATCGTAGTACCAATTGCCTGCGCCAAAGTGGCAACTTTTGGCCCGTTCGCCAATAATTCGTAACGGTATGTGCTTTGCACGGTTAAAGCACTGCTGTTGGCTCGGCTGACAATTTCGGGTTCGCCATTATTGTACCTGACACCCAATAATAAAGTTAAAAGGCCGCCATCTGCAATACGGGTTAATAATTCTGTATGTAATAAGGTTTCGCGGAAGGCTGCGATTTTGTCGAGATAGGGATAATCGAGATTACCATAAACAGACTCAAAATCCACACGTAAGGTATCAATTGTTTCGGGACTGATTATTTGTAACGGATTTTCATCAGCATGACCGACCGCTACCAAATTTTCGACCGTGAAGTAAGCCGGGACAATATTCAAGGTGTAAACGGGGGTAGTATTATCTTCTGCCGAATAAACATTGATCACCAAGGTCAATCCAAACAAATCCGTATTCGGTTGTAAATCCACAATAATTTTATTACCGCTTAACTTAGCCGTCCATTTACTATCGCTACTCCATGGTTTTGGATTAGTAGTGTTACTGGTTTCACTACAATCCAAGACTGTATCGAAGGTAACGTCTTTCAAAGCGATGTTATAAGTTACCGAAGTACCAATCGCCTGTGCGACTTTGCGATAACGGCTGCTAGGTTGCGGTTCTAATGGGTTTTCGTTTTCGTTACCACCATCAGGATTAGAACCGTAAGTTTTAACTACAAAATAAGTAGTCATCTTTTGGCCATTCTTATTTAATTCTGGACGACCATCGCGGTAGATGATTGTCGCGGAGGCTTGCAAGTGAGTAGTTGCCGTAATGGGATTATTTAAATCATTACGCGACAAAGCACGGGTTGTTTCGTCAAAGTCAAAATTTATGATACCCTCTTCGTTCGGTACGCGGGCAAAATTCACTAAATTTTTGTCTGCATCTTCTTGCGCTTGCAATAAGTCGGCATTAAATTCTGCCAAAGCGGTAACGGCCTTTTCTCCCCCCGCAGTAACCACATTATCCGCCGCCAAGGTAACCGTAAAGGGTTGACTTAAAGCGATTAAAGGGTCAACTGGATAATCCAGCGTTTTGAAGCCGTTAAACGTAAAATAAACGGGCACAATGTGTAATCGTAAATCCACTTGCGAGCTGGTTCGTGGGCCGATTTCAAGCGTCAAGGGAGCATTGATTAAATCAAGGCCGCCATTGGCTTCGTTATTTAAGGAGACCGTAAAAATGCCCGAATTATCATTGCGCATATTAACGTCCCACAAATCGGTTGCTGCACCAGAACGGCTGGCGACACGCCAAATTTGTTTACGTAAAGGATCAAACTCAAAGTCATAGGTTTCGGTGCAACCAATGGCCAAATAAACCGTGCGTTCTAAAATATCGCGACTTTCGGCTACTTCATAGTAAATTGTTTGTTCGTAAACCAGTTCACCGTCCCGCATAATCACGGGGATACCATTAACGTAAGAATAACTAAACCGCACCGTACGTTTACCATGACCTTCGTCGGTAAATTGCAACAACTCGTTAGGACGTTTAGTACCTAAATTACCGTTAAAATCCGATAACCGCGACGTAATGACAGCTAAGGACGAATCATAGTTAGCGATAACTCGATAAGTTAAACTGTCAGGCGATTCATCGGCTAACAGTATTACCGGCGTTTCAATATGGTTAGCAACCGACAGACCGGTAAATTGAAAATAGACAGGGACAATGACCACGCTTAAATAGGGATTAACAAAATCACCTTGAGCACGATACGGGAAACGAATTTCTATCGTTTTGTTGATTAACGAAACGTCACTGGCCAACCGCACTCGCACCGTTTTATTAAGTGCATCCACCTCAACAGTAGCGTAATCTTTACCATCACCATAGATACTGTAACCTAAATAATTAGGTAAGTAACCGGCAGGGAAAGCAATATCGTAAACGGCGGAAGTGCCGACGGCTTGGTAATTAGTTTGTACCATGGTACTAATTGGGTAGGCAGTACCATTATCGTCAGGTGTAATCACAATGCCGTCTTTATACTTGGCATATATTGTCATTTGTTCGGTAATACGTTGGTACCCTTCACTGGTAATCGTAACCGCAATTTTGAATTCGGCACCATCAGGGATTGCGGCATCGGCCTGTCCGTCACAACGCAAATAAGTACGGAAATAATAACGACCATTCCATTGGTAACCATCTTTTTTCGACCAAGTCGAAACCATTTTGGGCGAAGTACCGCTTAAAAAGTTTTGGTAGACTTGTTCATCAGTGTTGTAGACCAATTGCATAAAGCCAATACTGTAACGTGCCGTACCCATGACCGCCACCCCATCCAAAGAGGTACCAATTTGTTTAGTAACTTCAACCGGCTTTACGCATTCAACGGCAATGCTGTCAACATCCAGGTAATAAGGCGACGGATGGACAGTCAAAATACCACCGACAACACTGTTGTCTACGTAAATAATATTAGTATTGCTTTGGCTTTCAGGCAGCGAGATATTACCGGTATTAGTGTCAACTGTAATATTCGCAAAATGAGCCATAGACACGTTGGTAATTCCCTGTCGTACTACGTTTAAGCCTGCTGAAACTTCACGGGCGACTTTACTGCCCTCCAAGGTTGAACCTGATAAATTTTCTTGCAAAATCAAACGAGCACCTGACACGTTAGCAAACGGGTTAGTAGCTGCCGATTTCAAAATAATCGCGACTTCCAAACGCAAGTAATGCGTGTAATAGTTAGTATTAATGTCAAGTTTACCTTTGGTTGGGATCAACTTGAAATAGAACGCCGCATTGCCGCCTTCCATTAATACTTCATCAGTAATAATATCACCCACGGCATTTTCAAACAATTGATAACGCACTCCGTTATAATCTAAAACGTAGTTCAAAATGTTTTTATCCCAACTTTGATCGGTCAACACCGTTGCGTTATAGACCGCTGTTGTGACGCCGTCCAAAGTATTGCCCGACTGAGCCAAACTTAAATATTGCACGCCTCCCGTAATGCCAACTTTTACTAAGGTTTGTAACACCGTTAAATTAAATCGTTCCTTAGCACCACCACCGTCATCAAATTCAAGGTATGGCATAAACTGGTAACTGCCCCCCATGTAGGACGGCCCAGCGGGATTATCAATTACACTGGGGTCAATTTGCCAAAAGGAATTAACCGAAGCGTCCGTTTCCCCAACCAATCTAAACGGACGACCGCGCTGCACTTTCACAGTACTTATGGCTAATTCCGAATTCATACTGCCGGTGGTTAAACTCTTCTCGGCCACGATACTACTGCTGCCGTCAACGGTCAACCTTACGTCAAAATGTTTTATGCTTTCCGCAACATAGAAGTACAAATTAACGCCGTTACCGTTACTTAATAAGTAATAAACTTCGTGCCCCGCATAACTGTAATCCCCGACTTGAAAGTATTTACGAATTGTTTTTTTGCTTAAACCTTCTCGCGAAATTTTTTCCTCGTCATTCAAATCCTTAATTTCAACGTTGTTAACAAATTTATGGAATTCATATTCTTCAAAACACAAAGCCTGCTGCCATTTTTCGTCGCTACCTAAAACTAATTCTAAATCATCTAAGTAATAACGATTTGCTTTAATGTTACTGCTATACTCGGTTCCTTCGACGGTATAGAACAAAGCGGCATGATAAGGTTTCTCTCCCGCCATAACCCAGTTATAACCACCCAAATCATTCAGTTGCCCCGAATTCCCGTCATGAATTATACCATCTTTCAATTCACCGATTACGTTTTCAATTTCTTCTTGCGTACCAATATATAGCGGAACAATTTCATAAGTCTGCGGAATCTCAACTACCTTTCCGGTAACAGTAGCCCCCAAACGTAAACTATCTTTGGTGTAGACCAACAGTGCATAAATTCCCATACTACGGATCTCAGCCTTAGGTGTAAGCAATAAACTGTTCCCTTGAACTTCCGCGGCCGTGATTACGTTAATGTTGTCCAGTCTATCCGTAATATCAAACTTACCATTTTGGTACTTAATAAAAGTAAAACCAATTTCATCACAACTGCTTGTTCCCAAGGTAGTAACCTTAACACTGACTGGTGTTTCCGGTAACGGTTTAGAAACTAACTCAATGTATTTACCAATCCCTTTTTCGGTACGAACCGCGCCTTGTTCATTGATAATTACTTGGCTGAACCGGTTAGTATTGGCGATAGTTACCGTGATTGGAACTAAGTTACCCGCGGTGTATTGTATTTCAAAAACATCGTCGATACCGTCACCGTCAAAATCAATCCCAAAGTTATATTGTTTATAAATTCGGAAGCCAATCGTTATCGGTTCATCTTTTAAATAACGAGCTGATAAGGTAAATTCGGTAGTTGTGATGCGATTAATGTCTATGTTCTCGTTTTGCAGAACTGGATCAACGTGCAGATATTGCTCACTACCACTGGTGGGGGCAACTTTTATTGGCACTGACGGTCCAATTCCCGGTAAGGTAATCGTGGAAGGCGCCGCAACGTTAACAACCGGAGCCACCACCACAAAGTTTACCGTAAACCGCTGCTCATGGTTAACGTAAACATCATCACTGTACGCGTGCAAATATGCCGGCACCGTGTAACAACCTTCGGCAAGTTCACGGGCATCAAAGGACTTTTCACCTTGATCACCAATTTCTGCGTACGCACCGACACTGACGTCAGCGGTTGCAACGTTAATGCGGTAGGTAGCACCTTGCTTAACGTAAACAGTTTTGACGTAACCATTATCATCTTGTATGGTTCGGTAAATTTGACCATGATTATCACTGACCACGTTCATATTCAATTGAGTAACCGTGGGGAAAATTTTAACATAAATGGTTTGGCTGATGCCATTGGGGTAGGTAAAAGTCACGGGATAAGCATTATAATATTCAACATTCGTCCCCTTGCGTAAAGTAAAGGTATAAGCCCGTTTGGCAACATGTTGGCCATTACTTGTCACTACGTTACTGTCGGCATAAGTTACCGTAAAGGGCAAATTGTCATTGATGGTAATCGCCTTAACGTCCCAGTGCTCACTGTATTCAAAAGCGTCATTGTTTGCCAACAGGCCATAAACATCCAATGTCACCGCGCTAACTTGATTAAGGCCTTGGTGATGCACTAACGCCACCCCTGTCGTACCATCGTCCAAGGTAGTTAAATTAGAAATTTGGAAACGGTCAATTGCCCCAAACGCCACCAAAGGCACGTCCCAAGTGGCGTAACGTAAATTACCGTCAGTGCTGGTACTCAGTGGGGTTACGCTTTTGGCACGCAACCACAGACCTTGTACATTGCCGGATAAGTACTTTTCTGATTCCGTATTATTTAACAAAGCCACCGCGAACTGGTCACGGTAGTTGGCAATGTATTGTTCACTGGTCAAGGGTTGCCATACTCCGTCACGATAAACCGACAACGCTAAAACGTTAAATAACCCTGTATCTTTGTCAAACACAGTAGTTTGATTGCTGGCATCTTTAACCACTAACTCAAATTCGATATCATTATCGTAAGTAATAGGTTGTGTATTGATAGTGTTTATAGTGAATTGGTCAGTATAGCCATCACCCGTTCCTTCGTAATAGAAGGCCGATAGTTGTTCTTTACTGTATTGTAATTTCCAATTAACGTAACCACCGGTTTCATTTTGGTCAATAAATTCGTTGCGCACCCGCAAGTAAAGCATTTGTTCAACAAAAACATTAGCATCAGTATCGGGGTTATTAAACCATACGTCCTTTAATTGTCCGTCCACGGTCATGCGTGCACGTGGATAAGCCGTTACCCTTACCGCCGTACGTCCCGCATTACCCACAGCTCGCAATACGTATTGCCCTGTACCTTCGCCATTGTTAGTCACGTTGATCATAGTGGTATCTTGGGGCGTAAGCTTAAAGTTGTAGTTCTCACCGACTACACCTTGATTGGCGGGCAAAGCAAAGGTAAAGTTTGCCTGACTACGCTCAGCACGATTCAAAATCAAATCATAGATGTTTTCGTCGGTCGTTGTCGGCACGTACGCATCGGTTGTCACGGCAATGGTATCAACGGGACGAAAGACGTAAACGGGGATACTCACCATTTCCGTCATGGTTGGTAATTTGGCCAAGACTTCGATTTCACGACCATCGGTTGCGTCATCGAACACAAAATCGTCATTAACTTTTAAAACCCCGTCGTTCAAGGTTACACCTGCGTAATTTTCTTTTAAAGCGAATTGTAGTGGAAAATTATTAGGTTTATAAGTTTGATTAGTATCGTCGGGATGAGCATAAAAATCAAGTTTTGACAAAGTACTGGTTTTATTAAAATCCAAACCAGCACCATTTTGGCGAATACCAAAGTAAGCACCTGATGACAAACGGAAATCTTTGGCCGTTAAATTGACTTTGACGTTAACGGCTATCGTTTGGTTACCAGAACGTGTGGTAAAACGCAAGGTCACCGGCGCTCCACCATTGAGTCCAGTAATCAAGAAACGACTAATACCTTGTTTTTGGTCAAACCCAGCCAGCGCAACACTTACCACCCCACTGCGTGCGGAACTTTCATTAAAAGTTACTCCTCGGTCAGCAGTGTCCGGCAAACCACCAACAGTAATAGTTAAATAGGTCGAACGATTGGGTGTATCGGCTAAACGCAATTTTTTATCACTGTCTTCATCGCGTTCAACTTCAATATCCAGTTCAATGTCGGTTTTATCCACATAAACAGCGATATTACCGTAAGCGTCATGTTGGGTACCAGAATTATTAAACGCAAAAATCACCCCCACCACACTGACGACGGCGAGCAAACTCATAATCACCAGAGCAATAATCCGCGTTCTTCGTTTGTTCAAATGGTTACCCCCAATTCCCCATCAACCTAGTATGTATAAATTATATTTTTTATTTCACCTTTGGTCAAGTAAAAACGGCCGTATGTTTAATGCACACGCAAGTCTGCCGGAGTGTTAACGGTTAATTTTCCCGCAACATGTACATTACTTCCTTCATACAGCCCATTATCACCCTTAACCAATTGTCGAGCCTTATTGGTACCCACAAAGGCCCACGCCGAACGGGCATTTTTTACTGACAGAACAAAATCATTCCAGCCAGATTGTAAATAAAGGTTAATATTCCCCATACCCGACGGCGAATTAACGTACGCGCCTGCTACAATTTGGTTATTAGCATTGGTAGTAATATAGTTAAAGTAAGCCGTAATATTGGCGCGTCCTGCGGCACCACCAGCCCCGCTGTCACGCACTTGAATATCCACATCACCATAAATATTGCGTACCGTAATATCCCCGTCATAACCGCGAATCGTAGTGCTGTATTGCTTGGTACTGCCGAAGCCAACATCAATATTACCACCGTTAACCCGACTGCTTTCAATATCAACATTGCCGACAACGCCCTGCAAATTGACATTACCGACACCAGTATTTCTAACCACAGCATCACCCGTTAAGGTACCACTAACATTTACATTGGCTGTGGCTGTGGCTGTAAAAGTCAAACCGCCGTTGGTAATTTCATTAACTTGCAAAGAGCCGTTAACGGTGTTCATTGCTACCCCACCCCGAATACGGTCAACAGTTATATTAGCATTGGTGGTATTGACGGTTAATTGTTGACATTCATTAACGGTGCAACTACCCTCTTGGGCACCAAAAACAATGTTACCGACTTTGCTGGCTCGAAACTTATTCATTTCACCATTAATCAATACATCGCCCTTAATGGTGTTATTAAAGTTAATTGTAGCCCGGTTACCAGTAACCGTAACACCACCGTTAACTATACCGCCACAGGTAAATTGAGTATTGTTACAGCTTAACGCAACTTCGTTAATTGTAATTGTATCGTAAGATGGTAGAGTGACACTGGAAGCACTGCGCACGGCCAAATTGTTAATGCACAAATGCTCGCGGTTTGGGTCAACATCATCACCATAACGAAAAGTCACGTTACTGTATTTATTTTGCAAAATAAAATTGTGCACCGGTGTTTGACTGGATAAATTCAAATAAACCGTAGTTGGTTTGCTGTTCACTACTATTCCCGTTGGTTCCAATACCCGAATTTTACAATAAGGCATTTCTTCAATCATGGTAGTTGTCCATTCCACCAAAGTGCGTTTACGGCTGTTGAAAGCGATTCCCGTAGCGTTTTCGTTAATCACAACGGTACTTTCACCAACGTAGCCTGCCGTATTAACTTGTACTACAACATCACAATTATCACTTTCGATAATAAAATTACCCCGCGCAAATGCAGTTTTTAACACGTCGTCACAATAAACAATTTGGGTATCTCGTTCATTGACCGCCACCATATTACCCAAAGCGGCATCAGGAACCAGAAACAATACGGCAACCAAGACACCCAAAACAGCCGCCGCAAATAACATCATAAATCCCAAAGTCGCGATTACGTTGTTTAATTGTTGCTTCACAATTTAAGTTTAACGCCGTTCACGAAAAAAAGCCACTAAAATGTTTTTTGCTACGGCGTTAGGTTGCATAATAATTGGCGTCTGCCAATTAAGGTTACTGGTGGACTCGGCACCAACGTAAACGGCTTGCAAGCGGGCGTTAATAATCGCTCCCATACACATTTGACAAGGTGATAAAGTCACGTACATTACGCAATCGTCTAAACGCCACGACCTTAATTTACGACACGCGCGGTTAATTGCCACCATTTCTGCATGCCACAAACTATTACGCCGACGTTCACGTTGGTTATAGCCAGCAGCAATAATCCGGTTTTCGCGGACAATAACACAACCGACTGGTACTTCCCCGCGTTTCGCCGCCCGCCGGGCTTGTTTAACCGCCTCTGCCATAAAATCCATTACCAGGTTCCCCACACCAAAGATAAAATAGTGATTACACTGCCTAACACGCAAACCGCCCATAACAAGGCTTTCGGCAAAGGTTTAGAACGCTTGGGCACGTCGAAAGTTTCAATGTACGCCATGGTTGCTTTCCACGTCGGCATGCTTTTAATCGCACGGGGTAAGGCATTTTTCACTTGATCAAAATCACTTGCGTCAAATAGGTTCTGGGACGCTAAATAACGCACGGTATAAGTATCCAAATTGCGTTCAAAGTTTTCACGGGCTAAGTGACGGAGAATTTCCGCGATGGCAACCACAGCCACCAATAAAGTTAAAATTACCAACACCGGATTACTTAGTAAATAATTTAAAATGTTCATTCCGGGCAAGTGCAATTCTTCGGCGTAACTGAAATAAGTCGCCAAAGCATTATTCACAAAATGCACAATAACACTGGCCCATAGCGAACGGGCTGACAATGCCGTTACGCAAAAGAACCATCCCAAAATGGTCGCGTAAAAAAACTGCCCTGCGTTCATGTGCATCAAGCCAAACAATAAACTTACCAACAGAATTGCCCGGGTGACACCAAACTGCGGGATCAGTCCGTTCAATAAAACGCCACGGTGCAAAAATTCTTCACAAAGTGCTGGCAAGACTGCCGTTAACAAGAGTGTTATTAACAATCCCCCCCACCCCGTAAAGACGTTGGGGTTATCGGGGTATTGGTAACCAAAAGATTGCAAAATTAAACCAAAGAAACTGGCAACAAATATGTTCAATAGATATAAGCAAATCCCCAACAAAAAGACCAGCAATACATTTTTAACCGACATTCTGTGCCAGCCAACGTGTTCAACTATGCGTCGGACACTAACGGGCTCGCCACCAATCTTTTGGGCGAATAACAGCATCAAAAACGGCACAAGTAACATAATTACAATTTGTGGCAAGATACTGCCGATAATGGTTACGGCTTCGTCACTTAAAGCCGCAAAACAACCTACTGACGCCAAAATTTGCAACAGCACTAATAATACCATCGCGGTAAGATAAACGATTATGGTCACGGTATAGCGTTTATTTGGTTGCATAAGTTATTCCTTTTTTAATTAACAGTGCCACGATAACGGTGGCCAACACGGCTGAACTGATGGCCAAAATAATGTTACCTGCATTCAAGGCAAAGACATCATTGCTGGCCCTAACAAAATATGTATATGTGACAATAAAAGCGTTATTTATAAAATGGATTAAAATTGTCCAACCTAAGTTATTAGTTTTCACAAAAATCCATGCTAAGAAGATACCCATAATTAACTGATAAACTAACTGCGACCACGACCGGTGATAAACCGCAAACAATATGGCACTGATGCTAATAATCAGCCACGGTTTAAGTTGTGCCCATTGCAAGGTTTTGCAGACGGCCAAACGAAAAACCAATTCTTCTATCAACGGCGGTAATACCGCATACAACAAAAACGCCAACCAAAAACCCTTAGCGAACATTTGTGCCGCTTGGTCAGTACTGCTGGTACGAGTTTCCCAGCCAAGTTTGATAAAGATTTCGGCAGACATATTTTGTAAATATAAATAGCCAAACAAGCAAATAAAAGCGATAGCGACACATACGCCCGCGGTTAAGAAATTATTCTTAACTTTACTCATCTTTTTTAGTATAATAGCAAAGTGTTAAAAATACAAACGTTAAGTAGCGGCAGCCAAGGCAATATTACTTTCATCGGTACCGAAAACACTAACTTGTTAGTTGATATCGGCTTACCATTATCGTTAACCCATAAATTACTGGCAGAGGCCCAGATAGACCCTAACAGCATTGACGGCATTTTAATTACGCACGAACACAGTGACCACCTTAAAGGCGTCGCTGACTTTGTAGTTAAATATGATACGCCAATTTATTGCCACCAAAAAACTACCGGAATTTTACGCCGTTACACTAAATTACCACCCCACTACTTTCAGGAATTTACCGACAACCCGACCATTGGTGATTTGACCATCAATTACTTTCCTGTTCCCCACGACAGCCATTTTTGTTTAGGCTACACTTTCACCCACAACAACACTACGGTCGGCATTGCCACCGATATTGGGCAAATGACCGATACCATTCTCGCGTACTTAGGCACTTGTCAAATTGTTGTATTAGAGGCCAACCATGATGTACAGACCCTACTGGCGAATCCCAAATACCCAGAGTGGTTAAAACGACGTATTTTAAGCAACCGTGGCCATTTATCCAACTTAGATTGTGCAAAAACTATCGCCAAATTGTACCAACAGCAAGTCAGTCAAATTATTCTGGCGCATTTAAGTGAAAAGAACAACACGCCACGTTTGGCTTACGAAACCGTTAAACAGTATTTAGCAATCCAAGGGATTCACGAAGGACGCGACTTATATATCGATGTTGCTTTACAGAGTCGTATCGGGAACTGCTACTGTCTTGAATAGTGTTAGTTTGACACTTGTTTGGTTTATACCTTAAAATAAAAGTTATGCTTTTATTACCCAACCTATCTTGTGTTTTCGACGACGTTATTAGCGGGCTTAACGATAACTACGCGCGTAGCATTGTTACGAACCCGGATGCGCAGGAATTGACGGGGTATGTCCACACTCTTGCCAATGGTAATGCTATCTTTATTACCGAAGATTGCGTTCCCTACTTCATAACGTGTGATTTTATTCAGCATTATCAGTTACAAACCGGCGACCGCATTCGTGCCACTGTTGATTACGCCACCAATTACAATAACTACCTGGTTACCGACATTGCCCAAGTAACCAAAGTAAACTACGATGACGTAACCACGGTCAACTGTACCCAAACTTACCAACTGGACGGCTGTAAAGTTAATTGTGGCACAACAGTTTTATTAACCATGGACGACCACAGTAACACCCTTGACCGTTTAGCAAGTTTATCCGCCCAACTGCCACCAAACGTTACCCAAATTGTACTTTCTTTTGATGGTCGCGCCGAAAGATTGACGGACTACCGCAATCTGTATTTAACTAAAATCACGCAAACCAGTCGCGATAAATTAACAATTTGTTTATTGGCTTTTTTCCACGCCAAAGAACTGGCCAGTCGCGGTGAACAAGTTGTAATCTTAATTGACAGTTTAGATAAAATGTTTACGGTATTTAATAACTGCATGCAACGGATGGGTTTGATAGACCCACAATACATTTCCGTCGCTGCTGCTACTGATTTAGAAAGTCTATTATGCGACAGCAGTTGCCTTTCCAGCGGTGGCAGTCTCACCATCTTAGGTTTACACCGACCCGGTGCTTCGGCGCCACAACAATACATTACTGATCGCTTTCGACAATTGTTTGACGTACTTATTTAACTGTTATCTTACGACGTAAACGAATAAACACAATCAACCCAAGCCCCGCAATACCCGCAATAATCGCCGTGATAATCATTCCTGTCGAACTTTTTCCTTTGGCAATTGTCCAACTGTCAGCATAAACAATGTCACCCTCCTCATCAAGCACTTGAACTGTGTACAAACCGACAGCACTTGCCGATAAAGTCGCCAAATCGTTAATTCCCATTTCGGCCACCGAATCAGCATTAATTTCACGGGTTTCAACCATTTTGAAATCTTTATAGAGAGTAATTCTGCATTCACCACGTGCGTAATAAAGCATTTTAGGCTGGTAACTAAGGGTAACCGCAGTAGTTGTCGATAAGCCACTGGCGGTATCTAACCAGAAATAGTTCAACGAATTGCTATTTTTATAATTGATGTTGAACTCAATCGTATGCGTTTTATAGCCGTTAATCACATCATGGCTTTGCAAAACAATTTCGTAATGTCCCGTATTTTCCTCAGCCGCGAAAGTTAAAGCCTCTCCGACAGCCGGTTCAACGAAGTCGCGCAGCAAATAATTGTTACGCCGTACCGAAAGAATACGGATATCTGGATAGATATTCATACTCCAACTGGCCATTGCGGTATAACGCGGAATAATTTCAAATTCGTATTGGTCTTCAATGGTTTGTTGTAAGGTTTCACCAATTTGGTATTTTAAGCGCACTAAGTAGGTACCTTGTTGATCCCACAAGAAACTGGTAGGATTACTTTTTAAATCTATGGTTAACGGCTCACCGTTGCAGGTAACTTCTAAACTGGCGATCTTAAAGTATTGGTTAAAAAATTCTTCGCCATACTCTAACTGTAATAAATGCTCAACGTCATCAGTAATTTTAAATTCAACCCGATCGTTATAAATCATGTGTTTAACGGGATTGGCATCATTGATTACCACCATTGGTTTAGTTAAAATTACCAATGCATAATAATCCTGTTCGGCACCATTGTTACCAAACTGCAACGTGTTACCTACCAAGTCGTGCACGCGGAATTGATAATAACCAGCGTCCCCCGCCGTTAGGTTAAAAGTTTCTTCGTGAGTCAAAGTCTTAACCAATTCCCCATTGCGGTAACAGTCAACCAAAACGCTATTACCAGGGGAAGTGTTGTACTCATCTGGGATTCCCGTTTCATTGTTGTTGTCTGTTTGCAAACGCAAACTAATACCAGTACTGGGAATTTTATCAGCCGTCAAAATTCGGTAAGTTTCGTGATATGGTCGCAAATTATCTTCGTTAATGGCCAACGTAAAACCTTTAATGTCAGCACGCGGAACCCCCGTAGTTGCCAAATATAAATCATTAGTGTAAACCGTTTGTCCAAATTCATCTTTTGACACTACGGCGAAACGCCATACCAAGGTATTGTTTTGACGGTCATACTCTTGAAACGCTTGATTTTCATTACGCCATACCAATTGCCGGTTACTGGTTTCGGCAGGAATAAAACGTAAGCCATGCGCCTCATAATTAGTCAAATCTAACAATTCTTCTACACCATTATCATTAACGCGTGTTTCCATGGTAAAAATGTAATTATTTATTGGTACGCCTTGATAAAAGTACATACTGGTACTGGGGGTTAATAACTGATCATCGTCGTAAACATTTATTAAGGCTTCACTGGTATTGGCGATTTTGAAATTATAAACACTAGTTGCCCAAATTGCGTTACGTAAGGTTACCACGTAATCACCACTTTGGTCGAATTGGAAAGTTTCTATTCCCTTCGGTAAGGTTACCTGTTCCACCATACCGTTAAACGTACGTTGGTAACTTACCGTAGTGCTGAAACGTAACATCGGATTGGGGACCACGTGCAGATTAATTGTACCAGTGAAAGTATGATCGTTAACCGCAATTTCTTGGTCATCACTTTTTGTCCAAATTACTTGTGGTAAACGGGTATCAAAAGCAAAGATTTTTTCGTATAGAACAGCATGACTGGAACGCCCTACGGCTTCCAGGCGGTACCGAGTGGTATCCGCGCGTAACGCCGACGGCACAAAGGAATAAGTGACTTTATCACCTTGAATAAAGGTCGGCAAGTTACCAACTAACGCTCCCGTATCAGCGTTGTAAACGTTAATGGTGTAAACCGTACGCAAGAACGAAAATTGCACACCGCGACTGTCGCCGACATAGGTCACTCCCTCAATATCAACCGTATTACCGTAAGGTGCAAATTGCAAACCCACCTCGTCTTGACCATGATACTCAGTTATACTAACACGGTTAAAGGGGTCAGTAACTTCAATAATCAGTTCTTGTCCTTGGCTGATATTATATAAAGTGGTTATCCCCAAAGTAAAGGTCAAGTTATTATCAAGTGGTCTTTGCGTAGCGACATCGGTAATTTTAATTTGATAAAACTTTGCCAAATCCGGATCTTTCAAAATCAAAGGCAAGCTATCGTAGTTAACAGTCTGCAAACAAACCGGACTGGTGACCACTGCGTCAGGAATTAGATTATACGCTTCTAACTGTAATTTCACTGCGTCTTCACGTAAATTATAACAAGCAAAAACCTTAGGTTCCCCCATTCGGTCATAAAGCACATAACGACAACGCTGACCAAGTTCCGTGGCGTCGTTTATCCATTCGTTCAAGACGGCAACTAATTCGGCTTCACTGCTGGCTCCTGTTCCTGCCTTACCGTTCAAATACCATTTGGCGGTACCACAGTAGACGGCATAATATTCTTCACCATTAACAAATTTAAAGGAATTGTTATTACGGTAAAATTGTTGTGCGCTGGCAGTCGCGACTCGCATTTCAATTCCCAACACGGTACCATCGTCCGTATTCTTATCAGGAATAGCCCCCACATAAGTAACAGCCCCGTTGTATTTTTTACCCTGAATCTGCACAACGTAATCATCAACATGTCCTGCGTAATCAGTTTCCGTAATGCGGAAGTATTTCATTTCGTTGTCACGTAAGCCAACAATATCGGCAAAAGTTAGACCTGAATCTAAGCGGAAAATAGTTTTCGGCAAGGAACCGTCACCTTGGTAATTAACTTCACGGTAAGAAATTTCCTTGGTATCCAAATAACGATTACCAGTAGTGTCGGGAGCAAAAACAAATTTTGTACTCAACCCGTAAATATAACCGTCGGGAATTTCCGCCAAGTCTTTTGCTAAATTATCTTGTTCGATAATGCGGCGTAAGTTATAGGTTGGTTCTCCATCGTCCAAATCAAAAACAATATTGTAATCGGTGTGTTGGTTATCCTTAGTAATTAACGAGACCCCAACCCTTGCGCCACTACGGAAACCGGCACTGTTGAGAAAAGTATTAGCAATGTCGTAACGATAGATTGTTCCGTCAATTTCCGGCGCGATGTACGCTGAGTGGTCTAAGCCGATGGTAAACCAACTGGCGGTAGTTTCCTCAATATCAATGTCGGCATAAAGACTATCTGGATCGCTTGTAAATTCAAAAGTCAACGTCTTGATGTCATCGGGATCAACAACGTAAGTGTAAACGCCCGTCTCAACATCGTATTCCATTTGAGTGTTAGTAATTGGCGTGTTATTTTGTCCGTTCTTGATCAATTGAGCCTTAGTACCATAGCCGGTATCCAATATCAATAACAATTCACTGTAATTAGCACTTGTACTTTTGCCGGTAGGAATTATTTCCGTGATGGCTCCACCAGTCAACAAGACGGGGAAATTACGGGCGTTATCAGCCACAACTAATTTGTAATTAACATCACCTGTCGATTCGTTACCCAAAACCACGTTGATTGCCCCTTCGCCAAGGTTGGTTGTTTGACCATTATTGACACAACTGAATCGGGGAATTAACGACGGAAAGTCGTAACCCAAATAACGCGTGGTGCCATGATACTTACTGCTATAACCAGCAATTTCGGCAGCGCGATTGCTACGCAATTCGTAATGGAAATCTTCAAACTTTTTGGCGTTAGCGATTTTATCGTCGGCACCGAAACGAATCCGCAGATCACTTTGGTAGACGTTCGCTTCGTAAGACAACATTGGTCGGTCATCAACGATAAAATAATACGCCCGCGTTGTATCATCACTGCTTGTGGTTTCATAAGTACGCGTAATTATAAACAAACCACGCGGAGTAATTTCCCCACTGTTGTAAAGTGCCAAACGGAATGTGCCCTTGCCATCACCTTGTTCACTATTATCAACTCGGTAAATAATTCCCGCACTGTCTTGACGGCCACGTAAGTAAGTTACCGGATTAGCCGCGAACGGATAATTCGGTGATTTAGTATCAAAGGTAAATGGGTAATATTCCAGTTTTATTGTACTTACCCGATAAGCGGTTGCTCCTTTTTCTACTTGGTCAAAAGAAAAAGTCAAATAATTACGATTCGTCATACCACCCTTAGCGGTAACCAAACTGGTCATCATGTTGGGTTTATTATTCGCCAAAAAACCCCGCGTGCTGGAAAACGATTGCTCGCTGTCTTCCGCGTAAATAATGCCCCGACTAATGTCGTTACTAAGAATAATATAATACTCACTAACGTTACCCAAGACATCAGTAACGCGAAAGTAGTAAGTATCATCTTTATAGACAATTTTATAACCAAGTTCCAGCTCAGCTCGACTTAAAGTTTCGTATACTCCCCCATTAACGTTCATTTCGGCCTTGGCCAACGGTATTGACAAAGCGTATTTACCAGTTGCCGTCGGTACAATCAGTTGTTGCTCACGCAAGTCAGCAAACTGTTGCCAATCCTTAAAAGGCGCATCATTGGCTAAATCAACATTGAACATCACCATTTTGTTGCGACCAAAGCCGACATTAATACCATTTTTATCATAGGCAACTACATTAGACGAATTAACGGGTGCGGGCGACTTTTGCACAAACGTTGGTTTAGCATCATCAATGATCAATAAATATTGTGTTTCATTACCCACGTCATCAGTCAACGTAATCAAATACACTCCGGCTTGATTAAATTTTTCCGTTAAACACCAGCGGTCGTCCGCCAACACCGGAGTATAATCACGAGTGGCAGTACGTTCTTCACTAAAAATTGTGGTTGCAAACAAATTGGTTTGGCTGGGGTCGTAATTAGTATAATTTATGGCTGCATTAGGATCTGCCTTGGCATCTTCAATTAAACTGCGGTAATAATCAACCTGAACGTTACGGAAACCAATGCCACTGACTTTTTTATCCCACGATAAGGTAATATTTCCCATTCCCCATATCGCTGTATTGGTGGGTAAATTGCTTAGCCGTGGTTGTTGGTATTGCGCAGTGGTCGTTATATTGGTTGCGGACGTGTTATCGACCAACAATTCGATTACCGTTGCGGCTTGACCATAGGCTCCGTAAACGACAGTTAAACGATAGCATGCCGGTGCCAAATAAAAATTAAAAGAACCATCAGTTGCCTTGTTGATTTCTATATCGGTAAAATGACGTGGGTCGTTTAATGACGCCCGTTCCAAAGTGATGGTCGGTGGCACTTCAAATTCACCTAATTTAGTTGCACCGTTATACATAATTGTGATTGCTTTACCTTGTGCTCGTCCCCCCTTACGTACTAATTCGTCATATTCTAAAATCTCGTAACCTTTCCCTTCAGTACCCGTAACGGCAAATTTCATTTCTAAGGCGTTACTAATTTCAAAGTAAAAGGTTTGTTGACATAAGGTTTTATTAACCCAGAAATACATCATTACCAAGTAGCGACCCGCATCAGTAAAAGGCTTTCCCGGCTCATAAGTAGTCGGTTCACCCCACGAAAAATCATCGACACCTTTGAAACTGACGGTCGATAAACGCACGTTTTCCCCGCCCAAGCCGGCACCATAGGCGTGATTGACGTTGCCGACAAATTGTACGGGTGGGAAGTTAGTACGAATTGGCACCAATTTTGTGGAGTCATCTTCTTTTTTGGCATCTTCACGATCAAGCACATCAGTCAATAACTTAGCGTAAGCGAGAGTCGCATTGGCGTCAGGATTTTTGTTTTTCACCATATCGACCAAGTTATAATGGTTATTGGTTACCCATGGCGTTATGTTACTGTTAACAGTGCTGGCATTGTAAAATGGTAACGGGCCGTTGTATTCGGGTTGGTTGTGTTGTCCACCATAATAGGCTTGGAAACCACGAATATAAAGAACACTAACATTAGCACGGTAACGCGGCAACCGCAGTTCGCGATAAATACTTTTACTCGGGTCAGCTTGGTCAACGTAAAAATAATAGTTTTTCAGGTAACTGGTCATGGTATATTCCCCCACCGCAGAAAACTGCAAAGTGCGTCCGTCGCCGGCATTTTGAATACTATCATCATTGGCACTGTCAGCATATTTTTCCGTACTGGTAATAACAACATCAAAGTAGTTTTCGTTATAAGTGACCATAGGATATTCGCCACCAAAAGAATAATTATAAACATTACCATTGCCCGCGGCCCGATTTTCGTCAGGGAAACTGGGGTAAGCAGTATAATGCGAACGATCAGTGATATAAAAAGCAAACGCCAATTTGATTTCGGTTATCACCCCATTAGCTCCCGGCACCGATAAAGTAAAATCAAATTCGTACAACCCTTCTTGATTAAAAACCCCGCGCAGGCTGGTACCACAACTGGCTACCGCCCCCGCACCAATCATTTCGTAGGTATTTTTTGCCAACATAGCGTCGTAATCCAAATAATTAACGGGGTCATCGGGGTCAATCCAACCCGGATCACCTTTGTTTAAGCCAACGTTACCTTGAATAATTTCTTGGCGTTTTTGGTCATTAAAAGCTTTAACTTCCTCTTTGGTCATGGGCATCGTGGTCTGTGTAAAACTGCTGCCGTAAACGTGATCCGCATTTTGCCCACTGGCCAAAACTATATTTTTAATAGGAATATTCTCCCCATTTTGCGTCATTTTGTTAATTGACGGTGCCAGTGGCAAGTTCAACAATTCAAAAACGATTGCTTGGTTAACGTTAATCGTATCTAACATAATCACCGGCGTCTGCAAACAATAAGCCACAAACTTATCTTGCTTCGTGTCTTCCCCGACATCAAACTGGCCATTACCGTTTTGGTCTTCATAATCAAATTGACCATTACCATTATTATCGTCGTACTTGACGCCATAATCATTCATGCCAATACCATTAACAATACTTTGCATATCAGCGTCAGTAAACAAGGCGTAAGGATCGCGATTGCGTTTGTTGCGTAAAGAACTAAAACCTAATTTTTGGGAGGCGTTAAACAAAGCAGTGACACTATCACTTCGGTAACTTTCATCACGTAAAGCAAATATTGTTGCCGCCCCCGCATTTTGCCCCAAGGTTATTTCGCCAGAAGTGGTAATTGGGTCAAAGACATAGGCTTCGTCAAAAGTTGGAATATGATAAGGATCGTAATTATCATTATCACCAGCTTGGGTTTGCAAATTACTGAAACCTAATAAAAAACCGAAACCAGACAGCAACAAAGCCAGCACCGTACTTAACAGTGCGACAGCAATTACCCGGCCTCGCCCGTATTTCATTCGTTCCCCCAACATAGTATGGTTAAATTATAATTTTAATATTTTATATCGTCAACAAAATGCTGGTATCCTACCATTCAAATAGATCTTTCTTTTGTACGGTATCCATACGTCGAATTACGATATCATTACGGCGACGAATATCATAATAAACCGCGGCTTCGTCAAAAAACTTACCCGGCACGTAAACATCTGGCGTCGGCACTAATTTAATTAAGCCCTTATTAAGACATTCATAAAATAAAGTAACCTTGCTTTTCAACGGATGGAAGCCAAAACAGTAAATATAAATTGTTCCCGGGATCATATCCAGTAATTCGTTAGGAGGCAACAGCGGACGACTGGCCGTATTAGTACTGGTCGATTCACTGCCACCGTTAGCGTCATCTTTGGCCGCCTTGCCCGTATTACGACTGATACTTTTGCTTTCAGTAGTAACTTCCATGTCGCCCATTAAATCCGAAAACATTTTACGAGTATCCATGTCGTTAACCCCAATAAACACTTGGTGGTTACAGTTGTTACGAATGGTAACTGCACTTTCGGTACCATAAATGGTTTCTAACTGCTTATAATCTTGCAAAACCAAGGTTAAGAAAATACGGCGCGACCGAGCGACAGTAACAATGGTTGCAAAATCATTAATCTTGGGCATATTACCAAACTCATCAAGTACAAAATAAGTTGGCCACGGCAATTTACCGCCCCGCTGATTCGCCGCCGCTACCAACGCTTTATATAGTTGCGAGATACATAAAGTAGCCAACGGGTGACGCACTTTAATTTGGTCGGGGATAATCAAGAAGAAGGCCGTTGGTTTTTTGGTAAAGTCTTCGAAACGAACGTCAGTACCACTGGTAATATAGCAGATTCCCTTGTCATTAAACATTGATAATTTTTGTGTCACGATACCGAAGTAGTTACGCATGGTATTTTCCGCATTGGACGTAACCGTTTGTGCCAAAGCGGCTGCGGGAGATAATTTATCACGCCCTTCAAAATAATTCTTAATAGTTTTGAACATGGCTTGCGGATCGTTATCCCGCAAAGACAAAATCTTCGCAATATTATAGAAATTAAACTTTTCACGAGTCATACCTAAACTGGGGTTCAAACTGTCTTCCAACATTGCCATGGCCGTACCTTGGATCAAATCGCGAGCCCCTTGTTCCCAACTGGGATCTTTTTCATTTTCTATTGGGCAAATTCCCGCACAGATATCTTTGATGTCGGTTTCGGCATCAGAAATCAGTTGTTGTTTGAAAAGACGCATCTCGTTTTCGGCCATTTCTTTGCTGGGGAACGCAATACCATTAAAAGCATACCAAACCGGCGGATAACTGGACGCCACCACTCGTAACCCCATTTTGGCCGGATCAGCATTTTCGTAGCGTTTGATTTCACGTTCAATGTGTTGAGCACGTTGAAACATGTTCCACGCGTTTTCAAATGGGTTCCAGCGCGAACTGCGCGTAGGCTCACTTAAATTAAAGACCTGCACGTCATAACCTTGTTGGCGCAAAGTTTCGGCCATTGTGTTATAAATTTCCCCTTTGGGGTCAGTAACCACCAAATTAGGTTTAACGTTAGAAAAGCCCAAAGTATAAATAAACGGGAAAACATAACCTTGGGTTTTATTGGCACCGGTAGTACCTAAAACAATACTGTGGTAATCTTTGGGGATCATGTTAATGTGAATATCACTGCCAATTGCTTCAAAACGTGCCAATGGCCCCGTTTTGTTCATTGATTTTAACTGTGAAGCCCGTGTGTAAAGGTAAATTTTATCACGTTCACTGTTAGTCATCCAACGGTTAGAATAGAACTGGGATACTTTTCCCGTTTTACTTTTACCTTTACTATCCACATCAAAATATTTAAATAAAATAAACGCCAACGCCAACAACGGAATCAACAACATGCCGTAACCGAAAATAGGACTGTTGATACCCGCCAAATTGAGTATGTCGCGACTCTCAATCATATTAGCAATGATTAAAAGAATGACCGCCAAGACTAATAAGCCACCCAGGCCAATGGCTGCCCATTTCCCCACTTTCTTCATCATCAATGTTAGTTTATTGACTATTTCGCGTTATGGCAAGCAATTTTGTCGCCGCTGGCATCACAAAATTTCAACATTCTTTTTATAAATACGGGTAAATTCTTTTGCTAATTTACGCAAGCAGAAAATTTCAGTCTTCGCCGCATCAACGTCAACTTTATTTTTTTTCATATCTGTATCAGTTACCAATTTAATAATTACGCTGTCCCCCAACACGTCACAAGAAATATCTTTGACTACTTTTTGTTTACGCATGTTCATGATATCCGCCATAGCCGCAATGATCGCCAACTTGCGCACCGCTACCAAGTCATCTTCGTTCATCAGGTCTTTGTATTTAACCCATTCTGCCAGCATAAAGTCATCCCAGTTACGACAACTGGCCACAAACGCCGCCATCACAATCTCTTTATGACTTAAACCGTAAAGATTAGCGTTTAAGATGGCGTAATAGGTAATCTTATTAAACGACAGTTGATTTATCGTGTGCCCTAAATTATATAATAAGGTTGCCACTTTCAAAATGCGAGTAAAGACACGGGGTAATTTGTGCAACACTTTTAATTGCGAATACAAAGTAGTCGCTAAGAAATAATGGTATTTGGCTTGCTCCATGTCCAGTCCATTCGCCCACAGTACCGTTTCCACACTGTTCAAACACACATCCGTAACCGGACGTTCATCTTCCCCCATCATTAAACGGTAAGCCAAACCAACATTACGGGCATTGCGGTTAATCACAATATTACTTAACCCAACAAAGTCCATAATCGCCAAAGCAATTTGCATGCCGTTCATAATGTAGCCAATACCATTAGCCGAAATGCCTTTTAATTTGGCGCCCTTCTCGACATCTAAACCTTGCAAAAAAGATAAGATGGCTTGGAAATTATCTTTGGTCGTGTTGTAATTATGATCCAGATCAAGTGGGTATTTAGTTTTCTTGCGTGATAAGCGAGCAAAACTGGTGAAGATTTCGTCTGAACCAATAATCGGAGCTTCGCGATCAACTTGTTTGAACATGTCACCAGCGTTTTGCAACTCCTGCTTAAAGTCTTCAACATTGGTAAAATTCGCGGCACCCACAGGAATAGTCAGGCTATTCAAGACCACACGACGACAATAATTGATAATACGCGTGCTGGCCGTTGAAATAGAAACAATAATTCCTTTGTTGATATCCAAAGTGTTAACTACCGCAGTATATAAGGAATTTATTTCTTCTTCTTGGGTTAGCAATTTAAAGTCCAAATCCAATTCAGCATTAGTTTCTTCAATAAACGAAAGATAATTTTTGGCTTTGGTTAAATTTGCCGATGCTACACAATAGAATTGATCCACGTGATTTGCCAAAGCAATTTGTTTATACATTTGTAAAATGGTGATACATTCTTTAATTTTAACGGTCTTAATTAAACCACTGTCCGCCAAGTGGTGGTCGATACCCACAAATTCCGCATATTCTTTTTCGATTTCAAAATACTTACCTTCTTCAATACGCACCAAGGATAATTTAATTTGGTTAGTACCTAATTCAATGATTGCAACTTTACTCATGTTCCAATGATAACACAAAATTTATTTTTTGTATAGATTATATGTAAAAGTTTTTCCCTTGCTAAAAATAGCAATTGTAGTATAAACTATTAGTTGTTCTATGAAAAAAAAATTACTTATTATTTTAAGTGCTTTAATCGTTATTGCCGTCATACTATTTAGTCCCGTCACTCCGTTAGCGGCAACGGGACTAAGTGCGTTAACAGCCACGACCAGTCCTTACCAATATACAGCACCGGCGCAAAAAACAATTCCTTTCCAACAAAGCACGACGGATTACAATTTAGATAATTGGCAAAAAAACACTAATGACAATTTGACAGTACTGCGAGTTACCAATCAAACTAACGACACCTACCACAATAACAAAACCTACCGTGACATTACACTGGATAGCAGTCAAATTGGCAAACGCAATCCTTACCTTTTATTGGCAAACAAGGCCAATACCAAAACCAGTGGTAATTTGAGTCTTAATGAAATAACTTTGGCGGCCAACAGTTACTACGAAATTGCTGTCGAGTACTGGGTTATGGGCGACCCTGCCGACCAATGTCATTTTTATTTAGGCGACTATGACTTGCCGTTACACGCCCGCGGAGCGTGGCATACTGCCAAATTCATGATCCAGACAGACCGTTTAGTCGCCACAACTTTATCCGCGTTACTGTATTTTGGTAGTCCTAATCAAGAGATTTATGGTGCCGCGTATTTTTGTGACCTGACCGTCACCGCTTTGCCAGTCACCACCTTTAATAATACCGTTGCGTCCTTAGACAGTGCCGACCAAGTGTATTACAACTTAACCGACCACACTGCCGTTGAGGAAGTGCAAGTCGTAACCAATACTGACTTTACTGCCCCGACCAGTACCCAACCGAACGTTATTGTCACCAATAACATCAATAATAATTTAGTCGCTACGCGTTTGAATTTTACCGATGATCATCATACTTTCTACGCTAAGGACGGTCAAGGAGATGTTATGTTAATGGCCGCCCACGGCAATAATACCCGTTTAACTTTAAGTAAATACACTTTTCAACCGTTACCGCACGCAGTTTATATGTTTCAATTCTATTCGTTAATGCCCAGTGATTTAGCACAATTTTATTTCTGCGTTGGCAACACTTACCAAAAGATTACTGCCGTCGAATACCCCAATTATAACGGCTGGCAATTAAATACCATTTTCTATACCGCAGGCTACGACGCTAAACAAGAATTCATGTTGAGTTTTGTTTTAGGCAATGAAGACGAAGGTAAAGTTACCGGTTGGGTCGCTTTGGACGATTTACGCATTTATCGTGTAGCGGGTGATTACGCCGTGACCAATGCCAACGCGTTGGGCGTGCAAGGCACCAACGAGTTGAATAGTGCTGAAGATTGGTCGGTGGCTAATGGTAATTTTGAATTAGGTACCGCTGCGAATGTGAACAGCAACACTTACCCCTACCCCTTAAAAGCCGACAGTTGGACAACCGAACAAACCACCAACGGCATTGTCAACACCGCCTTTTGGTATTTTAACGGACTGGATAATCCGGGGAAAATTAACCAAAATTATCGCGAAAATAATAATATCTACATGTTGCACAACGGCACCGCGACCACTAACCAAGTCACCAGTCCCACACTGACCACCACCGCGGGCGAAACTACTTACTTTTCGTTTGACGCGCATGCCCTAGACACTGCCCCATTGTCGGTCAGTTTTCAAACCACCGATGGTGTGGAATTAAGTAAATTTACGATCCAAGATAATACGTGGCGTCATTACGAATTAGCAATTACCGAACATGCTAACGCAGCCAGTCGTGCTTACCAATTAGTTTTTACCTTACAAAAAGCGGGTACCGCCTTTTTAGATAACTTCCGTAGCGATACTGAATTTTGTCCATTCGATGATGCGAACGCTACGACCCTGATTACGGTTGATTTAACCAGTCCCGTTAACCTTACCGGATTGTGGCAAACCACCGATAATACTGTGGCCGACAAGTTGGCTATTGGTTTTGACCGCGATGGTATTACTTTACGTAACGAAGAACAAACCACTATTGTTACCAAATACGGCTTGGACTACAATTTAACAACCGATAATTACTACCGCGTTTCGCTTACCGCTCGTGGCGAGAATGCTTTTATAGAATTAAACGGTTTTGATGATTACTTCACCGTTAAACTCGACGCTAACACCCCTGACGCACTGACGACTTATAATTTCTACTGCCAGGCCACTTCTACAACCACAACCTTAAACTTATTAGTTACCTTAGGCAGCAAAGATGTAACCGCTTTTAATGACGGTCATTTGTACATAACCGCTTTGACGGTTACGGAAATGACCGAGACTGATTACAATTTAGCAACCAAGAACCTAAGCGCCAACGATAAACTTGTTAAAGTTGCCACCGCCACTGACGATAAACCAACCGATAATGATAGTAACGATAGCGATAAGAATAATTTTTTTGGCGAAAATTGGTGGTACTTGATTCCGACTTTGATTACCGCAATAGCAATTGTTTTGGCGGTATTTAGTTTCTTATGGCGTCGTACTAAATTCAATAAGCACATTACTCACCAAACTACTACCTACGCCCGTGATATGCAACTTAAAGATACTCATAAGAAAATTGTTGCCGAAAAATCAGCAAAAGTAGATAATATTAAAGATGAAGCGTCGCACAACAATTAGTCTTATCGTTATTTTAGTCGTAGCCATCATTGCTACGGCAGTTGGCGTAACGTGGTATTGTTGTACGAACACTGGTGCCATCAATGGTGCTGTTGAGTTTGGTCAAAAATATTATTTAAGTGAAATTCGCGAAAACGTTTTTACCGACGTGACGATTAACCACGCAAGTTATTTGCAAATCAATACCGACCGTCAAACCGGCGAATTACACTTAGTTGGTTTACCTAACGAACGTATACCCTTTATCGTTACCAAATATCAAGAAGGTGTTAAAAACACAACCTTTAATATTGAATTTATTTACAAAAACGAATTGCAAACGCTAACCGCGACCAGTACGGACGCTACGATTTGTTTCCGTCAGACGCAACCTTCGCGGGTTGAAATCACCCAAGAAAATCCTGACGAGACACGCTATTTAGAATACGAGGTCACTATTTTGGTATTTTCTAAGGAGGTTGCCTAATGCGACGTGGGATTAAATGGAGTATTATTGTTGCCTCGTTAAGCGTGGCACTGGTCGGCATTGGCCTACTGGTTTACTTCACGGTTTTTAACAAAAACGGTTATCACGTTGCGGCCGTTGAGCATACGGAGTACACTGCTGCCGATTTTCAAGATTCCGATCTGCAATTGTACGACAACGGTACTTTTCACATTCGCATCGTTCACCGGGACAAGGGTTTATTTTTCTTAGGTCTGGGCACCTACACCCAAAAAGGTAATGATTATTACTTAACTTTTCAACAAGCGATTGGACGCCAACAAAACGTGCTCAGCGACCAAATGGCTAAATTCAGTGACGTGATGGTTTACACGAAATCTGGCAACCGCATTAAGTTTATCGATAACAATCAACAAATCTATTACTTTGGGTAAGGAATTACTTGGCATCGGACTGCCGTTGTAACCGGCACATAAATGGTGGCCGGTAATTCATTTTCGTTGCGACAGCGATTTGCCAAGATAATCGTACACGGAGCAACTCCGCACGTCCGGGCAATTTCAAACAACTGCCCCTTTTCATATTTGATTTTCACCAACATAATAATGTGTATGCGTGCCTTCGCGAAATCTGTCTTGGTCATTACCGCTTTTGCCGTCGGGACACGCATCATCGGTTTTATCTTCCGCATTTTTTTATCACGTATTTTGGGCGCCGAGATGCTGGGCGTTTACCAAATGGCAATGAGTATTTTCATGATTCTCTTGACCGTTATCAGCAGTGGCCTGCCCTTGGTAATTTCGCGAGAAGTAGCCAAAACCGAACGTGGTAGCAATAAGGTTTTACACATTACCTTAGCGGGCTTACTGATTGGCGTGATAGCGTCATTAATTTTATGTGCCATCGTATTACTGTGCCAAGGTTGTCTAGGTTTCATTTTTACTGACCGCCGCAGTATCGGCATTTTGATTGCTTTGTTACCTGCCATTATCGCCAGCAGTGTTTACGCTGTACTGCGGGCAGTTTGGTGGGGCGAAAAACGTTTTTTCTTATTGGGACTAACCGAGTTAATTGAACAAATTGCCCGTGTACTGCTGTTCGTACTTTTCTTGGGTTTTACTTTTTTCTTTGCCGACCTAGCCCATTTGAGTGCTTGGGCTTTCAGTGGTGCGTGTATTGTTTCCGCAATGGTGGTAGTACTTATTTTTATCAAGTGCAACAAATTTGCCCATGCCACTGGGCCTCGTCCCCATTACGTTAAACCATTATTAAGGTCAGCAGCCACCATTACGGGTGTTCGTATCTTAGGCAGTTTAGCTTTTCCGCTTATTTCAATTTTGTTACCGTTACGGCTTGTGGCCGCGGGCTGGGATAACGTTACCGCCATTTCACAATTAGGCGTTATCGTGGGAATGACTTATCCCTTGTTGACAATTCCGTCCACCGTGATTTCGTCTTTGGCTACCGCTTTGGTTCCTGAATTATCAATTATGGCGGGGCAAAAACAATGGCGTACCATTCGCCACCAAATCAAGACAGTACTGCAATTTACCATTTTCATTAACTTTATTTTTATCCCGGTTTACATTGCTTTGGGTGAACCTATTGGTACATTTTTATACGCTGACGCTACCAGTGGTATTTACCTATCCCGCTCGGCATGGGCGATGCTTCCCTTATCGTTATCACAAATCACCAATACCACCTTAAACTCATTGAACAAGGAAGGTCTTGCTATTCGTAATTATGCGATTGGTTCCGTTTTACTGTTCATTATTATTTGGTTTATGCCCGCGATCATTGGTGCTGATGCGGTGTTACTGGGGTTAGGTTTAGGTATGACCGTGTCTTCGTTCCTAAATATCATGGCCATTCGTAAATATACTGACTGGCACAGTCCCGACCGCACCTTAGTCACCATTACGGCCTATACGGGGATTGCTCTCCCCGCGTTAACGGTTGGGTTCTTCACTTATCATTTTTGCCCTATCTTGCCACTTTGGTTAAATTTAAGTTTAGCCGGAGCCTTAGCCTTAACTGTTTTTTTTATTTTGGCGTGGACAACCAACTTGATTATTCTGCCTAAGAAACGGCAATAATCAATTTAATGTTAACGATTGTCGTACGAGTTTTTATTATTTATTTAATTGCGATTGTAGTAATGCGTTTGATGGGTAAACGCCAAATTGGCGAAATGGAGCCATTCGAGTTAGTCATTACACTGATTATTGCCGACCTGGCGACCATCCCGATGTCTGACCCCACCATTCCGATTTGGTACGGAATTTTGCCGCTACTGGTAATTCAAGTTATACATTTTTTTGTTGTCAAGTTACAATATAAAAGCGAAACTGTACGCAAAATTTTATCCGGATCACCGGTAATTGTGGTTACGCCCAAAGGCATTGACCACAAGAAATTAAAGCAATTGGATATTTGCGAAGATGAACTGCTAGAATTATTACGCGGTAAAGATGTCTTTGATCTGCAAGATATTGATTACGCTATTTTGGAAAGCAATGGCAAAATTTCGGTGGTTCCCAAAGGGGAAGGTAAGAAGGTGTCTTTATGAAACGTTGGCTTGCAACTTTGGTTATTTTACTGTTAATCATTGGGGGTGTAGTTTGGGAACAAGTTTACGTCAATCAAACTTTCAAGTTATTAAACCAACAACTGGACACTTTATTGGCCAGCGTTTCGGTTTGTGGCGACGACAGCGTTGATACTGACGAAAATAAGGAACGCATCGCCGCCATGGAGCAAACATGGTTAAAGCGCGAACAAGCACTGTGCTTTATCGTCAAACACACCGAAACGTTTCAAATCAGTGACGCTATCATTTATGCCAAAAATTTTATTAACTTTGGCAACAAAGAGGAAACCATGAATGCCTTAACTAAACTACAATACTTGTTTAAGGTTCACCACTATAATCTTGGCACCAGTTGGGAAAATATTATTTAACACCGGGTAACAAATCGCGTAAAAATTGTCCGGTAAAACTAGCGGTTACTTGGCTAACCGCTTCGGGAGTACCTTTGGCCACGATGCGCCCCCCGGCATTACCGCCCTCTGGACCAAGGTCGATAATATAGTCGGCCACTTTAATAACGTCCAGATTATGTTCAATAACTACCATCGTGCTGCCCGCGTCAACTAAACGGTTTAATACAGCAATCAATTTTTTGACATCGTACGTCGATAACCCCGTGGTCGGTTCATCTAAAAGATAAATGGTTTTATTGGTCATTACTTTACACAATTCAGTGGCTAATTTCACGCGTTGGGCTTCCCCGCCCGATAATTCAGTAGCGGGTTGACCCAATTTAATGTAGCCTAACCCAACGTCTTGTAAGGTTTTTAACTTTTTGTAAATTCGCGGTACATTGGCAAAAAAATCACAAGCCTCGTCAACTGACATAGCCAACACTTGCCAAATGTTTTTTTCTTTGTACTTAACCGCTAAAGTTTCTTGGTTAAAACGTTTACCACCACAGACGTCACACTGCACGTAAATATCGGGTAAAAAGTGCATTTCAATTTTTTTGGTACCATCACCTTCACAATTCTCGCAACGCCCACCGGCAACATTAAACGAGAAACGTCCCGCGCCAAAACCACGCTCCTTGGCATCACGCGTGGCCGCAAACAGTTCGCGGATTAACGTCCACACACCGGTATAGGTCGCGGGATTGCTGCGGGGCGTGCGACCAATTGGACTTTGGTCAATACGGATAATTTTGTCTATATATTCTTTACCGACACCATTTTGTAAGCCATTCAACAATTCATAGTTAACCAAACTGCTTTTGCCACTGCCCGATACGCCGGTAACGACCGTCAGCACGCCAACGGGGAAAGCGACATCAATGTCTTGCAAGTTATTTGTTTTCGCGTGTTTAATTTCTATAAAGCGTTTACCGATAGGGCGACGCTTAGTTGGCACAGGAATAGTTTCTCGACCGCTTAAAAAGGCACCAGTAACCGAGCGTGGGCAATCAATAATATCTTGAACTTTGCCCGTGGCCACAATCTCACCGCCGTAGATCCCCGCGTGAGGTCCCACATCAACAATAAAATCGGCACTACGAATGGTTTCTTCGTCATGTTCCACCACGATCAAGGTATTACCTAAATCACGTAAGTGTTTTAAGGTTGCCAATAACTTTTGATTATCACGTTGGTGTAAGCCGATACTTGGTTCGTCCAAAATGTACAGCACCCCAACCAACCCAGCACCAATTTGGGTTGCTAAACGAATACGTTGACTCTCCCCACCAGATAAGGTCCCAGCACTACGAGCCAAAGTCAAATAATGCAACCCGACATCAACCAAAAACTGACAACGCGCCAAAACTTCTTTCACAATCGGGGCTGCGGTAATAGCAGCCGCCCCCGTCAGTTGCAAGCCCTTAATAACAGTAATCATTTCGTTAATCGGTAACGCAGTTATTTGGGCAATGTTATACCCCGCAATGGTTACCGCTAAGACCTCCGGTTTAAGTTTACGACCATGACAAGCCGGACATTCATCTTCGACAATCATTTTTGCCAACTCGTTGCGGACATAGTCACTGGTTGTGGCTCGATAACGCACCATAACTTCTTCGGGCGTCAAGTACTTAATTGATTCAAAATGACAAGCTTGCAATTTAACTGGATCAATTCGAGTAACAAAACCCAAACCATTACATTCAGGACACGCACCAAAAGGACTGTTAAACGAAAAACTGCGTGGTTCTAATTCAGCGATCGAGATACCACAATCAATGCACGCGAATTGATCGGAAAAAGTTTTTACCACGTCACCGCATTCAATGGTTACCAAACCCTTGGTTTGACGTAAAGCGGACTCGATACCATCATTCAAGCGTGTACGCTCCTCACTCGACACGCGTAAACGGTCAACAATTATACTGATATTGTGTTTAAGATTCTTATCTAACTTAATTTCTTCATCCAAAGTCCAACGGTTACCGTCGATTTTAACGCGCACAAAACCGCTTTTGCGCAATTCCTCAAAACGCTTTTCAAAACTGCCCTTTTGACCACGAATAATGGGAGCTTCAATATGGATTTGCTGACCATCAAAGTCCCGGTAAATTTGGTCAATAATTTGGTCTACCGTTTGCCGTTCTACCACTTTACCACAATGCGGGCAATGGGCAATACCTACCCGGGCATACAGTAAGCGTAGGTAATCGTAAATTTCGGTCACTGTACCTACCGTTGAACGCGGATTATTATTGGTAGTTTTTTGGTCAATAGCAATAGCTGGTGATAGCCCAGTGATTTTATCTACCGCGGGTTTTTGCATTTGTCCCAAAAACATACGTGCGTACGAACTTAGGCTTTCCATAAAACGCCGTTGACCTTCGGCGTATATTGTTCCAAAAGCCAAACTGCTTTTACCGCTCCCCGAAACCCCCGTAAAAACCACTAACTGATTACGCGGGATCGTCACGTCAACATTACGCAAATTATGCTCTTTCGCGCCAGTAACAATAATTTCCTCTAACACAATTTAATTATAACCTATCTGGCCAACCATTTCAACCATACTTGAATATTTTTCTGCTGTGCAGTGTACTCACTGGGGGCACCATGGCCATGGTAGGCCGTTAGGAACTGCAACCCTTTTACACGTTCCAAACTTGCTAAAAGATAACGTTTACCATTGGTCATATAAACATTACCCACCCCACGGGCGAAAAGCAAATCCCCGGTGAACAACGCATCACCAATTTGGTAAACCACACTACCGGCACTGTGCCCTGGGCAAAGATACGGTTGCACTTTAATCCCGGCCAAAGTTAATGGTTGTTCATCACCAATAATATTAAAAGTAATCGCCTCATCAAAGCCCACAATCGGGTAATAAACGCCCGCTTCTTCCGCCGAGGGTAATTGCTCGCGATAATACTTCAAATTGTCCAGAACCTCTCTGGTGCCGTATACGGGCACGTTAAAATGCCGCGCGTACGCCACGCAGTTGGTTAAATGATCAAAGTGTTCGTGCGTAACCAGCACGGCTACCACTTGTTTTTTACCGACGTTGGCTACTACGTCGTCCAATGTGGCCCCGCTATCAATAATCAACACTTTATTACCCAACTTACACACGTAAGTGTTACTGTCATACATACCATCAAGCGTTTCAATCTTCATCATAAGATTTTACCAGTTTTTTAATTTTTTGTATAGTATTATCTATTTTTTTAGAGTTCACAGTAAAAATACCACCAATCTCTTTGTAGGAATAACCTTGCCAATAGGCATTAAAGATTGCCCGTTCAATTGCAGTACAGCTGCCCAAAGCCTTGTGCAATAAGTGCACTTTGCGTTGGTGTTCAATTTCGTTATCTAACGGTTTACCCACCGGATCGTCAACCAGGGGTTCTTCTTCGTCTTTTGCCTTGTAACCACGTAAGACGTCAATCAAGCGATTACGAATAACGGTACTAGCATAAGTTTCGTATTTAATACCTAAATTGGGATCATAAGTTTGGTCGGCTTTTAACAACGCCAACATTCCTTCTTGCCATAAATCTTCTTCGGCAACGCAGGTATTAGCGAAACGACGCACTTGCATGCGTACTAATCGCTCACGATCTACCACTTACAGACCCCTTTGGCGATTAACCTCGTATAAAGCAATCGCCGCCGCACTACCCACGTTAAGACTATTCACCTTTCCGCGTAACGGAATCGTCACAATTCCGTCCACCAACTTTCGGGTCAATTGGTGAATGCCGCGCCCTTCACTGCCCATCACCAAAACCAACGGGCCTTTCAAGTTTACTTTGTTTAAGGGCATACCACCCAATTCAACACCGTAGACCCAAAAGCCTTGGTCTTTCAATTTTTGAATTTCTTGGTTAATGTTGACCACTTTACAAATACGGACGTTAGACGCAGCACCTTGGCTAACCCGCATGGCGGTATCGTTTACCGTGACACTGCGGTGCTTCGGCAAAATAAGCCCATCTACCCCTAAACATTCGGCAGTACGGATAATGTTCCCCAAATTATGCGGGTCTTCAATGCCATCCAGAATTAACAACAATGGCTGCTTCCCGTTCTCGTAGGCTCGGTCAATAATATCTTTCAAATCAAAATATTGATAATTGGTCACATAGGCGACAATACCTTGGTGATTTTTCGTTTTGCTGATTTTATCTAAGGCAGCCTTATCCACAAATTGGTAGGTTACTCCCGATTGTTTAATTTCGTTCAGTAAATTTTGGTCACGCAAATTGTGCGCGATCAAAACTTTATCCACCGTGCCGTTCCCGTTAATGGCTTGTTCAACACTGTTACGTCCTTCAATTAACATCAGTATTGGATCTCCTTACGACGGGCAATGTTTAAGGCCGCGTTGATGCGCCCTAAGTTACCCGTAACGTGCCAAAAGCCGATTAAAGCTTCCACCGCGGTGGCGCGTTTGTAATTAGCCAAAGTTGTTGACTTCGGCACGTTATTATTGTGGGCATTACGGGCACGCTTAACCAAATCCTTTTCTAAGGACGAAAAAGTCGGTTCTAATTCCGCAAAAATTTCACTTTGAAATGACGCACATTCGTAGGAAGTAGCCATATTGTGCATTTCGCTGGCCTTACTGTAATTAGCAATCTTTTCCGGCAACATTATCGCCCGAATATTGTACGACCAAACCGCGTCGCCAACGAACGCCAAATATAAAGGATTTAATTGACTGGCGTCTTTTTCTGAGATTAAATTCATACTTTATAGAATATCATTAAATATGAACACCACGCAATTTATTTTACGCTATAACGGTACCGTAACCATTAACCACGAATACACGGTTGAACTAAGTCGCGGACAAGCCTTACAAATCGACTGGTTCCCCGATAACGATTTAATCATCACCACTAACGGTCAAACCTATACTTTTAATACACACAATACTACACCGTTAGCCAACGGAGCGTATTTAATCGAAATCATTACTACCGAAAACTTATACGAATTACCGTTACGTTTCGAACGCGGTGATTACCTGGTTGCTGGCGACGTGGTAATTAACCAACGCACCAAACAATACTTTACTGCTGACCAAATTGACATTCTGCCCGACGAGTTGGTCGCCGCGCACAATAACCGCGTCACTCGTGTGTTATTCAACGGAGAGAAATCTGCTACCGAACAATACGTCCGTAAAGAAAAATCCACGTAAACTTACCCGTAATACTGCACTTGGTCATTGATTGTTAAGTCCGTTATTGTCACGTGTTTAACTTCCATTACCCCATCAACTCTTACGTAGTAATAAGTAAACATGTTTTCACTGTATTTATCGACCTTAACGACGGTAGCAGTGCCCCAGTATCCACCGCCGTCGGGTTCGGGATGAAAATAATGGTAAGTACCGTGACAAATTAGGTAATCAAAATTGGTTAGACCGTTCAAGTAAGTCAACCAGTCTTGCCCAGTAAACGCAGTAGTTTGGTCAGTGTAAATAGTTATAGTTAAAGCCAAAGCACCGAAACCATCACTGGTCATACTAATTTGGTGGCGATACGGCGGAACCGTACCTTCTTGCACAGCACCGCAAACAGGAAAAATACGCCGTAACAATAGTTGGTTGTCCCCTGTCGAACCAACAATTAACCACTCGCCGTACTGATGAGCAGTAACCGCTGGGATTACCTTGTGGTCAAGGTGGCCACAATTTTGACACACGCGGGTATATTCACCGTCAGCACAAGTCGGCTCGGCAATCAATTCCCAATCACTGTAATTATGCCCCCATGAACGGGCAGCGTTTAACGCCAGCAAATCAAGGTGTAGAGCCGGACGAACGCCCAGGATCGAAGTACAATAATCATTAGTATCACAATTAACCGAACCATCAGTTTCGACCAGCATACAAAAGCCCATACCAGCACCGGACATACCATTATCATCACCCGAACGTAACCAAGTCTTAATTCCTTGTGGGTTAGTTGTCTGATTAGTGTTTACCCCCCAAATACCAGTTTCCGGAACGGTTTCCGCAACACTGGGCAACCAACAATAATCACCCGCCCAAACACCATAACGCGGATTGGCCACTACGGCTTGATTAAGATTTTGCCAACTGTAATTACCGGTACTGCTGTAACCCTCATTGGGCATGTCGCCCTCTATTGGCGATAAAAAATCATGCGTGTACTGTTGTTCTTGCCAACTTACCGCTTGTGGTTTGACCAATAATTTAGTCAACGATTCTTCAATATCGTCAACAGTAAACCGCGACAAAACAACCGTAGTACTGGGTTGGCAATTAACTAAGTTTGTTTCACTGGTGGCGTAGTTACCACCGTTATTTAAGGTAACGACACGAATATAACTGGTACTATACATTTTTGCCGGATAATTCTTATTTCCGGTAGTACTGGTATAAAGATTCCACGGACTTTTGGTCAATGATGAACTTAACCATAAGGTCAAAATTGGGCGCTTATCTCTGGTTGTTGATAGATATACCACGTCCCACACTTGCCCGCCGAAAGTTACTTGCACATCTTGGTTAGCAGTTTTGTTATAAGTCATACCCCGAATGTCTGCTGCCGAAGTCCTTGCCGTGGCCAATTCGGTAATCCGCTCGAAAGTTGTGTTTTGCCCGCCACCGATTAAATCGTACAAAGTTTGCACGTTATGGCAATTGCCGTAAATTTCGTCAACACTAACCGTAGTTCCTAGCGCCATGGGCGTGGCGGAATATTCGGTACTTGACCCGGGTTTAAGGTTAATGACGCACGCGGAAGCCACCGCCACGCCCAATAAAATAACAATGGTTACCAAACAACCAAAAATAGTTAGTTTATGCCTGCCTGCCTGCCTGCCTGCCTGCCTGCCTGCCTGCCTGCCTGCCTGCCT
>CAPRTS010000006.1:8076-70250 GCA_948695535.1 uncultured Eubacteriales bacterium | reverse complement strand
GCCTTACTGTCACGCTTTACCGCGTTCGCCATTTTCCCGTTAGTTTTAATGCACGGCTACTGGTTATGCTTGTCGGTGTGGTGGACGTTCATGTACTATTCGTTTAACGCTATTTTTTTGTTACTGTTTTATTTGGTGTGGTTGGTGCTGGTCACCGCGGTACTGCTGGTCGCGCTGATTTGGGTGTACGCGTGGGCGCGAACGGTACGCGAACAGCGTTATCGTTGCCGGGGACTATGGTGGCCGTTGCTGCGGGGCACGCTGTTGTTGTTGGTGGTCACCTTAATCATGGGGTGTTTTGAATACTTAGTGTTCTGGGCGGTACTGGGACGTATTGTTTACAAACCGTTGTAAGTATTAGCGCCTGATTTTATTGATTTGGCTGTGCTTGGTCATCCGGGGGTATAATTGCCGTATTACCGACCTTTTCCGCACCGTAACGGCAAAACAAACTGAGCACTAAAAACATGACACCCAAAATAACGCCACCGTCTACGCTGTCGTTAAAATTGATTGTGGTGTGCCACGCCACCGACATTCCCCAAACTACACCACTTACCACGGCGGAAGTAAGTACCGAGCCGATTAGCCAAATTAGACCTAATTTTTGCAAACCTTGGGCGTTGGTCATAGTAAACGGGGTTGCCACGCGCACTTGCCGGGCAAAGTAACGGGCGGTAAACCACGCCATGACCGCCACACCGGTCAATAATAAAACTACCGCAACCAAAAGCAAGTAAGCTTGATTAGTCGTTACCGCGCCGTCGGTTTTTACCAATCCGTAAATTTTAATGGCACCTAATTGCGCAACTAAGTCTGTCCAACCGCACGCTACCGCAATCATCGCCGCCACACTTAAACCGATACTAACCGTCGCCACGATCCAGACCACGCGGGCGATAACTAAGCCAATTTTGGTAATTACTTGTATGGTGTGTAAAGTTTTGTTCATAACTGATGATAGCACAAGCCACTACACCGGGCAATAAAAATATCGGTGACGTATAATTACCCACCAACGGGGACAAACTACGGCTATGAACAAAACTAAACTTTTCGTCACCTTAATGACCACCGCCGCCATCGGCGCCGCCGCAACCGCCACACCGTGGTGCGTGGGCAAAGATTGCCAAACTCCGGTACACGCGGTGAACGCACCGGCCGTTACTAACGATGCCGTTGCACCGGCGAATTTGCCAAACGCGCCGCAAATTACCGCCAAAGCCGCCTTTTTATTGGAAGCCAACAGCGGTACCGTGCTGTACGCTAAGGACGCGGAAGCCCGCTTGCCGATTGCGTCGATGACCAAAGTCGCCACCTTGGGCGTAATTTACCAAGCGTTGGCCGACGGCAAAATCACCATGGACACCCCGGTCACCGTCAGCGATAACGCCGCCAGCATGGGGGGCAGTCAAGCCTTTTTGGACGCGGGCAGTACCTACACGGTTAAAGACTTGGTGCAATCCATCGTGGTCGCGTCGGCGAACGACAGTTGCGTGGCTATGGCCGAACACTTGGCCGGCAGTGTACCAAACTTCGTGGCGCAAATGAACCAATTCGCGCGTGACGTGGGGGCGACCAACACTAACTTTGTCAACTGTACCGGTTTACCGGCAACCGGCGCGTATTCCTGCGCCAAAGACATGGCCAAAATGTACCAAGCCATTATGCAATCCCCGCATTACGGCGACTTCAACCACGTGTGGCTGTACGATTTAACCCACCCCAGTGGCCGCGTGACGGGACTGACCAACACCAACAAACTGATTAAACAGTACCCCAGTTGCTTGGGCGGCAAGACCGGCTTTACCAACGAAGCCGGACACTGTATCACCGTGGCCGCGCAATCCGGTGACCTAAAACCGGTTGCGGTTATTATCGGTGCCAGCGACAGCAAAACCCGCTTCCGCGAAAGTCGGGAACTGCTGGACTACGCCGCGCAAAACTTCACCAACCAATTATTGGTCGACCGCACCTTGCCGATTAAGACGGTGAAAACCAAGAACGCGGTGCTGGACGAAGTGACCTTGTACCCGGCGCAAGACTTTTACTACTTGACCGCCAAAGGTACGGACGCCAACATTACCATTGCCACCGAGATTCCCGACGCAATTACCGCGCCACTGAACATGGACACCGACTGCGGTAAAATTTACGTCCTGCAAGACGGCAAAGTGTTGGCCGAAATTGCCGCGCTGCCGAACTTACCCGTACCGGCCGCTAATTATTGGCAAACCGTGCAAAAAATCGTGGGTCGCAGTCAATTACTGTAAATTATCGTTAAAACTAAGTGAAAACGGTAGGCGTATCCGCGCTTACCGTTTTTGCTTGGTGGTGCTTGACCGCCCGCCCGTTTTCGGGGTAGAATATGCTACTTGCGCGACCGTGGCGAAATTGGCAGACGCTCAGGACTAAGGATCCTGTATCGCAAGATGTGGAGGTTCAAGTCCTCTCGGTCGCACCAACACGCAGTGTTGGGGCACCGCGGAAAGTTTACTTTCCGCCTCGCACCAGCGGCTATGAAATGTTTACCTTTCATTTCGCACCACGCAGTGTTGGGGCACTGCGTTTTTATGGATAAGGTTGCTTTTTACCGTGGCACCGCGTATAATGACATTATGCAACAACCAAGTAATTTACGCCGTTGTGGCGACCTGTTTATCAAATTTACTAAGGACGGACAACCCCAATACGGGTTTACTTACGACGCTTATCACCGCACGCTGAAACGCTATTATAACTTGCACGACGACCCGACCTTGGCCGATTTATTGGCGCCCGTGAAACGCATCGAGTTGCCGGTTTGGGATTTGGCAAAATCACCCGTGAAAGTGGACAACCAAGCCATGTTGGCCGCGTTACAAGTTTACGCGACGCCCAAATCTGCTACCGACAGCATCGACCGCACTTTCGCTGAACAAGTACTGGCCGATTACGCCCAAGGCGGCATAAAGATTGCCGACGGGTGTTTTGCCGGCCAAAAAGAACTGCAACTGGTCGTGCCGGGTGATTATTCGGTGCTGTTAGATTGGGGTTGTTTTGACGACGACGCTAAGGTGGAATTAGTGACTGCGCCCGACATGACCTTGAAACAAGTCAGCCGTACCTTTGACACCGGTTGTGATTACGCCCACGAAAATTGGACGTTACTTTGTCACTATGATTTTAATTACGCCCACGAAGGTAGCCACGAAAGTTACTTTGTCCGCGATTTCCGCGCCAACGACGCCCGTTGCCAGTTCAGCCTGGCGCCCGCGCCAAAGTTAACCACGTGCACGGTAATGCCGGTCTACGCCAATTTTAAGTTGCACCCCTACCACCGACCCACAACCGCACCCCAAGGTTACCTACCCATCACCCCGGCGGACGACGGCAAAACGTTATAACCAGCGGGGGGTATTGCCATTGCGGCGGGCGGTGTAGTATAATATCCGTATGAACACAACTAACTCTAATTTACAATGCAGTGCCGAAATTTATTTAAAATTTGACGAATACGGGTTGCCGGAATACGGTTACGACTTTGACGCCAAGACCCGCACCCTGACTAAGTTTCGCCAACTGACCAACCGCCCGTTAACCAGTATCGAATTGCCCATTTGGGAAGTACCGTACGCGCCCGTACCCTTGACCACGCACCACGAAAGTATGCTGACTAACCAACAAGCCCACCAAGAACGTTTGGCGAACCAACCACGCTTAGCACCGTTAACCACGGGCTTGGAAGACACCTTGGCGGACTATGCGCAGGGCGGCGTAACCATTGCCACTGGTTGTTTCCAAGGACAAACTAAATTACGTTTGCTGGTGCCCGGTGATTATGCGGTGCAACTGGCTGACGGTTGTTTTGACGCCAACGCGGACGTCACTTTGGTCACCGCGTCTGCCGTCACGGTGAAACGGGTTAACCACACTCACCAAAGGGGTAGTTTGGTTACGCGGGACAGTTGGACGTTACTGGCGCACCAAGGTTTTGCCTTCCACGGCACGGATAACCACCACGGCTACCGCGTCAGTGACTGCGACACGGCAATGTTGCCGTACCATTTAACCATTGACCACCCGCAAGAACGTCACAAGTTATCTACCTGCTTGATTCCGGCTTCGTGGGCAAAAACTTGGTCGCAAGGCCGTCAGCATTTAACCGACCTAGCCAACACGTGGGTACGCCAGCACGAAGATTTACACGCGATCAACACCCAAGTGGCGAACCATTTACACCCCGACCGCGAGCGTTAAGCAGTCGCCGCTGCGGGGTTTCGCACCGGGGGTATTGCGTTCGGTAAGTACCTTGTGTTATAATTGCTTATGGAACAAATTCATACCTCCCCAAAAGCAGTTAAGGTTAGTCCTAACTTTGAAGAAATTTATCTCGCCAAAGACATTGACGGTAACCCGTTATATGGGTTCAGTGTCCAAGGCCACACCGTAGTCCAATTTCACACTTATCCGGCGTTCAGCCACGAAATGATTGAGTTGCCGCGCCTGAATTTGCGCGACGACCCGTGGGTGATTAACCACGCCGACATGTTGGCTGCCCAAGCGGAACAAGCGGGTACTTTTACCGCCGACCATGCACCCAGCCCCGTCGCCAACCCCGTGCGTGACGCGATGAGCAGTGACGAATGGTTACAAAACTACGCTAACGGCGGGATGACCGTGGCCCAAGGTTGCTTTGCCGGTTACGACAATTTACAGGTAGCAGTGCCCAACGACTATGCGGTAAAGTTAGCACCGGGTTGCTTTGACCGTCATGCCCACATCGAATTGCTTTTACCCGCGGATAATTGCCTTAAACGGGTGGCGTGCAGTTGCGCAACCCCCCACGGCCGCCAAAGCGACCAATGGTTGCTGGTGGCACACCACGCGTTTAACTACCAAGGCACGTGGCACGACCTGGCGAACTTTGCGGCCTATACCACCAGTAACTACCAACGCCAAGCCGGTGAAACCAGTTTCAACGTTAAACACTTCCCCCAGACCAAGTTGTCTACCTGCACGATTGCCGACCATGGTTGTACGTATTTGTCGCACTTAGCCAAACAGGGGGGCATGGCGTTGCGTTCGTACCAAGTGGTGACAGAATTGGCGGATCCGCAAGACCCGTTGGCTACGCGCCAAATTATTGCCCCCGACCACGAACGCTAAGCCAACAACTTGTTTGACAAAGGGCGCGCCGTGGCGTAAATTATCGTGATGACCAAAGTAAAATTAAACGACCAAAATATCATTACCGCCGTACTGTACGGCGTTATTGGCGTACTGCTGATCGTTTTGCGTATGGGCATGTTGAACGTGCTGATGACGATTGTCGGCGTACTGTTTTTGGCGCTGGGTATTTACGACTGTGTACGGTACTTCGTGCACCACAGTCGCACTTTAACCCGGGGCGTGGTCGAAGCCTTAATTGGCATCGTCATTATTGTTTGCGGCTGGACGATTACTACCTGGGTTATTATCATCTTTGGGATTTTGCTGGCGATTAAAGGCGTGCTTGACTTGGTTAACTATGTGCAACAACACCGTCGCGACACGACCACTTTCATCAGTATCATTTTGTTAATTGTGGTCGGCATTATTTTGTGTATTGCGCCGTTCGCGATTGGCGACATTATTTGCATTATTGTCGGGATTTTGTGTATTGTTAACGCGGTGTTGGCTTTATTCGGTAAAACACTGGCTTAATCATGGTTACCCCTTGTCAAACGGCAACAAACCAAGTATATTAGTTAAATGAAATTACAACAATTTCCCAATTTTCGTTTGCCCATCAAGCACGACCGCGACGTAGAGTTGCAACATTTGTCAACCGAGCACCCTTTGGCCATTACGCCCGAACAACAACGGCAAATTGATGAAGTAGTGGCCAACGGTTTTTCCCCAATCCTGCCACGCTAAACGACGCAGTGGCTTTGCGCACTAACGATTTGCCGTGGTTGGTCGGGGAACTGTACCGCCAATTACAAGCCAGTGGTCAAACTTTGCCGTTACCCATCGTCACCGCTTACGTACGCGAATCCGTATTTTTTAAGGCCGGTTGTCAACATTACCAAAAACGCTTGATTGCTGGGTTAGTCCGTGCCGGCTACGAACCCAGTGTGATTAAATCGACACTGGCGGTCAGTCGCATCCAACCCGAGTTGGTGGACTTGGTTGCCGACCTAGTCACCACCCAAGACCAAATTACGTCCGCACCACAACGCAGTACTCCCGACCGTGAACTTTAAGCACAATTAAAACTTGGCAAAAACCGATTATTTTGTTACCATAAGGTATGAGTTTTTTAAGCACTTATTTGGATTCGCCCGCCATGGCACAACAAGTTTTGGCTACGGGGGACGGGACTACACCCGACGAAGTTAAATTCGCTACCGAACAATTAACTTACGCCGCACTGCGTTGGCACCAGTTGTTTGAAAACGACTGGGTTGACGCTCAACGCATCAACCTGCAACCACTGGAGCACAGCGACTTTTTGCTGTACTTAGAAGCGGCGGCCAATGTGCTGAAAAAACCGTGTTTAGACGCCGCCAAGTTTCGCGAACACGTTAACGACTTGGTACGTGCCGCTTCGTTCAAGGCGTTTGGTTTGTCCCCCGAACAAATTTTACAACCCACCGTCAGCCAAGATTACCACCAACGCTTGGTAACGTTATTAACCATGGCGGCGTGCCAATTTACTTTCGTACCGGCCAAAGTTACTGCTGGGCAACCGCAATTGCTGATTACACCTTACTTCCGCGAACCGCAAACGTTAACTAAACAAATTACTAACCAGTTACGTAACTTGGCCAAATGGGGGCCGGAAAAAACGGTACAGACTTTATTGCACGGGGCTTACTACCCGCTTTACCCAACAACGGGCACTACCGCAGTTGACCAACGTGACGCCGAAATTATTACTTTACCAACCGCCCACAGTATCAGTGAACAAATTAACCGCTCGCTGGCCAACGCCCAAGCCCTGCGGGGACAACGATGAAACGCCATCATTTTCTGTACCATTGGTTTACGCGTCACCAATTAAAACACTGGGAAAAAGCTTTACGCCGAAACAACCACTTTATCGACGCGCATAAAAGCATTGGCCTTAACAGTGGTGATGACAGCGTACTGCTTGACTTAGGTCGGGTTAACCCTTTACCCAACCACCACGACCACCCGCGCGAACGTTAAAAATTTAACTTTTTTGGTGGTAAGGCTTGCTTTTACGACGTAATTATTTTATAGTGTAAATAAACGTATAAAGGAGATTGTAACTATGAAAAAAAGTAAATTGCTTGACCGTTTTGTTAATGGTTGCCGCCACATTAGAAATTGGAGCGACGAACACCGCAACGATATGGGCGTAGTGTTGACCGCGGGCTTAGTTGCCGCCGGCGCCGCCTTTGCCATTAAAACTTGCCAAGTGGGGGTAATCGAACCACTGTTTGGTAACGATGCCCCAGCGGTTGAAACCACCGTTGACGCTACCGCGGAACGTTAAAAGGTTAGGCGACCAGTATGTTGCGACGCGAAGATGATTTAGCGGTAGAATTTTTGTCCCAATATACCGCCCACAAATTACGTAACGGTGGCGAACCGGCTATTACTGCCCGTGAACTGCAATACGCGGCGGAAAGTTTAGTGAACAGTATTTACGGCCGACAACGAACAGTAACCGCCCGGAACTTAGTCTTTGACGACTTACCGTTACTGGCGGCGGAGTGGCAAAACCGCGCGGACGCCCTGCATCATGACCCCGCGTTAGGTTTTGTTTATCGGGGTGACCGTTTATTACCTACTTATGCTTTTCACGACTGGCACACTAAACCGAACCAAACTTTGGCGCATTTTTTTGACCACGCCCCGTTAATTGTGATGAATACTGCGTCCACAACCCGCCGCCCGGTTGACACGACCACGCACGTGCTGGCGACGGTAGCGGCCAATTACTTAACCAATTATTTTGCCCAAAAGTACATTGACCACGAACGTCAGTTAGGCCATTGGCCGTCCCATTTAACCGATTTACACTATTTGTACCAAGAAAACTTGGCCAAAACTTTACAACTTCCCGGTGATAAAAAATATTTCCGTAACTTCCGGACGGCGGCAACGAACGCCTTGACCCAGTTAATCTTGGCCAGCCCCGATGGAGAAGTACGTTTAACCGACCAAGTTAGTGGCACTTTGGCGTACAATAATTTACGGCGTTTAACCCTGGCGTACCCCTTGCTGGACGAATTAGCAACCAGCGACTTGTCCGCTGCTAATCGCCAAAAATGCCAACTGTTTATCCAGCCTAACGCTATCAACGTTACCGAACAGACACTGCTTGGTAAAAAGCAACTGCTGCGTCACCAAAATTTAACCCCCGCCCGTTTACTGTTGTCCCGTGCCAAGTTACGCCACTTAAACTTAGGCGAGCGCCTGCACGTTTTACGCCAAGCAGTGACGTTATTGACCAACACCCGCGAAAAATAAGCACGTTTTGTTTGACGCTGTGGGTAAGGATACCTTACAATATTTATTATCCCCAACAAAGTGAGGTTTATGGAACAGAAAATTAAAATTATGACTGACTCCGCCAGTGATATCAGCGTTGCGGACGAAAAACAATACGACATTGCCATTTTGCCGTTTAAGGTAACCTTGGGTGATCACGAATACACCAGCCGGGTGGACTTTAATAATGAACAATTTTTCGCGTTAATGGCGCAACACGACGAAATTCCCAAGACCGCGCAAATTACCCCGTTTGAATTTACCGAAATTTACCTACGCGAAGCCCAGGCCGGCGTCACCGACTTAGTCTTGGTTTTAATCAACAGCAAAGGCTCGGCGACCTACGCTAACTCGGTGCAAGCAGTGGCCATGTTCTACCAAGAGCACCCGGAATTTAAGGACACTTTCCACGTGCACAATTTTGACGGCATTGGTTATAACGCGTTTTACGGCGCCCCCGTGGTGGAAGCGGCCAAACGTTTAAAAAACGGTGCGCAATTGGCCGAAATTTTGGCGTACTTAACCGACATTTTACCCCGTCGCCAAATTTATTTTGGCATTTACGATTTGAAATACGCAGCGAAATCGGGACGTATTCCCACCGCGGTGGCCTTTGTCGGTTCGGTATTAAACATTAAACCGGTCATGAAGATTGCCGACAACGCGATTGTGACCGGCGCCAAGTGTTTGGGCGAACGCAAGTTAGTAAAAACCGTTGCCCAAATGAGTTGCCAAGAAATGGCACCCAATACGCCGTACGAATTGATTTACGGCAGTGACCAAACCTGCTTGGCCGAAATTCGCCAAGCCATGGTGGCGGCGCTAGGTTACGAACCCGACGGCGAATACCAAATTGGGGCGGCCGTAGCCGCCAATGCCGGCCCGCGCGTGGTTGGCGTCGCGTTTACCCGTCGTGACTGATAACTTGACGGGCGTTACGACTAACGGCTAAGTACCACCTTAAAATTACCCAACAAAAAACACCGCGCGGGGCGGTGCTTTTTGCATTATTATGGGTCGGGCCCTACCTTGGTTATACAGCGCCCACGATGGTTGGGCGTTTATTGATTTTTTTGCGCCCAGGCTTCGTTGGCAATTTTCTTCATTGTTTGGATGGTCAAGACCGGGAAGGCACCCATCGCGGTTTCTTCCGAAGTCATCACACAGTCGGTTCCGTCGTAAACCGCGTTGGCCACGTCGGTGGTTTCCGCACGGCTGGGGCGGGGCTTTTGCATCATGTTTAGCATCATTTCGGTGGCCACGACCACGAACTTATTCGCCGCATTACATTTTTTAATAATTTGTTTTTGCACTGTCGGCAATTTTTCTAACGGGTATTCAACCCCCAAATCACCACGCGCCACCATAATACCGTCAGCCGCCGCAATAATTTCGTCCAAATTGGCGACGCCTTGCACACTTTCAATTTTTGCGATAATCGGGGTATTGCCCACAATTTTACGCATGTCGGCAATGTCTTGGGCTTTATTAACAAACGAAGCCGCAATCATGTCCACTTTTTGTTCCATACCGAACTTCAAATCTTCAATATCGGCCGGACGTAAGAATTCCAAATGCACATCGACGCCAGGCACCGCCATGCTCTTGTGGTTGGACATTTTACCACCTACTTCTACCTTCACTACAATTTCTTTGTCCGCGGTTTTAACTTCTTGCACTTTGGTAACAATTAGGCCGTTGCAAATTAACACGGTGTCACCGGGTTTAACGTATTTATACAATTCACGGTGTGATACGGATACCCCTTTTTGGTCACCCATTTTATCGGTACAGTACAGCGAGAACAAGTCGCCCGGTCTAACGGTCACTTCGCCGTTTTTGAAATCACCCAAACGAATGTCGGGGCCTTTGGTATCCAACATGATTTTCACGTCGGTACCGTATTTTTTATTCATTTCGCGAACCATCGCAAATTTACGGCCGTGTTCTTCATGACTGCCGTGGCTGAAATTGCAACGGGCAATGTTCATGCCGGCATCCGCCAATCCTTTTAGCACCGCGGGGTTTTCACTGGCCGGCCCGATGGTGCAAATAACTTTGATTTCTTTTTGATTATTGCTTTCCATAATTATCATTATAAATAATGGCCAGAATTTTGTCGATTGTTTTTTGCAGGTTTTCGTTGTTAATTACGTGGTCGTAATACGGCGCGTCCAGTACGCAACGGTCATAATCAGCCAAGCGCCGGGTAATGTCCGCCGGATCATCACCGCGACCGTGTAAACGGCGGGCAATTTCGGCTTTGTCGGCGGTAATAAAAATCGTAGTCACGTGGTTAAAACGACTTTTTAATGCGCGTACCCCGACAAGGTCGCAGTCTTTCAACGGGATTTTGTGTTGCGCAAACAAGTCGGTAATGTACTTTTCACTCATACCGCGTTTTTCACCGTGGCGTACGGTAAATTCAAAGATGTCACCGCTGGCCACCATTTGGTCAAAGGTTGCGTTGTCCACAAAGTGGTACGGGTTGCCTTCGCTTTCGTACGGCCGCATCGCGCGGGTAGCCACGGACACTAACTTAGCAAAGCGATCCGGGTAGCGGTTAATCAGTTCCTTAACGATCGTGTCCTTACCGGCGCCACTGGGGCCTTCGATGACCACTATGCGCGGCGTAAAGTCGGCCGGCGTTGAGTTGGCGGTGTTAGTAACTTTGGTGCGTCGTGGCAATTTTTTGGTTTGGTTGATGGTAGTTGCTGACATATTTTCCCCCGTTTAGTAAATATTTAATTGGCCGCCGGTCTTAGCGACTTTGGGTCAAATTTTTTATTGGTTAATTTTAAGACTTTGACCGCGGTGGGTCAAGTTTTTAATTTAGAACTTAGGCACCCACACTATCTATCATAAAATATTTTTCTTTGTATTATAGGCTGTAAGTATGTTAATAACTTTGGCCGGCAAATCCGCAATTTTGACTCGTTCTTGGGTCATAGTGTCGCGGTCACGGATAGTTACGGTCTGGTCGTTAAGCGTGTCGTAGTCCACGGTCACGCAGAACGGCGTGCCAATTTCGTCTTGACGACGGTAGCGTTTACCAATCGAGCCGGCGTCGTCGTAAGCGGTCGCGAAGTGTTGTTGCAGGTCGCGGTACAATTTGGTTGCGGTTGCGGTCAGGCCTTTCTTTTGCAACGGCAGGACACAGACTTTGTACGGCGCCAGGTTCGGGTTCAATTTCAACACCACGCGGGTGTCGTCGTCGGCAATCTTTTCTTCCGTGTAAGCGTCGCAAATAATCGCCAAGAACAGCCGTTCCACACCTTGCGAACTTTCAATCACGGTCGGCAAGTATTTCGCGTTGGTGACCGGGTCTTGGTACATTAAGTTCTTTTTGGATAAGTTTTGGTGGTTGGTCAAGTCGTGTACACCGCGGTGGTGCGTGCCGTTCAGTTCGCCCCAGCCAAACGGGTATAAATATTCCATGTCGCACGCGGCTTTGGCGTAAAAGACCAGTTTCTCGTGGTCGTGGAAACGCAAGTGCTCCGGATTCAGTCCCAAAACGTCCGTGCAGAAGTGCCAAATTTTTTGCTTATATTGTTCGTAAAAGCCCATCGCGGCGTCAGCGGGGCAGAACAGTTGGTGCTCCATTTGTTCAAACTCAATGGTGCGGAAAATGAAGTTGCCGGGCGTAATCTCGTTGCGGAACGCTTTGCCAATTTGGCCGATGCCGAACGGAACCTTCAACCGCAGACTGCGTTGCACGTTGGCAAAATTGATGTACTCGCTTTGCGCGGTTTCCGGACGCAAGAAAATTTGGTTGGCGGTGTCGGTGGTCACCCCGCGGTTGGTGGCGAACATTAAATTGAATTGGCGAATCGGCGTCCACGCGAACTTACCGCAATTGGGGCAGGTCAAGTGGTGGTCGTTGATGTACTTTTCTAACGCTTCGTTTGTCCAGCCGTCGGCGTTCACGTTCGCGTCGTGGGCTTCAATTAACTTGTCGGCGCGGGTGCGGGTTTGGCAAGCCTTACAGTCCATTAACGGGTCGGCAAAGCCGGCGACGTGGCCACTGGCGACCCAGACGTTGCGGTTCATTAAAATGCCCCCGTCCAAGCCAACCGAGTTGTCGTTGGTGGTCACGAACTCGCGCCACCACGCGGCCTTGATGTTGTTTTTTAACTCTACGCCCAACGGCCCAAAGTCCCAAGTGTTGGCCAGTCCGTCGTAAATATCACTGCCGGGAAAGACGAACCCCCGACTTTTACACAAAGTAATAATTTTTTCCATGTCCATGGTGGTTATTTCCTTTTAATCACGGTGATGCCGTGCATGTATTTGTGCAAAGCGGCGGGTACGTTGACACTGCCGTCCGCGTTTTGGCACTGTTCCAAAATCGCCGGGATTAAACGCGACGTGGCCAGTCCCGACCCGTTTAACGTGTGCACCAGCACGGTCTTGCCGTCCGCGTCTTTGGTGCGGATATTCGCGCGGCGGGCTTGGTAATCCGTCGCCGTCGACACCGACGAAACTTCCTTATAACCGTTCATCGACGGGATATAAACTTCAATGTCGACGGTTTTCGCCATACTGGCCGAGCAGTCACCGGCCGCCAAGGCCACGGTTTGGAAGTGTAAGCCCAGTCCTTCGACCAACTTTTGCGCGTTACGCAGCAGTTCGTCGAAAAATTTCGGGCTGTCGGCGGCTTGGCAATAAATAAACATTTCAATCTTATTGAATTGATAACCGCGAATCATGCCGCGTTCGTCGGTACGGTAAGAGCCGGCTTCCTTGCGGTAGCAGGGTGAGTAACTGAAATACTTAATCGGCAAGTGGTCGGCCGGGATAATTTCGTCACGGTGCAAATTAAGTAACGCCGTTTCCGCGGTCGGCAGTAAGAATTTGCTTTTTTTCGGGTCTTTATCGAAGTTGGTCATAAACACGTCGTCCACAAACTTCGGGAATTGTCCGGCGGCAAAACCACTGTCCCAGTTTAACAAGTGGGGCGGTAAAATAAATTTGTAACCGTTAGCAATGTGGAAGTCGATAAAATAATTGAGTAACGCCCATTCTAATAACGCGCCGACGCCAGTGTAAACCCACGCTTTGGCGCCACTGATTTTCGCACCGCGTTCGTAGTCGATTAAACCTAAATTAGTGGCCAGTGCCACGTGGTCTTGGGGCTTGAAAGCGGGGGCGGGTTTTTTACCGAAGGTGCTGATCACGCGGTTGTTTTCTTTACCGCCGGCCACGACTTCGGGTAAGGGTAGGTTGGGTAACGGCGCCAAGCCGTCAAAAATTTTTTGTTCGGCGGCGGCAATTTCCCGGTCGCAGTGGGCAATCTTGTCGCCAATCGCTTTCATTTCGGCAATTTGCTTGCTGGCGTCCTTACCTTCCTTTTTTAACTTGGCAATCATCGCGCTGTTCTCGTTGCGCTTTTGGCGACGGGCTTCGTTTTTTTGGATTAAGTTCCGGCGCGTTGCGTCCGCGGCCAAGACGGCTTTGAAATCCGGCACCGTGGCCAGCCGTTTCCCCAGTTGGGCTTTGACCCCGTCGGGGTTGTTACGAATTAAGTTGATGTCTAACATTTTACTATTATACAACGGGCTGGTCGGGTTTCGCAATCACTGATTTTATCGCGTCTTTAATCTTTGCTTCGTCAAAGGTCGGGTGCACGTCCGCCCAGGTGTAGGTTAAGGTAAAGTCCGGGGTTAATTCAAACTGGTCGAACTGTAACCCGTCCATGTACGCCACCATTTTAATGGTCGGTTTTAACACTTGTTTACAACGCGGTGGCAGGTTGTTAATGTATTTTTCCGAAAAATTGACTTGGTAGGGTTTACCGTTGTTATCCACGGTGAAAATGACCGACTTTTTGAATTTGGCAATTTCTTGTTCACAAATTGCGTGGCGCATCGCGTCCATCGCCTTTTGTTCGTCTTTGGTCAGTTGCAGGGACAGGTGTTTACTGGTCTTCGCCAATTCCATTTTAATCAGCGGATCCAACGAGTTGTCGCCGATTTCGTTCCGGAACTGCGCCGACAGGTTAGGGAACAGCCGTTCCACGTCTTCGTTGGGAATACCGGAACTTTCGATAATCGCTTGCCGTTTGGCGTTAATTTTGGCGGCTAACTTGTTAACTTCGCGTTCAGTAATGTCGTAAAAAAATAAGTTGGCGAAAATGTACGCGCGTTGCAGGGAATCGGTCACCAATTCTTGCACGGCGGGACACGCGACCGTCCCGTTGTCGGTCACGATAAAGTTATGGTTAATGGCTTCGCAAGTGCGGTAATTCATAACTTTGTCCCCCTTAAAGTTATTATTAACCCAAACGCACGGGCAATACTAAGAATAAATAGTCGCCACCCTTGGCACTGGTGATTACGCACGGCGCTAACGGGGCGGTGTAAGCCAATTTGACGAACGGGTCGGTAATCGTGTTTAACGCGTCGAACAGATACTTGGCATTAAACGCGATTTTAATATCTTGGCCGTCTAAGTTGGCCGCCACGCGTTCGTTAATCTTGCCTAAGTCGTTGTTAGCGTTAATTTCCAAACACTTGTTGGCAGTGCTTAAAGTCAGCACGTTAATTTTGTTACTGCCGGTCAGTAAGCCCGCACGGCCGACCGCCGCCAATAACGGCGCGGTTTCCACGACCACACTGCCGTTAAATTCGTGCGGAATAATTTGTTTATAGTTCACGAAGTCGCCGTCGATTAAACGCGACGCCAGAGTGGTACTGCCGACCGCGATTTGCACGAACTTGTTTTCCACTACCAAGTTAATTTCTTCTTTCTCGTCAATAATCATGCGGCGCATTTCTTCCAAAGCGCGCAACGGAATAATAATTTTGCTGTTGCCGGTCGGGCGGATTAACGGTTTTTCAATTTTGGCCAAACGGAAGCCGTCCAAGGCGACCGCGGTTAAGGTGTTGCTGTCGGCGTTGATTTCGAATAACGCCCCACGTAACACCGGGCGCGCGTTGTCCATGGCGGTAAAGGGCAGGGCTTTGGTGATAATTTCTTTCAAGTCGCCGCTTTTAATCGCCAAGGTCGGTTTGGTCGCCAAGTTGACCAGATCTGGGTATTCGGTGACCGGCAAGCACGAGAACTTGCCGTCGTTGCCTTCGCCGTGTTCGATGACCGCGGTGGTGTCGGTACTGGTAAAGATAATTTGGTTGCCCGAAACCTTGGCAATGTATTCGCCGAACAGTTTACCCGGCAAGACCGCGGCGCCGTCTTGTTTAACGTCGGCGCGAATGGTTTTGCGCAAGTAAATTTCCAAGTCCGTCGCCAAGAACGTGACCGTGTCCTTTTCTGCGATAATTTTAATGCCTTCCAAAATCGGGTTCAGGCTTTTCGCACTGGTACCGTGGGCGACAATCGCGACCGCGGCCTTTAAGTCTTCTGCTTCACAAATAAATTTCATACTGTTATTATAACGTTTTTTCGCCAGTGTGTCTAATTTATTTAGCCAGTTGTTTCAAAATATCCGTAACCGCGGCCGCCAATTTGCCGCCGTTTTTGACTTGGGCGGCAATCTTGTTGCGCGAATAAATCACCGAAGCGTGGGTACGCCCCCCCAAAATTTCGCCAATTTCGGTTAAAGGCACGTCTTTTAACTGCTCGGTCAAAATGTAGGCGGTAACCATGCGCGCGTCGGCCAAGGCTTCGGTACGGCGTTTACCGGTAATGTCGTCGGGCGCCAGATTAAAGTACGTCCCGACCGCGGCGATGATTTGCGCACCGACGTCGTGGGTATGGCTGCCGTCGTCGTTGTCTTTTTCCGCCAACGCCAGGTCACAGTCCGCCAAGGTCGCAATCGCGTGGCCGTTCAATTCGGCGTAGAAAATAATTTTGAACAAGTGACCTTCCATGTCGCGCACGTTTTCGTTCAGCTTGTAACTGTACTCGGCAATGTAGGCCGCAACGTCGTCACTTAAATACTTGCCTTCCAGTTCGGTTTTCTTTTTCAAAATCGCGATACGCGTTTCCACGTCGGGGTTGCGAATGTCTTGCAAGATACCACCTTTGAAACGGGACTTCATGCGTTCGGCCAAGGTCGCAATCTCGTTGGGGTGGCGGTCACTGGTAATCACGATTTGGCGGTTATGTTCAAATAAATCATTGAAAGTGTGGAAGAACTCTTCTTGGGTGGCCTGTTTGTTGGTAATTTCTTGAATATCGTCAATTAACAACACGTCCACATTGCGGTACTTCTCGCGAAACGCGCCGAAGTCGCCTTTCTGTTTAATCACGTTCACGTAATCGTCGGTGAACTTTTGGCAGGAAGTTAACACCAAGTTCGCCGCCGGGTTGTCTTCTAATATATAGTTAGCAATCGCGTTTAGTAAATGGGTCTTGCCCAGTCCCGAACGACCGTAAATGAATAACGGGTTAATTTTCTTACCCGGTTGCTTGGCGGCGAACTCGGCCATGGCCGCGACTTCTTGGTTGGACTTGCCGACGATAAAGTTAGCGAAAGTCTGTTGCGGGTTAACGTTGTTTTGACGCACGATCGGCGCGGGCAGGGGGGATTCTTCCGGCGGGTTGTTGCGCGCGTCGCGGCGTTCTTTTTCCACCGCGTCAATAATTTCCACCTTTTCCACAATCGGCGCCACGGTCTTAATCGCGTACTCGATGTGCGGGAAGTGGCGTTCGTTGCGCGCGTAATTGGCGTCGCGGGTGGACATCGCCGACAAAATGTAGACCCCGTCTTCAAACGCTTCCGGCATCAGCGGTTGAATGTACAGGTCAAAAGAAATGCTACTGACATTGTTTTCAATAATCGGGATTGCCCGTTGCCACACGTCTTTTACGTCCATAAAGTAAAACTTATTATACACCACTTACGCGCGGTTGTAAACTTACTGTTGACGGCGGGGCGGGTTTCATTATATAATGGGCATTATGAAAAGAACTTGGCAACCTAGTAAAGTTAAACGTCGTCGCGCGGTCGGTTTCCGCAAACGCATGAAAACGGTCGGCGGTCGTAATGTTATCCGTCGCCGTCGGGCAAGGGGTCGTAAACGACTGACCACTAAATAATGCTCCCCGTTAAGTACCGCTTAAAAAAACGGAAGACTTTTAACTACCTGCACCAAAAAGGCCAGCGCACCGGCGGACAATTCGTCAGTGTGCTTTTTTGCTCCGCGACCACTTTGAAAATCGGTTTCTCGGCCAGCAAGAAAGTCGGTAACAGCGTGGTACGCCACCGCGCCATGCGCTTAATGCGCGAAGCGATGCGCCCGTTGTTACCGCAATTTACCGGCAAGTATAACTTGGTCGTGGTGGCCAAGCCGGACTTGGTTAAGCAACATTTATTATATATCACCTTAGACTTACAAAAGACTTTGAAAAAAGCGGGACTTATGTTATAATTACCATTATGGTTTTTCCTGAGGGTGGCGGTATTGCCGGGTTTGTGTATTGGCTGATTAAAAGCATTATGGGCTGGGGCTGGGTTTCTTACGGCTTCGCGATTTTTTTCTTTACCTTATTTATTAAGTTAATGTTGTCGCCGTTGGACTTCGTTAACAAGTACTTGTCGCGCCGCAACCAAGTGAAGCAACAGGCTTTGTCCGCCGAGATTGCCGACCTACAACAAGTTTACGCGAACGACCCGTTGGCGTTCACCAAGGCCAAACAAGAACTGTTCCGCAAAAACGGCGTGGGTGGACTGGGCAGTTCCTTGATGAGTTTAGTCAGCGTGATTATCACCATGGTCGTGTTCTTTCAAGTGTTAGGCGCGTTGAACACCATTTCCAAAGACAACATTTATCACGAGTATACCGAACTGGTGGCGGTTTACGAGCAGTACACCACCGACGCCGACGGCAATAAAATCGCGCCCGACACCCTGACCGACGAACAAAAGACGGCGTTGCACGACGCGTTGAACGCCAAGTATAATGAAACGCGCACCAGTTTCTTTTGGGTTAAAAACATTTGGCAACCGGACACCCCGTGGAGCAGTGCGGTAATGACCTTTGACGAGTTTAACCAAAGCCAGCCCAAGAACCACCAACTGGCGGACGACCAGAAGGACACTTACAACGCGATTCGTGACAACTTGGACGCCGGTGTCAAGGGCGTTAACGGTTGGTTAATCTTGGCGATTTTGACCGGCGTGACCAGTTTCTTGTCCACCAAATTATCCATGTTTATGAACCAACGCAACATGCCCAAACCGGCCGAGAAAAAAGCCCCCGAACCGCTTATTACTTATTCGATGCGTGACGCGAAACGCCAAGCCATCGCGTCTGGTGAAAAGCCGGTGGTGGATCCGGCGCAAATGGGCAAGATTATGCAGTGGGTGATGCCGGCGATTTTAATCTTGTTTGGTTTGATGCAAACGTCCGCGTTCGCGATTTACCTGATCTCGTCGTCGTTGGTGTCGACCTTGCTGACCACGCTGTTTACCTTCTTGGTGGACTTAATCATTAAAAAACAACGCCCCCAGTTAGAACCCAAAAAAGATTTCGACGCGACGATTATCAATCCGCACGCGAAATATTTCAAAGGAGGAAGAAAATGAACAAAGTCGTAATTAGTGCTAAAACCTTGGACGAAGCCATTACCAAAGGCTGTGCTGAATTAGGCGTCAGTATGGCGGACGTGGACTTCAACATCTTGGACGCAGGGGGTATGTTCAAAAAAATGCAAGTCGAAATCAGTTTGAAAGCCGACGCTGTAACCCCGTCGCCCTTAAAAACCGAAGTTGAACCCGAACCCGCGCCGGAAAACCAGAGCAGTGCGCCCGTTGCCGCCCACACCTTGCCCGCCGACCACGCGACGCCGGCCGTGGAAGAGTTTGAAATTGGCGGTAAAACCCAACCGGCCAAAGCGGCGAAAACACCGCGTCCGGTCACCGAATTTGACGCGAACTGCCCGAAATTTACTAAGACCTTGGCGTTCGCGCAAGAGTTCTTTCGTCTAATGGGCGACAACTTGACGGTGACCACCGCCCACGATGACCAAGAATTTACCATTTTGGTGGACGGCGACGACGTGTCGCGACTGATTGGTAAAAATGGCAAAACGCTGGCCGCGATTAACACCATTGTCGCGTCCATTGGCATCAACACGCACTGTGGCGAACCGCGTCGGGTAGTGGTGGACATTGCGAACTACCGCGAAAAACGCCGCGAAAGTTTAATTGCCTTGGCCAAACGCAAAGCCGAATACGTGAAAACCAGCGGCCACGCGGTTAAGTTAGAACCCATGCCGGCGCGCGAACGTGTGATTGTGCACCTGGCTTTGCAAGACGTGGAAGGCATTATCACCCAAAGCGAAGGCGTCGAACCCCACCGTTTCTTGGTGATTAAACCCGGGGCGAGATAAGAGAGCAGGGCAACCCCTACCTAATATAAAGAGCAACGGGCAACCCGTTGTTTTTTTATTAGTCGTGTAACCGAAATTGGGTGTCGTTGTGGTCGAAGGTGGCGGTGGCCGGGTCGGCCGGGCACAAGAACGCGGCGAAGTGGTAAATTTTGTCCGCGGTGTTGTCAACGACTTGCAAAATCAGCCAGTGTTGCTGGCGAAGGCTGGTGATAAACAATTTGACGCTGGCGCCCGGGTAGCGTTGTTGCAGTGCGTGCAAGGCAGTTTTCGCCCGTTCGGTGATAATCATTACAAATATTCTTACCATAAGCGACTTTAAGGGTCAACCAAATTTGGGAAATAAATATACCATAATCATATGACTATTTTCGGGGAAAGTTTGGAAGACGTCATGCTGGCTAAGAATTTGCCGATTAACGATTTAATCGCGGGTACGCAGATAAGTCGTGAAAATTTGCGCAATTATTTGGCAGGGCGGTTCGAACCCAGTCTACCGCACGCGACGAAAATCGCGGAGTTTTGCGGTTGCAGTTTGGATTACTTGTTGGGCTTGATTGATAATCCGCAGTATGGCGATTACGCACCGGCCGATTTATTGTTTTACGAACATTACCAAAATTTCATCAAAGTCCGGGGGCTAAGTCATTACCGGGTAGCCAAAGATTTGAACCTTTCGTTAAATGTTTATCGCAACTGGCGGGACGGCGCGATGCCTAACTTGAAAGTTTTCACTACCTTATGCAAATATCTGGGCGTCACCGCCGACAGTCTGGTCGGCCGCACCAAAGTGCAATAGTAATCTTGTGTGCCACAAAATCGCGAAATTTGCCCAAAAATGTTGTACACAGCAATTTTGCCGTTTGGGCTTGCCGAACGCGTGGCGGGGCGGTGGTGACGTTTGGCGCGGGGTGGGGTGCAAAATGGCGTAAAATGTGGTAAAAAACGGGGTCAAAAACGCTTAAAAATGGCACTAAAATGTTGCTTTGCGGGGGGCTTTCGTGCTATAATAAATGATTATGAGTAGTGAAGAAAAAAACACCAAAAAGATGGCTTCTAACTACGAAGCCAAGGACATTACCGTCCTGGAAGGGTTGGATCCCGTTCGCAAACGACCGGGTATGTACATCGGCTCGACCGACCTGCGCGGGTTACACCACTTGATCGTCGAAGTCGTGGATAACAGCGTCGACGAAGCGTTGGCCGGGTACTGTACCGAAATTTTGGTCGACATTGAACGCGACGGGTCGGTCAGCGTTACCGACAACGGGCGCGGTATTCCGACCGGTATTCACCCGACCGAAAAAATCTCCGCGGTGGAATTGGTTTTGACCAAGTTGCACGCCGGCGGTAAGTTCGGCAAGGGCGGTTACACCATCTCCGGCGGTTTGCACGGGGTGGGGGTTTCGGTGGTTAACGCGCTCTCTGAGTGGCTGGAAGTCGAAGTTAAACAAAACGGTAAAGTCTTTCACCAAACTTACAACCGCGGGGTGCCGCAAGCACCGTTAAAGGAAGTGGGCAAGACCGACAAGCACGGCACCAAGATTACGTTCTACCCCGACGCCGACATTTTTGACACCATCGAATTTAACTACGAAACGATGAAAGTCCGTTTACGCGAATTGGCGTTCTTAAATAAAGGCTTGGTAATTAAATGCAGCGACAGTCGTCCGGGGCGCGAAGCCAAAGACACGTTCTGCTATAAAGGCGGGATCATCGAATTTGTCGAAAGTTTGAATAAAGGCAAAGAGTTGATTATTCCCGAAATTATCCACATTGCCAAAAAGAACAAAAACAGCGAAGTCGACGTGGCTTTCCAATGGAACGATGGGTACAGCGAAAATATCCACACTTACGCGAACAACATTAACACCGAAGAAGGTGGCGTACACTTGATTGGTTTCCGTAACGCGTTGGCCAAAGCGATTAACGACTACGGCAAGAAAGCCAACCTGATGAAAGAGAGCGACAAGTTGTCGATTGAAGACGTGTTGGAAGGCGTGGTGGCGATTGTGTCGGTTAAGTTGGAAAATCCGCAATTTGAAGGTCAAACCAAGACCAAGTTGGGTAACGCGTTCATGCGTGGCGAAGTCGAAAAGTGCGTGCAAGAAAAGTTCGGTGAATTCTTGGAAGAAAACCCGAAAGCGGCGAAAGAGTTAATCTTGAAGTGCCAAACCGCCCGTAACGCCCGGGAAGCGGCGCGCCGGGCGAAAGACTTAATCCACCGCAAAGGCACCTTGGAAAATACCACCTTGCCTGGTAAGTTGGCCGACTGTACCGAACGCGACCCGAAGTTCTGCGAAATCTTTATCGTTGAGGGGGACAGTGCGGGTGGTACGGCGAAGCAAGGCCGTGACCGTCGTTTCCAAGCGATTCTACCGTTACGCGGTAAAATCTTGAACGTGGAAAAAGCGCGTTTGGCGCGGGTACTGGAAAACCAAGAAATTAAAAACATGATTACCGCCTTTGGTTGTGGTATCCAAGAAGACTTCGACATTACCCGTTTACGCTACCACAAAATTATTACCATGACCGATGCCGACGTGGACGGCAGTCACATTCGTATCTTACTGCTGACGTTCTTTTACCGCTTTATGCGTCCGTTGGTCGAAGGTGGCTACATTTACGCGGCGCAACCGCCGTTGTACAAGGTCAGCCAAGGTGGCAAGGACCAATACGCGTACAGCGATGCCGAATTGGAAAAAATCATGGGCAAAGGCGCGCGCGGTAAGGCCAACGTGCAACGTTATAAAGGCTTGGGCGAAATGAACGCGGAGCAGTTGTGGGACACGACCATGAGCCCGGAACACCGCACTTTGGTGCAAATTACTTTGGAAGACGCGTTTGCCGCGGACGAAATTTTCTCGACCTTGATGGGTGAAAAAGCCGAACTGCGTCGCGAATACATTGAACGCAACGCGGCGAACTTTACCCAGGATTTGGATATTTAAGGAGTGTAGAACATGAGAAAGAAAGATTACAGTGAAGAATTAGCCGAAATTGTGGATAACACCAAGTACGTCAAGGTTAAGGTGGAAGACGAAATCCACAAGTCGTTTATGTCGTACGCGATGATGGTTAACGTCAGCCGCGCGATTCCCGACGTGCGCGACGGTCTTAAACCTGTCCACCGTCGTATTTTGCACTCGATGAACGAATTAGGGTTAACCCACGACAAGCCGTTCAAAAAATGCGCGCGTATCGTCGGTGAAACCATGGGTAAGTACCACCCCCACGGCGACAGTTCGGTCTACGACGCTTTGGTGCGCTTGGCGCAACCGTTTACCATTAACATGCCGTTGGTCGACGGCCACGGTAACTTCGGTTCGGTGGACGACGACCCGCCGGCCGCGATGCGTTATACCGAAGCCCGTTTGTCCGCGGTGGCCGGCGAAATGTTGCGCGACATTGACAAAAACACGGTGGACTTCCGCCCGAACTTCGACGAAACCGAACAAGAACCGGTGGTCTTGCCGTCGCGCTTCCCGAACTTGCTGGTCAACGGCAGTGACGGGATTGCGGTCGGTATGGCGACCAACATTCCGCCCCACAACTTAGGCGAAGTCATTGACGGGGTGGTGGCCTTAATCGACAATCCCGAAATTGAAATCGAGCAGTTAATGCGCATTATTCCCGCGCCGGATTACCCGACCGGGGGCATCATTATGGGGCGCGCGGCCTTACGGCACGCTTACAAAACGGGGCGTGGTAACATCGTGTTACGCGCGACCACAGAAATTGAAGAACACAACGGCCACAACCGCATTATCGTGACCGAAATTCCTTACCAAGTGAACAAAGCCAAATTGGTCGAAAGCATCGCCAACTTGGTGCGCGACAAGAAAATCGAAGGCATTACCAACGTGGACGAAGAATCCGACCGCCACGGTATGCGCATCGTGATTACTTTGAAAAAAGACGCCCAAGCGCAAGTGGTATTAACCAACTTGTTCAAGCAAACCCAAATGCAAATTTCGATGGGGATTACTTTCTTGGCGTTGGTCGGTGCCGAACCCAAGGTGTTGAACCTGAAAGAAATGTTGTACTACTACTTGGAACACCAAAAAGAAGTGGTGTTACGCCGTACCAAGTTTGACTTGGAAAAGGCGGAAGAACGCGCCCACATCGTGGAAGGCTTGGTCAAGGCTTTGGCGCACATCGACGAAGTGGTGGCCTTAATCAAAGCCAGCAAGGATAAAATTGACGCGGCCGAAAAATTGACCAAAAAATTCTTGCTCAGTGACCGCCAAGCCAATGCCATTCTGGAAATGCGCTTACAACGTTTGACCAGTTTGGAAGTCGAAAAACTGAAAGCCGAATTGGAAGAACTGCGCGCGTTGATTGCCGAATTGAAATCCATTATCGCCAGTCCGCGTAAATTACTGGAAATCATCAAAAAAGAACTGTTGGAGATTAAAGACAAGTACGCGATTGAACGCGTGACCGAATTGACGACCGACTACGGCGAAATTGACATTGCCGACTTGATTGAAAAAGAAGACGTCGCCGTGTCGATGACGCACTTGGGCTACATTAAACGTTTACCGTTAACCGAATACAAAGCCCAACGCCGCGGCGGTAAAGGTTCGAACACGCACACCACCAAGGAAGAAGACTTTGTCGAACGCATGTTCGTGACCAACACCCACCACGACTTACTGTTCTTTACCAACATTGGTAAGGTCTACCGCATCAAGGCGTTCGAAGTGCCCGAAGCCACCAAAGGCAGCAAAGGCCGCGCGATCGTGAACCTGTTGCAACTGGCCAACGATGAAACCGTCGCGGCGGTCATTCCGGTAGAAGATTACGAATCCGGCCACATTATGTTGGCGACCGCGATGGGCTTGATTAAAAAGACTAAGTGCAGCGAATTTGCCCGCATTGTGCGTACCGGTAAGATTGCCATCGGTCTGAACGAAGGCGACCACTTGATTGCGGCGGCCAAGACTTCGGGTGCCGACGAAATTATTATGGCGTCGCAAACCGGTAAGTGTATCCGGTTCAGTGAAGAAGACGTCCGCAGCATGGGTCGTACCGCGGCCGGCGTTAAGAGCATGAATATTGACAAAGAAAACGACGCGATTGTGGACATGAGTGTGATTGAAGCCGGTTGCGAAATCTTGACCGTGTCGGCGAACGGCTACGGCAAACGCAGTGACCCCGACGACTACCGCTTGCAATCGCGCGCGGGTAAGGGCATTAAGGCCGGTATCTTTAACGACAAGACCGGCGCGCTGGTGAACTTGAAACAAGTCCGTCCCGACCAAGACATTATGTTAATTAACGACAACGGCACGATGATTCGTACCAAAGCGTCGTACATTTCCAAAATCAGCCGTGACACCCAAGGCGTCCGCATTATGAAAGTCGGCGAAGGCAGCAAGATTGTGGGCGTGGCCGTGGCCGAACCGCAAGAAGAGGACGAGGACGGCGAAGGTAGTGCCGAATGACGCGACCTTACGATTTTAAGGCGATTGAAAAGAAATGGCAAGAGCAGTGGGTCAAGGAAGGCCGTTTTAACACGCCCGACCACGTGCCCGGCAAAGAGAACGCGTACGTCTTAATCGAATTTCCGTACCCCAGTGGTAAAGGCTTGCACGTCGGGCATATCCGCAGTTACGCGGCGATGGATGCGTTGGCGCGCCGGCTGCGTTTGCAAGGCAAGAACGTGATGTTCCCGATGGGCATTGACGCGTTTGGTTTGGAAGCCGAACGTACCGCGATTCGCGAACACATTCCGCCGCAACAAGTGGTGGAACGCAACACGGCCACTTTTTGCGAGCAGTTAAAGCGCGTGGGGCTGTCGATTGACTGGTCGCGCTTTGTGAAAACTTGCGATCCGGACTACTATAAGTGGACGCAATGGCAATTCTTGCAATTCTTCAAAAAGGGCATTGCTTACAAAGGCACGGCCAACGTTAACTTCTGCCCGAACTGTGGCATTTTGGCCAACGAAGAAGTGGAAGACGGCACTTGTTGCCAATGCCACGCCGAAACTACGCAAAAAACCATTCCGCAATGGTTGATGAAAATGACCGCTTACGCCGACCGCTTGATTGATGATTTGGACAAGACCCATTACTTACCGCACATTAAGACCAGCCAAATCAATTACGTCGGGCGCAGTCACGGCGTGGAAGTCGACTTCGCGATTAAGCAGGGCGGTACGGTCAAAATTTTCACTACTTGCATCGAAACCATTTACGGGGTGACCTTTATGGTGTTATCTCCCGAACACCCGTTGCTGGACACGTTAAAACCGCACATTAAAAATTGGGACGCGGTGGTGAAATACCAAAAAGCCGCCGCCCGCAAAAGCGAATTTGAACGCACGCAACTGGTCAAAAACAAAACCGGGTGTTTGCTGGACGGGATTACCGCCATTAACCCGGTGAACGGAACCGAAGTGCCGGTGTATTTGGGCGACTTCGTGTTGGCAAATTACGGAACCGGCGCGGTGATGGCGGTGCCGGCGCACGACCAACGTGATTACGAGTTCGCGCAACAGTACCACTTACCGATTACCCAAGTTATCGCCGGCGACGTCAGCCACGGCGCGTGGGAAAAGGCCGACTATCTGGCGCAAAACAGTTTACTCGTGAACTCGGCCGAATTTACCGGCCAAACGGTCAGCGACGCGAAAAAGAATATCACCGACAAGTTAGTTAAACAAGGCGTGGCGCGCGTGACCAAAAATTACAAAATGCACGATTGGGTGTTTGCCCGCCAACGTTACTGGGGCGAACCCATCCCGATTATCCACTGTCCACACTGTGGCATGGTGCCGGTGCCGGAAAAAGATTTGCCGGTGACTTTGCCCGTGGTGGACAGTTACGAACCAACCAAAGACGGTAAAAGCCCGCTAGCCAACATTACCGATTGGGTTCACGTGAAGTGCCCCCAATGCGGCGCCGACGCCGAACGCGAAACCGACACCATGCCGGGTTGGGCGGGCAGTTGTTGGTACTTTATCCGTTACTGCGACCCGCACAACGACCACGCGTTTGCCGACCCCGACAAAATGCGGGCCTGGTTGCCAATTAACCTGTACAACGGTGGTAACGAACACACGACGCGCCACTTGCTGTATTCCCGGTTCTGGACGAAATTTTTGTACGACCAAGGTTTGTTCCCGGTCGACGAATTTTGCGACGCGCGCATCTCGCAAGGCATCATTTTGGGCGAAGGTGGCGTCAAAATGAGCAAATCATTGGGCAACACGGTGGACCCGCGCGAAGTTGCCGACCAGTACGGTACCGACGCGTTGCGACTGTGGATTTTGTTCATCGGCGATTACCAAGAAGTCGCGGTTTGGAACTACGACGGCGTGAAAGCGTGTCACCGGCTGTTGCAACGGGTGTGGAACTTGCAAGACCACGTGATTCCGGGCGCCACTTTCCGCGACGCCTTAAAGGTGGTGTTTAACCAGTCTATTAAAAAGATTACCACCGACATGGAAAACATGAAGTACAACACCGCGGTGTCGCAAATTATGATTTTAATGAACGCGATCGAAAAAGTCGGCAACGTGAACGAACACGAATACCACACGTTACTGACCTTGTTGAACCCGTTCGCGCCGCACATCACGGAAGAACTGTGGGGCGGGATCAAGGACGCGACCTGGCCGACGTGGGACGAAAGTGCGTTAGTGCAAAAGAACGTGGAAATTGTGGTGCAAATTAACGCCAAAATTGTCGGGCGTTTGACGATTGCGACCGACGCGACCGAAGCCGACGTGGTCAAGCAGTGTGCCGACTGCTTAAAGGGCGCGACGCCCGTCAAAACGATTTACGTCACCAATAAACTGATTAACTTCATTGTTAAAAAGTAATTATTGACCGGCCGGTGACGGGGCGGAAAAATTGCGGTGCGCGGGCGTGGTGTTGGCAACGTTCAAGCGCGTACATGGCTTTTAGGGTGATAATCATGGGTTAATATATACTTTAATTATACATTCGTCAATAAATATTTAGTATAAGTATGTATATTGTATATTTTTATTTAATTTAGACAATAATAACTATACATTATTGTCGGCCCTATCAATTAAAATAAGGTAATGGACAAAAACGAAACGATTGCGCGGATTAGTCAATTACGCACGCGAGCCAATCTGTCGGCGCGGGCGTTATCCTTGAACGTTGGGTTAAGCCCTTGTTACATTAACCGTCTGGAAACCAGTCGCGAATTTTTACCCAGCCTAGAGGTACTTTACGCAATTATTGATGCTTGCCACAGTACGCCCGAAGAATTTTTCTATCGCGATTTTTTCAATTATCAACGTGACCAAGAAATAATTAACCTGCTTGCCCAAGTCAGCGACGAAAAGAAAAACAGCATTTTGTCGTTGTTAAAAGCCAAGTGAGAACAATCGACGATGCAACTGGAAGCAGCTATTACGCAACGGATTTATGACCTTTGTCGGCAGTTTGGGGTGACCCCCAATAAACTGGCAACAATGGCAGGATTGCCTTCGGGAACAATAAAAAGTATTTTCTATGGCAAAAGCAAGAATCCCGGCACGCGCACCATTTTGAATCTGTGTCAAGCGTTGAACATCACGCTGTACGACTTTTTCGATGACCCGTCGTTCAAGAACCCGGACTTGGCAGAAAACGATTAACTTTATTCTGCCAGGAACGCGTCAATCAATTTGACCGCGGCGTCATAGTAGGTCGCCGGGTCGGTCAAGTAGTGAGTGATGGCCGGGTTTTCGCGGCGGTACCAAGTGCGTTGGCGCTTAATAAATTGCCTGGTCTGCGTGTATAAATTTGTATAATAGGTGGCCAAATCAATTTCACCGGCCAAGTACTGCACGTTCAAACGGTACTCTAAGCCTAAGTTGTACAGAAACTCCCGGCTGACGCCACGAGCCAGCAGGTTACGTGTTTCGGTGAACATACCGGCTTTAACCCGTTGTTCGTTACGTTGTTGCACCAGTGGCGCCAATACGCTGTTCGGCGGGGTCAAGCAGATTTGTAAAACTTGGTAGCGGGGCGTGTTCGGTTGGTCGCCGAAGCCGTAACCATTGATAATGGCGCGGCTGTACAGACCGGTACCGCCGACCAAAAACGGCGTGTGCCCGCGGGCGATAATCGCGTCGATGATTGGGTACGCGTCGCGTTGGAAATCGCCGACCGAGTAACGGGTGTTGGCCGCCGGGTCGACGATGTCTAACAAGTGGTGGGGCACCCCGTTCCTTTCCGTAGGGGTGATTTTCGCGGTACCGATATCCAGACCTTGGTAAACTTGGCGGCTGTCGGCGGAAACAATTTCGCCGCGGTACTTTTGTGCCAGTTGCACTGACAAGGCGGTCTTACCACTGGCGGTAAGGCCGCTGATTACAATTAACTTGTTCATTTTTGCCACGCCCAACCGAAGAACACGTAATAAACAATTTTGTTCCAAAAATAGCCGGCTAAATTAACGTTGTTGTCAACAATGTCAATGCAGGTACCCACGTATTGGTTAACGGGCAAGGGGCCAATCTTGGTGCTGTCCCAACTGTAACTGTATTCGGGGTTAGTGTCTAATTTACCACCGCGGTTATCACCCATTAAAAAGTAGTAGCCGTCAGGAATGGTTAAAACGCCGTCTTGAATACAGTCAGCAAACGACACGGTCAGCCAGTCACGGGTATCGGCACGGGATAGGTTGTGTAACATGTTGTACAGTTGCACGAAATTATAAGCGTTGGGTTTGCCGAAACTGGGGTCGAGATACGGTTCGTCAAGTTTTTCGCCATTGACGTAAAGGCTGTAATCGTAATTGTAATCGGCGTTCGTGTTGGTCATGCCGTTCGGTTCTCGCGTCATGGTAATGGTGTCACCGCCGAGGGCAATTAAGCGTTTAATAATCATTGTGTAGCGGCCGTGTTCGTCTTGGTGGCGGTAACGTATGGCGGCGTCAGGGTCGGTACCGTCTTTGGTTTGGTCTTGGTACATGCGACTGACCACTATGTTGCCGCGTTGTAAACCGGTGACCCGGCAAATGATGCCACTGTTGGTATTTTCACCGGTTGCGTTTAAGGTAGTCATCATGGACGTACCCCGCACCGGGGATAAAAACAGTAGCGCACTGCACGCAATGATGGCAACCGAAATTAACATGACAATTACCGAAAAAGTAATCGTCATGCGCGTAATAACCCGGACGTACCACGGTTCTTGGCGTAAGCCCTTACCGTTGGTCGCGGTTGCGTATTCTTGCCCCAAATATTCTTTGGCCATTGTTTACAGTATTATCTTTTCGCAGTTTTTTGTCAATATTTTAACTATGCAGTTCAGTATTTATGTAGCCGTGTGTTTGGCGTTACTTATATACTCTTGGTGGCTTCCGTTTTGAAAACTTGCATAATCCCGTGTTCGGTAAACGAATAGGTGCGGTCGCCGGCAAAAATCAAGTGGTCAACCAAATCGACGTCCAGCAAATGGAACAATTTGGCCAAACGGCGGGTGGTGTTCATGTCGGCCACCGACGGGTCGGGACATTCGTTCAAATGGTTATGGGCGATAATGACTTTGGCCGCTTTTTGCGCGGTGACCAGACTGATGATCTCGCGCACGTTTAAGTACACTTTATCCAGTTCGTGATTGGTGACGGCGTTAATGCTTTTAACGTTATCCGCTTTATCCAAACAAACCACCACGAATTGCTCGACCGAGTAGGACTTCATCAGCGGTCGCAAGTAACGCATTGCCCGCCCCGGCGAAGATAATTTAACCGTGGTTACCGCTTGCTTTGCCAAATAGGTGTGGCATTGTTTTAAGAAACTGAGAAAAATAGCGGCTTGTTCGCCAATGCCGAACGCGTCTTGCAAGTCAGCGGGTTTGGCGTCTACCACCGCGGTTAAACTGCCAAAACGGTTTAATAAACTGTGGGCGGCGGGGTTAGTATCGACGCGGGGTAACACAAAACCTAAGGCAAACTCCAAAACTTCGCTGGGCGTGAAAGTGCCCAAGCCGTCGGTTAAAAAACGGGTGCGTAACTTCGCCCGTCGTCCCGCGTGAATTTGTTGGTTCAGGGTGGCTTTACAGTTGCTCATGTGTTTGTTGCCAGTCGTTAACCAATTCGCCCTTAATGTATTCGACTTCGCGTTCAATTTCAATAATTTCTTGGCGCTTGGCTTCGTTACCTGCTTTTAACCGTGCCAATTCGGTGTTTTGGTGGGCAATAAAACCAAACTGAATAACTAGCCCGACAATCAGCACCACAAAGGCAGTCGTCACCACCGCAGCAAAAATTTTTAAGCGTTTAACCAAGTCTTCCTTTTGCATGTTTACAGTATGGGGGCTTTGGTGTTTTTTGTCAAATAACCAACATAAACATGGGCTATGGCGTGGTACACTGCGGTGTTTTTGGGTTTAGTGCAAGGTTTGGCCGAATTTTTACCGATTTCGTCCAGTGGCCATTTGTTGCTGTTTGAGCATCTGTTCGGCGTAAACACGGACGGGTTGTTATTTACCATTGTGTTGCATTTGGCAACCTTGTTGGCGGTAGTCGTGGTGTACCGCAAAAAGTTGTGGACGCTAATCCGGCACCCGTGGCAGAAAACTAATTGGCGGTTGTTGTTGGCGACGGTGCTTACCTGTGGCTTGGTGTTAATTACCAAGCCGTTACTCGACCCGTTGTTCACCGTTGGTGCGTTGCCGTTCACCTTTATCGTCGCGGGGGTGGTGTTGTTATTACCAACCATTTTCCCGCGGCGACCCGCGACCAACCCGTGGCTGACGGCGGCGGTGGTCGGTTGTGCGCAAGGCATCGCCGTGTTACCGGGCTTGACGCGCAGTGGTTGCACCATGGTGGCCGGGCAACTGTGCGGGCTCAGCCAAACGGAAGCGGCGGATTTCTCGTTCTTATTGTCCATTCCAATTATTCTGGCGTCGCTTGGTTACGAATTGCTGGCGGGGGGAACGTTAGGCACGGTTAATTGGGGCAGTTTAAGTTTGGCCTTTATCACCGCGTTCGTGGCCGGGGTGGTGGCGATTAAGTGGTTATTAAACTTGCTTAGTAAAGTTGACTTCCGCGGGTTTGCGGTCTACCTGTTGCTCTTGGGTGGCGGGCTCTTGCTGCTTAGCCGTGGGTTTCAAATGTTTTAACAAGTCTTTAATCGACGCTTTGCCCAAATGTTTGGTCAGCCATTCCGCGGCAAAACGGTTACCGATTTCTTCACCGGAAAAACCCGACGCCAAGGCCAAGATTTGCCAGTTTAACATCGCGTAGCCCAAGTAGTCGGCCAACTGGTTTTTGCGGTCATCGTTATACGGGTGTTGGCTGTAATTAACGCCGTAGGTCAATTCGGCAATGTCACCCACGCTTTTGGTCAGTCCCAACGTGGCTAATTGTAACGCGTTTTTAATGGTAATGTTTTCTTCGCTTAAAAAAGTTTCGGCAATTTCTTTGATTTTGTCTTCCATCATTTACTCCTTATTGTTGGCGGTGAAGGTTAACCCGAAGCAAGGTTCACCGTAAGTTTCCTTGCCCGGCAGATCGGCGGTTTGCATTTTGGTAATAAAGCGTTTGCGGTTATATTTAATGTCCACGCGGTAAATATCGTAATTGGCGCCATCGCCGAAATTATCTACCACGTCAAACAGTGTGTAAAAGGTCTTGTCGGTTTTGACGCAACCGGAACTGCCTTGTAATACGTAAGAGTGACGTTCTTCGTCGATTAAAATTTTGCGCTTGTGCAAATGGCCGAAAAAAACTACGTCGCATTTTTTGGCGTTAAAGTATTGTTGTAAGTCCCGGTCGCCGAACGCAATTTGCGTGTCAATCACGCGGTTATTCTCGTCGTGGCAGTAGTGGGTAAATAAAATCTTTTTACCTTTGTAAGTGATTATTCGTTCTACCGGCCAGGTCGCGATAAAACGTAAATCGTCTTTGTCTAAACTGTTAAACGTCGTCTCGATTAGCGCTTTGCCCGCGTAGGTTTTGGCTTTCGCCGAATCGTCGTATTTAACCAAGCGCTGTTCGTGATTACCCAGTACGCATTTAATGTGGTGTTGCTTTAACAAGCGCACGCACGCTGCACTGTCCGGGCCGAAAACCACCGCATCACCTAAATAATAAACGTCGGTAATTTTGTGGTTGCGTTTAATACTTTTCAAAATTGCTTCCAAAGCTTCTAAGTTGCCGTGAATGTCACCAAATACTGCAATAGCCATACCTTACATTATAACGGCTGACGTGACTTTTTACAAGAGATATATCGGGCAACCAAGAAAACAACTACGCCTACTGCCGCCGCGGCACCTAACGCACACAAATAATACAGGGTGCGGTTAGGAAAAACGTCGGTCAAAACTAACGCGTCGGTGCCCGTCCACAGGTAAGCATAATTCCCGTCGGTTTGTGGTGTAATGTTGTTCGTGTTCGCGGACGAGTGGCGCCGGTCGGTGGTTAAGCCCGTATAGTAAGTAAACCGTGCGTCGGCGGGCAGTAACGACAGCGGGTTAAAAATGGTATAAGTGCGGGTAATCGTCCACGGTCGGGTGGCCAAGGTTACCACTTGGGCGGGGGAGTTAGTGATCGTTAAGGTTAAGGCGAAAGGCTCATCGGTCGTGGTGTCACTGAACTGTGCGTCGGTGACGTACGGCGCGTCGGGGTTAGTGGCCTTAATTTGTTCGCTTTGCGTCAAAATGGCCGCCTTTAAATCTGGCAGTAAACTGGGGTCGAAAACTACGCCGTCGTTCAGTTGCACAAAAACTACCGCGTGCGGGTCGGTGTTGTCAATGGTTACGGTTTCGTCATTGTTAAACGTACGGCACGCACTACACAAAATTGCTACCACCAATACGCACAAGACCGCACCAACTTTCTTCATACTCTATCAATATGGCAAACCGTTGCCGATTTGTCAAAAAAATATGTCACTTCATTAGTACCATGGGTAAAAGCAACACTAAAAAGACGGCAATGCTGCCGCCTTCAAGTCAAGAGTTAAACGTCGGTTAAATTATTGACCGTTAAATTCTTGTAAGCCTTTTTCGAATTGGGTTTTAGCAACGGGGTCTAAACTGAACAGCAAACCGAACAATTGACCGACGTGCACTTCTTCTTCCCGCATAATGTCGTTAATGGTTTGCTTGGCACGCATGTCATCGGTTTCGTACCAGTGTTGGGTGTACTGAATGATGGCGTCCAATTCACCGATAATGTCTTTCCGGGCGTTTTGCAAAGTGCGTAAATTATTTTCTCCTTGACTGTGGTAATGGTTGTACATATTATCCATACCTACCTCCTGGACTATATCTATGCACTGGTCACAAAATTAGTGCCAAGTAGCCAAACCTTATTTGCTGAGCAGGTCGTGGTCTTGGTTGCGGGTAAGTGTAGTATTTAATTTGCGCAGTTTCGGGTGCGTGAACGCCACCATGTCGACGTCGTGGCTCAGGCCAAACGTGGTGCTCTTAATCAATTCGGGCAAGAACACGTCTTGCAAGTAGCGATTCAAACTGAATTGTGACACGGCCAATTCGTCATTGGCACCGACGGCTTGGGTACGGTCGCGGAAGTTGGCCAAGTTGCTGAACGGGGCGGCAAACAAAATTTGGTCGGTCAGTAATACGCCTTGTTCATCATCGACCACGCGCACGTTAATCGGTTCGCAACGGAACCACGCACGGTGGCCGTCACGGTTAGTGTGTAGCACGTAATTTTGTTCGTGCCAACGGTAGCACGGGCATTGGCGTCCGGTATCCGGCGCGGTGTAAGACCCGACCAAGGTAAAGCCAATCTTGGCCGGGTGGCGGTCGTCAAGGTTGGCTAAGGCTTGTAAATCGTGATCTAACGCCGCGGCAGTATTCGCGTCCACGGCACTGCCGGGGTAGCACGGTAAGGCCGCGTGGTTTTTACCAATCGCTAACTGTTTTTGGCCGTCCGTCGTAACGGTGCCGAACGGGTGCACATCGTGGTTCAGCAAGCACGGCATCACGCCCACGGTCGCGGTGTCGACTTTGCGTTGGGCAAAAGTATGCCGACCGTTGACGTCCGCTTGGTAAATTTGCACGGTGTCACGTAATTCGCCGCGGTTGCCCAACCAAATTTCGTTAAGTGTGGTGTCCGCGTTGTGGGCTACGCTTAAACCGGTGTGGCGGGCAAAGTCGGTGGCGGTTAACGGTAAATCGTTGTTTATGGCCGTGGTGATGCGGGTATAGCCCCGCTCATTGGTGATGGTAGTTTCACTAACAATGCTTTCCCCGTTCAGTACGGTTTTGATAACGTCCTGCGTCGGCAGGATAATAAATGTTTTGTTGTTTCCCATGTGCCCATTATACCACGGTGGGACTGGCAATTGCAATGGGCAAAAGCAAAGTTGTGGCGGTTATTGACTGCGGTTGGGGTGCATGTTATAATTTGTTATGGATTTGGCATCGGATTTTATTCGCGCTGAACAACGTGCTCGCAAAATTAAAAACAAAATTTATCGTTGGGAAATAACGCCGTTGACGGAAGCATTGCCCGCCGATGAAGTGTTAATTACCTTGTTCGACCAACGCTTTGTGGAAGATCTGCAACCCAGCGAAATGGTGAACTTGGCGTTCCGTTGTCAACCGCTGTACCAAAAACTAGACAAAATGATTGCGCGCAACCAACACCTGTGGGATCGACATGTCACCGCACAGTTGGCGGATTTAATTATTTCTAACCAACGTGACCGGGCAAAAATTTTACGTAGTTATCAACAAATTACGCCTGACAACGAACAAACACCCACTTTGTTACGGGAAATAATGATGGAACACTCGTTATATTTACCACCTAAGATGTTAGACGCCTTGGTTAAACAAGTACCGGCCTTGACCACCGACGTGACGGCCTACCGTCGCGTACTAGGTTTCGGTAACCCGTTGCTGCGCGTTCCCGAAAAAACAGCGAACGCCGCCACCGAACCGGCGCGCGAAATTTAAGGTGGTCAAACGTTTCAAAGTTAGTCTGGTCAGCGTTGGGTTGCCGCGGCGCAGGGTTACTCCGCCAAGTTAATGATGACCTTGCGCCGTTTTTAGTCGTAAGCGTAGGCCGCGGCCGTTTTTGATTGCACCTTGTTTAGGGGGGGTCAACTTTTCACATGTTTGGCAGGACGGAAATGTTTGCTCCCGAACAACACCGCAGAGCAGAACACACAAAAAGTATCAATGCTTTTGCGTTGATGGTGTGGTTGGGTTTTGTGTGCCACTGATGAAGACAAATGGTAAGACTTGTAAAAAACCTTACTACTCAACTTCTAAATTATCTTGATTAAACAAAGGGTCGTTGATAAATTCTTGCAAAGTGATGCCTAAACCGTCAGCAAGGTAGTAAATAGTTTTAAGAGTTACACTCTTACAGCGAGCGTGCGTGATGTTGTAAATGGTTGTTTGGTTCATGCCAATTTTTTGACACAAAGAATATTGCGTCAACTTTTTTTCATGCAATAGATTGGATAATCGCTTTGCAACCGCCTCTTGTAAATTCATAATATTTAATTGTAAATTAGCGAGTATGTTAAAATATTCGTAAATTTGCGATTGCATTTGCTTACTCGTAAATATGCGAGTATAATGTAGCATATGTTACACACTTTTGTGGATGAGAACGAAGCCCAAATATTTTTTGAAAGGCTACTAAATTTCCGTATCGGCGAAGATATGGAAAATCAATATATCAATGGCTATAATCGGGCATATAACACAGACGGTTTTACGCGAAGTTGCCTGTTTGAATTGAAATTAGATTTAGGGGCGAGTTATGGCTTAAAACAAGCAAAAAAACAGGCCGAGACGTATTCGTGGAAATTGAAAACAAACGGCGAATATTTGCCAAAGTATTTTGTTGCGGTTGGAATGAATAAAGGTGAAGTATTTATTTTTGATAATGCCACTATGGATAAAATTGAAAAACTTAATTTATATAACGAAAGTGATAAAATAAAGTTATTCGAATACAGTCAACGACAAGAGAATATCAAATATTACGTTAACAGCGATACTGTGTTAGGTCTAGCAGACAAGTTTTATCGGCAGCATACTACGGCAAACAAAATTGATTTCTTTGATAATTATCTTAAACAAGATAACGATAAATTCAATAAGTTTACTGGCGATGAAAAAGAATTTGCTCACATTATGGATGAATTAAATGATCCGCAAAGCCAAAAGGTGCTGGGTGCTTTTTATACGCCGGACCGGTATGTGAAAATATCAACGGAATATGTTAAAGATGCAATCAAAAAAGTAAAAGAACAGGGATTTGAAGATTATGTAATTATTGACCGTGTAGCAGGAACAGGAAATTTACAGAAATTTCTTTCTCCGGAAGAGTTAAGGCATTGTATTTTGAATACCTATGAAGCCAAAGAATGGATTGCACTTTGTCAATTATATCAAGGCAAAGTTCGACGAATTATCCCACCTACCTATAATGTCAATGGCACTTTGCTACAAGGCGGCAATGCACTTGAAGAAAGTTTTTTTGATAATTTCCAAGAAGAATTTAAGTTAAGGGATGAAGGTAAACTGGCAATCATTATGTTGGAAAATCCACCATATGCAGAAGGGCGTGGGTGGCGAGATGACAATGTAGACATGACAGGGCTTACAAAAACTTATATTAGTGAAATCATGAGCCAAGCAAAAGTAAATAATGGGAAAAAAGGATTGGTTCTGCAAAAAGATTTACTAAACCAGTTTATATGGAGTGCATACGCAATTTTTAAGCCAGAATATTATATTCTGTATGCACCTGTTCGCTATTGGAAAACACAACATTTAATTGATAAACAGTTTATACAAGGGTATTTATGCAATCGAAAATATTTTCACGCAGGAGAAGCGGGCATTAGTCTAATTGAGTGGGGAAAAACAGACGAAATAAATGAACGATTGGTGTTATCAACCGAAGAAAATAATGATATTGAGATTAAAAAGATCTATCACTACCAAAGTGAATTAAGGGATATGCAGTCTCCTTATGAGTTTGCACAGTTTAATATTTTAGAGAGTTCCTTTAATAACAATATTGGAATTTTAACCGATAAAATCGCACATACCCCCAAGGGAATAATCAACGTAACAAAAGAAAATTTGTTAAATCAAATTCCTATTTGGGCTTCTACAAAATTTGTTTTACAAGATTATACTGAAATAGAAGTACTAAGACGAAGTGCAGATGGTGGAACGGCATATCAAAATGATAAAGATTTCTTGAATGATTGTTTAATTTATTCGTTGTTAACTAATCAAAATAAATGTTCAAAGGAAAATGTATTTTATTTGTATGGGTTTACGCAATTCAATCAAAAGCAAAAGCATGATGAAATAATGAAACTTTGGATGAATATCTATCATAAAACACAGACTTATGGGCTCAATAATGTTATTAGGGATAAAGACACTTTTACAATTAACGCAAAAGGTGAGCGAATTTATGATGACGCAGAATTGCATGAATGGATATTGACATTGAAAGAAGCATTAAAAAAGTTTTATATCGTATATATTAAACCCAAAATGTTAAAATATGAATTAGTAAAATGAATTGAGCGTCAAAGTTCAAAAATACCAGTGTCTGCCAACAGCATTGCTCCGCTCCGTGGTGTTGTTCGAAAATAAACATGCTTGGCAGGGGTAGCAGGATTCGAACCTACGATGAATGGGTCAGAGCCATTTGCCTTACCGCTTGGCGATACCCCCAGGAGTGCAACCCACAGGGCGTCTAACCTACGTCAGTAGGACAACTACCCCGGTGATGATAAAGATGCAAGCCGTGAACAAAGTGAACCGACACCCACATCTAACCTTAGATTATAACACACAACGGCCAAGTTTTACTACTTATTTATCCGCAGTTAATTACACTTTACATTTGTAAATTTTTGCAATATAATAGTTTAATTGTAGGGGTATTGGTTCACTTTGTTCACGGCTCAACCCCTGCTCGCTACGCTCGTAGGGGTATCGCCAAGCGGTAAGGCACGAGACTTTGACTCTCGCACTCGTAGGTTCGAATCCTGCTACCCCTGCCAAGCATGTTTATTCTCGAACACATAAGTCATAAACTCGTTGGTTTCTTTTTGACGAGTGTTGAGATAATTCTTGCCAGCACCGAAAGTAAAATAAGAAGTGATTGATTTATCGTCGACTTCGACCCACAAAACTAGTTTGTCGATAATTTGTTTTTGATAATCTTTATCATTGGGCTCACCTTTGATTAGGTCAGCGATAAAGTTGGTAATTTGGGCTTTGGTTACTTTTTGCCCACGTTCCAAAATAATTTGGGCTTTTTGTTTTTCTAGGTCAACCAGTAATCGTTCGTACTCTTTCATTTTCTTTTCAATATTCAGTTTTAGTAATTGGTTGTCGGTTTCTACAAACGCCACTGTATACTTTTCGACAGCGAGTTGGGTCTGCGTGATTTTGGTTTCAATGCTTTTTAATTCGTCGGTGCTAGTGCGTTGCTCGTAAAAGTCCACCACACATTGGGCGGCATAGTCCACATTGACTGGGTCGCTTAAAAATTCGCAAACTTGTTCGGTAACATACTTTTCCAAAAAATCTTTGTCTTCACGAGTTTTGGTGCATTGACCTTTGCGTTTGTGATTGCAAACGTAATAATAATGTTTAGTACCATCGCGGCTTGTCCCCACATCGGAAGTCATGGGTGTATGGCAGATTCCGCAAAATGCTTTACCCGTTAAGAGATATGGTTCGACAGCGTTTTTACTGCCAGATAAATGGCGGTTACGATGTAAGCGTTGTTGGACTTTCTCAAACGTGATTTCGTCAATGATTGGTGGGTATTGTTTATCGCAAACCCGTTTGCCAAGATTAAACTTGCCCGTATATTTGCGATTGTACAACCAGTTATCGAAACTGCGGAAATGAAACGGCTTGCCGTTAAAGCGTTCGCCATTGGTATTTAACGCATGGGCAATGTCTTTCTTGTCCACACCCTTGGCGTATTCGGTAAACACGTAACGGATAATTGCGGCTTTGGGTTCGTCAATCACGACTTTGTGGATTGTGCCGCTTTTACCTTTGCGGTCAGTATCAACTAATTTATAACCATACAGTAAATGCCCGCCCGTGAACGTGCCATTTTCTACGCTCATGTCCAACCCGTTGTGGACACGCTTAGACAAGCGTTTGCTGTATTTCTCGTCGTTCCATTCGGTAAACATCTCGTACAGTTCGCCACCTTCGTCATCGCTGATTTGTTGGGTTGCCGACAAGACACGGATACCATGCTCTTGTTTCAGCATTTCTTTGTACATAATGCTGTCCCGACGATTACGGGCAAAACGGTCTAACATATAGACAATGATGTATTGGAAGTTATCGCCCATGGCGTCCCGTATCATGGCTTGAAACGCGGGTCGGTGGTCGTTCGTTCCCGTCTTGGCTTTCTCTTCGTAAACCTTGATAACGTGTAGCCCCATGCGTTCGGCATAGTCCCGACAGATATTGACTTGTCCGTCAATCGTTTGTTCGTTTTGACCATGTGAACTAAACCGTGCGTAAATTACGGCATTTTTCATTTTTTACTCCTTTTTTGCCTTAAAAGGCAAGGCTCTGCCATTGCCTCTTGGTTACCCGTCCCACTGGCGACAGTAAGGACAGTCAAGGGTCTGCCGCAAAGCGGACGGCGTTTTATGCCTAACGGGAGATAAATCGCCGCCCTTGACGGTGCTTGCCGACAGTGGTAAAGAAAAAATAAAATGCTAAAAATAATTGATTATAAATTGCGATTTAACAAGGTAAACGACAAAAATTGTGGTAAATAGACAAATTATGTCGAAGCAACTATTTTCTACAATGCTAGAATACTGTATTGAACAAGCAACAATCCAAGCAAAAATTTGCTTGTTGTCCTTGTTGTGGCACAATCGTTATCCAAGGCGAGATTGTCAAAAATGCGATCGTGAAATGTCCTAACTGTAAACGTAAAGTAATTGTCCAAATCAGCCAAACCAATGTTACCACCCAAATAGTCAATAACACTATTAACGAGAACGCGACACCGCGTTCTTTTTTTCATAATCTTTAATTTTTCGACAACATAATCTATTTTGCTATCCGCAATATTGTTTAACTTGATATTGCTTTTACAACGGAACATATACCAATAAAAAGTGCTGTTGAAGTACTGGAACCCGCATTTGAACGGAGTATGAGTAACGCAGTAGGTTAAACCCAGATTGGGCTTTGCTTACTGTTGTTGTTTCGCCCTGACTGTGTTTAACCACGGTCGGGGCTTTTTTCGTTTAATGCGTTTTTTCAACCCGCCTTAAAAGGCGGTAAAAAATGCAAAAAATCACTTATGAATTTAACGACGGCAGCACCCAAACGATTACAGTTACGGACGAGTTTTACAAACAATACCAAGAACTGGTACGCCAAGAAAAACGCAACCACTGGCGAGAAACAAGACGGCATATTTCACTAAACTACCTAAATGATAGTGGCATTGATTTTGCAGATAAGGTCATTGATCCTTGTACACAGTTTATCCAAAAAGAACAGAATATAAAAATCAAACACTTACTTTCTCAACTAAATAACAAGCAAAAAACTTTACTTTATCAAGTGGTGTTTGAGAATAAAAGTCTTCATGAAATTGCTCGCGAAACGGGTATCAGCCACCAAGCATTATAACAACAACTTGCCACTATTTTCAAAAAATTAAAAAAATTTTTGTAAAAACCTTGCCGTTTGCCCTTTCTCGTGGGTATAGGTAGGGGGTAAAAATGAAAATCAAAAAAGAAATTTTACAAGCATTTATGACGAAGTACGACATCAGTGTCGAAACCTTGGCAGACGAACTTAATGTCGAAGTTAGCGAGATTGAAAAACTATTGAGTGGGCAATCGGTCGACGAGATAACCGCACGCAAATTTATTGGGTACTTTGGTGTTGATGAAGCCCGCGAATTAGTCGATTGGCACGCCATGGGTAAACCTAAACCACGCAATTAAGGATATGACTATGGAACACTATTATCAAAAAGTAGCGTGTATTGCTTTGCGAAAAAATAACGGTTCAATTTATCTCAATGTGCCACTTTATATCCGGTTAAGTGAAATTAACCCCAGTGGGTTACCCGACACTCAAGAAAGTGTGATTAACCAAATTACCGAAGCCATGAGCAAGCACTATGAACAACAATTAAAGTCATATTATCAAAAGTTAAAAAGCAAGGACAAAGCATGAAAACAATCTTGTTTATCGTTCTCATTATCGTGTTAGCCGTTTGTTTCGGGAGTTTGCCCCTGTCCATTCTTGCCAAAGTATTCGAGATTATCGCCACCGCCTTAGCGTGGTTAGCCAAAGCAATCAATTTCTTCGGCTGGAACGGACTACTAAAAATCATGTAAAGGAGTAAATATGGCACAGTTTTTTACCAAGGGTTTCAAACCCAAGTCAACCACCAAGGAAGCGAAAAAGATTATTCGCGACGAGATAAACTATTATTTCGACCCGAGCGAATATAACAATGCACAAACCAGTCTGCAAGCCATGAAAATTAACGCCGACAATTACAACAACGGGCGTCCCCGTAATGTTTGGCAAAGCGATTATCACAAAGGTGCTGGCTTGGTAGATGCTGGTTGTTTCGCTTGTTATTACAGCGACCAGTCCAAAATGCTGGGCAAGATTTACGGTCAAGATAATGTGGCAAATTGGTCGGGTCAAAAAATTCACAGCACCTATCGTCATTTAGTTGGTCGCGAATATAACGCCATGCTAATCGAACAAGCCCACCGTTATGGGGGTGCAAAATGAAAATTGCCATTCACATTGCCAACATCGCGTTAATTTTTGTAACTGCAATGGCTTGTTTAATGACGGGGTTACTAATTTATTTCAACACGTTTGGCAAAAACTATGTGCCACACAGTATCACGTCAACTTATGCCACCACAGTTTACGACCCCGTAACCGACCAAGATTTGCCCGTGCTAGAAGCCAATTATTACGCCAACAAAAACAATACGGGTTACGAAGTTATCGAGTTCCGCATGAACGTTTACAGCGGTTATGCCAAACAAGGTATCTACGCCCGCGGTTTCCAATTAGTTTGGGACAAGGACGGTAAGCCCGTCCAATATACCGACCCGACCACGCAAGAACAATCTAACCTTTGGTATTATGACAGTTACAACAACCAATCGTTTGCAACGGGACACCAGTACGCTTGGGGCGAAAAAATGTATGTCGACATTGACGACAACACTTATGCAGTCGCCATGGACGGCACCTATCAAACCAGTACCACGGGTTTTGATTTAGCCAAATCAACGGGTAACTTTTTCAAGGCGGTTTTTACCGACTGGGGTATGTTTAGCCAAAGCAGTAACTGGAACACCACGACTTACTACGACCACCAATACACCTACGAAGACTTACTTTTGAAAGTCCGCCAGATTATCAAGTCCAGTTCCAATGGTACGGGCGACGGCGTGATTTCCTTAATTGACCTAGGCGACTTCTTACACATTTACGAGTTAGACGAACACGGCAACCCCAAGAACACGCCGATTGGTAACCGTGGGTTAATCAACAGTTACTTTACCATGGCGGCCCATTATGACAACCGCGGTATGGCTTGGACAAAACAATCCTTGTTTGGTTCGGTCGCTGGCGACAATCAATTCAATATTACGGGTTTAACCGACAACCTTGACTACTGGCACGCCACCACAGTTTATAACTTAACCGAACAAGATTTTACCGCCCGTTACAGTCAAGCCGACGCAGGGTTCTACTACATCTTGTCAACGGCGTTAATCAACGAATTAAAGGGTTACAACAATTTAGAAATCAATGTCGTGTTCAACATCTCTAACTTCAATGTCAACGTACTAGGTTTTGACTATTACGCCATGAACGGTATCACGGTTAATCACCTAACGATTACCGCCAAAACCCAGCACGACTTCCGTTTACTGGTTGGCTCATTAAAAGACACGGGTTTAACCGCCGACCAAATTACTACTACCAATGTCAACTTAATCAACACAAATTCGGGGGTGTCATTATGAAATGGTATGTTTACATTATCTGCACTATACTTGTCGTGATTGGTGCTTTTTGCACGGTCGAATTAGTTAGCATTTTCAGTGTCCAAAGTGGTGAGTACGGCACGGTGTTTGTTTACGAAACACCATACAAATATGACGAGTTTTCACGGTTCGATTTTGGTCGCATTGACTTTGACAGCCAAGACTATCAAAAATACCAAAGTATCACCACCTATGCCGCCCAAGCGTTTGACGGCACCAAGCATAACTATACTTTGTTCTTTAACGACCAACCACTTAACCATGTGGTACAAACGGCAGGCCGGATCTCGGGCGACTTGGCGATTAAGTTTTACAACTTAGACGGAGCAACTATTACCACCGCAGACTTGAACTTTGTGGTCGAATATCTTGCCAGCAATACCAAAGTTACCATAACCATTACCAACACCGACAATAGCGTTTCGTATCTCAATACCTACATGGAAATTAACGGCGCGATTTTACGGGTGGTTAATAAGGCGGTGTCCGCATGAAATTAAAAGCCGCCCTGATTAGTCTATTGTCCGTACTTTTAATCGCCGCGGTAGGCATCGGCATTTACTGTGCCATGCCTGCCATTATCGGCACAATTGACGGCAGCAGATACTATACCGCCGAAGAACTACAACAAAGTTACGACCAAGGTTATGCCGACGGAGCCAAGAGCGAAACCGAACTTTTGGGACAAGTCCAATACTACCGCGATTTGGTAGACGAATACTATCTCAACGTCAATACGTTAAACCAAGAAATTACCTTACTGACCCAAAACAACGCCAGCTTAAAAAACTTGGCACGGGATAACGAACAAACCATTAACAATTTACAAACCGTTATTACCGCCAACAACGACAAGATTGCCAGTTTGAACACGGAAATTACCGCCTTAAAGAAAAGTATCGCCTATTATGAGCAACTGGTCGCGAACTTAGAAATTGACGGTCAAGCCGTGGTAACCTTTGAGTTTGACGGCAAAGTCTGCAACTTCCAGGTGGTCGACAAGAACACCACGGTTATGGTTAATGACCCCGTATCTACCGAGTATGTGATTTTCAATGGTTGGACGGTCGACGGTCAGCCCGTGGATTTAGCCACCTACCAAGTTACCACCAACACCCGTTTTATCGCCGACGTTACTTATCGTTATCAACTCAGTTTTGTCGCGGACAACACCCAAATTGACAGTTGCTTAATTACCAAGGGACAAGCCGTTGCCGCACCGACTACACCCACCAAAGACGGTTACGCTTTTGACGGTTGGTCGTTAGACGGCGTCAACCCAATCAACCTTGCTGACCATGTTGTAACCGAAAACACCGTTTTTATCGCGGTTTTCACGAAATTGCATACCGTTACCTTCGTGCAAAATAACGAAACAATCGCCACCCAAATTGTCCGTAACCACGACTATGTCGTTGCTCCCGAGATTGAGATTGGTAACAACAAAGTCTTTAACGGGTGGAAACTGGCCGACGAAATTATCGACTTAACCAATTATCCCGTTACCAATGATTTAACCTTAGTCGCCGACATTACTAGTGCAGGGTCATACTTTGAACAAGTTACCATTGTGGGTGCGGACAAGATTAGCAGCCCTAGTAGTATTTGGTCAGACGGACAAAATACCTATTATTCCAGTTTTGATACGCAGTTAGTCTTGAACAAAGCGACTATGGCTTGGGAACCTAAGACTTGGAACGGGTACACACCACAGACTGGTTACAACATTTGGACGGACGGCAACAACACTTATTACACCGACACGGCGTCAATTAGTTACGTGTTAAACTCGCAAACTTCCACGTGGAGTGAAATCAAATTCGGCGGTACGTCTTACGGGATTGATTCTGGTAGCAAGATTTGGCATGATGGCGACAACACTTATTACTCACTATATCAATATCGACAGTATGTCTTTGATAAAAACACTTTGTCTTGGGACACCATGAAATGGAACGGGGATAGCAATTTTACAAGTAGTTCTATTTGGACGAACGGCGAGAATTGTTATCGTGGTCGTAATTATGTTCTTGACCGAGCCACTAATACTTGGGTCGAAAAAACTTGGTATGGGCTAGACGGTATTGTATCGCTTAATATTTGGACAGACGGCAACGAAGTTTACGGTATTTACACCGTAAATAGCATCGATACGCACTATATTCTTGATAAAGATACGGACACTTGGCACATCAAAGAATGGGACGGCTTTGCACCGCATTATGCTAACTCATTTTGGACAGATGGGGAAAGTTATTATTACAACACGGTCGGTACCGATTATAAGTTGGTTGCCTAATGATAACCGCTTGGGGTTAGCGTCAAAAGCCCCACCATTAACCATGACGGTGGGTGTACAACGCTGACATGGTTAAAAAATCAATAAAGGAGGTTAAAAATGCAAAACTTAAACACAGTTGTCAAAGACATTAAAATCGTGGCAAAAACATCGAAAAACGGCAAGCAAAATCATTTCGTACGGGTGGAACTGATTAACGGAAAATCCGCCGACATTTGGTGCGACAAAGAGATTGTCGAACTGATTGATACTTGCAAGGAACAAGGCATCGAACCGATCAAAGGTTTTTCGTTAGAAAAACGCACCAGTGAAAAGAACGGCAAGGACTATATTGCGGTTGTTTTGAAAATGTTTAATGACGACGAATACTTTTATTTCTTACCGCGGGCAACCAACACCATTGTGGAATTGTTAGCCAACAAGGCGGTACAAAATGGCTAACGAAAAATTCACGCCATACACCACGGAGCAAAAACGGGAGTACGCCCAAAAATTTACGGCGGGCGAACGTAAATCTTACCGTATGGGTCAACGCAATGCGTACTCCCACATGGGTAACATTGGTAAGCAAAAATCGTTTTATATTAACAGCAATCTCAACGCCGATGCTACTCCCGAACCCGTAGTGGTCGACCCTAAACCGACCACGCCGCGGAAAACCAAAAAATAGCCAGTGGATAAAACTTACTACTTGACCTACGTTGTCGGCAAACGCGGCGTTGGCAAAACTACTTTACTGGCTCACTTTGCCACCGAGTACATGCTGCCGCCGCGATCGCTTGCCGACTTACGTCAATGTAAAAACGAGATTGCGTCTTTACGGGCTGGTGGTTGGGATAATTTAAGTTTAGCCCCACACGTCAAACACTTGGTCTATGTAGTCGACGATACCTTTATCGCCAAGGGACTGGGTTATTTACCGCGAGTTTCCATGGCTTTACAGTTTGAAAAAATTGGTTTGTATGACGGAGTACATGAAGTCAGTTATCTTTTGCCATACGCCAAAATTTTTTTGCCCGAAATTCAAAGTAAGTTAGACAGCCGTAAATCCATGACTGCCGAACGGGTCGCAGACAATTTTTTGCGTTATGTCGAACGCCAACGCAAAGTCGGGGTGCAAATGTGGGCGGATACCCAACTGGACGACAGCGTGGATAAACGCTTTCGTAATTTGGCGGACAAGTTAATTGAAGTGCAAGGCAAACAAGATTACCGCGATAAATACGGACAGTTAATTAAAACCGTTTGGTACTGTTTAGAATTTGCGGATATTCGGCAGTACACCCGTTTCAAAGACACGGGCGATTTGCGTTTAACCACCCCAATCACTTACACCCACTGCGGTAATATTTACCAATGCGTCAATAGTTACGCTGGCAAAGAATACTTTTACAACGGCATGACGGGTAATTTCCACACCGAGTTATCTCGTCCCACGGGTAACGATAAACAAGCCATGTTAGCCCGGTGCGAACAGTACCCACTTTTCAAAGCAAATAATAAGGAGCAAAGCGTATGGACAAATTAGATTTTGCCGAATTACACAAAACCAAACTGGACGTGATATTTGAACATATCAACATTTTAGCGAACATTAAAGAGAGCGATACTCAGTTACCGCCCAAATTTTTTCATGAAATCACGGACGCCGTGATTTTAGATTATCAATCACGCATTGGTATCTTAAACAAGAATACCAAGTTTGTTACCCGTGAACTGTTAAAAGACTATCGCGTACTCCGTCGTAAACAAAAGCGTCTATATGCTTTGGCACGCAAGCAACGCTACCACGAACGGATAGTTTACGTTGTGCCACGTGAACTATGGCAACGCTGAACGCAATACGGGCATGGCGGCGTCAGCCGCCATGCCCGTGGGCGTGTATAGTATTACCACGCCACCCCGTAACACTGTAACAGGTGGTGGCAAACCAAAAAACTATGGGGGCGAATATGAATCAAGAAATTATTAACCTTGACCCACCCAAGAAAAACAGCCAAGCCCGTGATTGGTGCTTTACCATCAACAACCCCGTACAAACCGAACCTGAGTTTATGGCGTACTTACAAACAATCCCAGATTTACGTTACGCCGTATTCCAACGGGAACAAGCACCTGAAACGGGGACAGAACATTACCAAGGTTATTGCGAATTTACTCAACCAAAATGGTTTAGCACTATCAAAAAAATTTTATCCAAAGCAACCATTGGTGTTGACGCCCACCTTGAACCACGCCACGGTAAACGCAGTCAAGCCCGTGAATACTGCATGGACGAAGACACCCGCATTAGTCCAACTTACTACGAGATTGGCGAGTTTATCGGGGACGGCGAACGCAGCGATCTGACCGACATTATGCAAGATATTGAAACGGGCATGAGTTTTTACGACTTATCCAAAAAGCACGGCAACCGCTTTATTCGGGTGATGAAATGGGCCAGCGAATACCGCCAATCGCACTTGGAAAACAAATACAAACGCACGTTCCGCCACATGAAAGTCTACTATATTTACGGTTCCGCTGGCTGCGGCAAAACCAGTTATGTTTTTAACAAACACGGTTACGATGACGTTTATCGTACCACCAATTACGAATTTGGTTGGATTGACGACTACAACGGCGAACCCGTTTTATTTTTAGATGAGTTCCGCAGTTCGTTCAAAATCAGTGAAATACTGGACTACCTAGACGGGCAACCGTTACGCATTCGCGGTCGCCATTACAACCGCGTGGCTTGTTACGACACGGTTTACATTGTTTCTAACTTATCTCTTGCCGAACAATACAAAAATATCCAAGACAAAGAACCCCAATCGTGGCAAGCCTTTTGCCGCCGCATCACCGCCGTCTACAACTTCGACATCAGCCGCGACCAGCCCATGAACAAAGAACTCGAAATCAACCCACCCAAAATCGTACCAGTGGTGGATACTACGCCGTTTTAATCTTTACAAATACATAGTACACCCGCAAAGTATACTTTTCCAGGTTAAAAGGAGAGAAAAATGTTATACAAAGAATGGTTAGCAACTTGGTTGGAAAACTATGTTAAACCAACAAGCAAAAGTCGTACCTACACACGGTATAGCGAATTAGTGCGACAACATCTCACAGGGGTTGGTGGTTATGAATTAACCGACTTGACACCATTGATTTTGCAGCAGTTTGTCATGACTTTGCTACAAAGTGGTAACTTAAAAACACGGCAAGGTTTGTCGGCTAATTCCGTCAATACGATTATCTCGGTAATGCAGAGTTCCTTAAAAACGGCGTGTACTTTGGGCTTAATTGCCGAAAACATTGGCAGTAAAATCCAACGACCCAAAATTACGGAAAAACAAGTTGTATGTTTTACCGTTACAGAGCAGAAGCAAATTGAACAATTTGTTTTGACCAGTAAGAAAAAGAAACTGTACGGTATTATCGTGTGCTTATACACCGGTTTACGCATTGGCGAGTTGTTGGCGTTAAAATGGTGCGACATTGATTTTAGTAAAGCGTTATTGCGGGTTAATCGTACTTGCTACGATACTAGCGGTGGCAGAGTTGACGACACGCCCAAAACCAAGACTTCGGTACGGGTGATTCCCATTCCTAAACCAATCATGAAACTGTTTAAGGAATTAAAACGGGCAACCAATCACGCTTATGTCATCACCGACCAAGACCAAGTTATTGCGGTACGTTCCTATCAACGCAGTTTTGAACTACTATTAAAACGCTTAAACATTCCCCATAAAGGTTTCCATGCCTTGCGCCATACTTTTGCGACCCGGGCGTTGGAGTGCGGTATGGATGTCAAAACCTTGTCCGAAATTTTGGGTCATAAAAATTCCCAAATTACCTTAAACCGTTACGCTCATAGTTTAATCGAACACAAAACTGATATGATGAATAAACTGGGCAAGTTGTTGCAATATTAACCCAATAAAAAAGCCACCGAATAAACTATTCGGTGGACAAATTCCAGTATTAGTATAGTCAAATTACCCCAAAATCGCAAGTATTATTAACAAACTTGTACATCTAACAACATTTTATATTGTCATAACCGTTCTTTTGTTCATCAAATAGTTTATTCGGTGAACACAATTTGTAAAAAAAGTTCATCAAATAAAGGAGTGAAAAATGAAAAAAAACAAATTATTGACCAAAGTTGTGGGTGCGGTGGCAATTACCACAGCCTTAGCGTTCCCTGCATTTGGTTTATCGGCTTGCGGCAATGACAAAACAAACGACACCAACAATCCGGGGGAACACCAACCAGCCAACCCCGAAAATAAAATTTCCGTTACGTTGCATTATCCAACGGGTTTGAACCGTGCTGACGAAGTAATTAAAGTCAACAAAGGCGACACTTTTGCCAAAATTTACAATTACATCGCAATCCCCGGTTGCCGCTTAGTCGGTTTGTATGCTGGTGGTGATTTTGCCAACAAACTTTCACAAGAAACCGAGATTACGGATAGTAATTGTTCCGTTTACGCCAAATTGTATTTGGACTTAACCGTTACCAGCAATGATACCAATATGGGTACTGTTGCAACAGCAGGCAGTTTAACGGAATTAGTACCGGGGACAAATTGTACGATTGCTGGCAATGTTTTAACACTGGCCGACACGACCATTACCGCCACCCCAAAAACTGGTTACGAATTGGTGGGCTGGCAACTGAATCACCAAACCTTGGTTTCTGGGGCAATAACCCAAGGTGGTGCGATTACGGCGGTATTTAGCAAAGAAACTTTCAACGTCGCAGTCGTCGAAAACGGCAATCCCACCAACCAGATTTACACTGGCAATGTCGAATATGGTACGACCGTCGGTGATTTCAAAACCACCATTGCCAAGCAAACTGGTTACGACATCACCCAAGTTATGGTTGACGGCAATCCCGTTGCCGATAGTTATGTGATTGTCAAAGGCAATGTCCTGGCCGTTAATTATACAATTAATGTCAACCTAACGGCTAATCATGGGACTTTATCCCAAACGAGTATGGCCCTGACGCCCAGTGCGACGTTGGCAGCCAATGCCAATGTTTTAACGGTCAATGGTACAGAAATTACGGCGACCGCCGATACGGGTTACCATTTTGTAGAATGGCAAGTCAACGGTACAACCTTTGATGCGACGACCAACACCGATGTTACCATTACCAAAAACACTACCATTGTGGCGGTATTTGCCATCAATCAATACACAGTTACCATTAAAGATAATCTTGGCAATGACATCAAGGTCGTACCAAATGTTGAGCATGGTACCACCTTTGCCACAATCAAGCCCGACGGTTACAATGTTGTTGCGGCCAAACTGGCAGACAATACCGTGATTAATGACCAGACGCCAATTACTGCGGAAACCATGATTTACATCACTTATGCCAAGGACGTCAGCGTTGGTGTCGTGGATAACGAAAACCAAGCATCCGCCAATGGTACCGTATCGACCAGTGAAATTACCATTAACACGGGTGATACTTTTACTATTGCGGACAACACCTTAACCGTTGGTAATACTACCATTACCGTTAATTGTGCAACAGGTTACAACATCATTAAATGGTTGTTAGGTACCACACGTATTGAAAATGGGACAATCTATGACGGAACTGAAAATACTATTTCCGTGGCCATCGATAATATAAAATATGAAGTTGCTATTGATTTAACTGGTATTGAAGAAACTGAACAAACAAAAATTAATACTTATCTAGGTGAAAATTTTTCAATAACTGAATCTGTACCCGCAGGCACAACTGTTAAACAACTATCTGATAGGTTATCTAAATATGGTATAACATTATATACAGTTGCCTTTACTGCTGAATATCAAGAAGAAGATGTTATCAATGTCGAGCATGATGCTACTACCGCAATAACAGGTGATACAACAATTTATGTAATTACTTGTTTATTTGACCCATTGTTCACATATACTTCTGATGATATATCTGGATTAAAAGAGCAGTATAAAGATTTAGAAGCAATTTATGTTCCTATGATAAATGCAACTAGTATTTCATGTACATTTGATGGTTGTAATAACCTCAAAACAGTTTTCTTCGGTGGTTCTGCTACATTTGATTCTGGAGCATTTAGTGGATGTAACATTGAAAATATCTATGTTCCATCACTTGAAGTTTGGTTAAATATGGAACTGTCAAGTGAATTGTTCCCCAATGGCGTAAATTTATATATCAACAATGAATTAGTGACAGATATTAATATTACCAGCGGTATGACAATTGGTAACTATGCTTTCGCCGGCATTAAAAATATTCAAAATGTTACCGTATGTAGCGACGTTACTACGGTGGGTGCAAGTGCCTTCAAAAATTGTACTGGATTAAAAACTATCGCATTTGAATCATCATCAAACATTAATATTGCTAACGATGCATTTAATGGTTGTGCTGAACTTACAACTCTAACCGGTACCTTGGGTACAATTGGTGCAAGTGCATTTGAGAATTGTACTAAACTTACCGGGGCACTTACAATCAATGGTAACATTGGTGATTATGCATTTAGCATGTGTGCTAACATTACATCAGTTACAATTAATGATTCAATTACAACAATTGGTGAGGGTGCATTTAGTGGATGTGAAAAAATTACAAGTATAGTCTTACCTAATTCACTTGAAGTATTAAATAGTTATGTATTCCAAGATTGTGTAGAATTATCAGATATTACCTTATCTAGTAATCTAGTATCTATTGGTACATCATGTTTTGAAAGCTGTTCAAGCCTAGAAACTATTACTATTCCTGAGAATGTTAAACTTATTGGTTTTAATGCATTCAGAGGTAGTGGTCTAGTTTCTGTCGAATTTATAAACACTGAGAACTGGTTTGATAATACTTTTGGTAAACCTGTGGACTTTAATAGTGATCTAGAGAATAATGCAAAACTTCTTATGAAAAGTATTAATAAAGGACTTTATAAAAAATAATACAACTATTTCCACTTATGTGGAGTTTAGTCATGCCGCAACAACTTTGTTTCGGTGGATAAAAAATAAGGAAATAACTAATGGAAAATATAAACACGATTAAACAAAAAGGATATGATTTAATGATTGATTTTGTTAAGGTGATAACATCAATCTTTTGTTATGTATTAACAATTCATAATATATGGAAGGATTTTGGGAATAGGACTTCTGAGATCAATATGACTATCTATCTCCAGTTGATTTTGTTAATTATGCCATTTGGCATCGAGTCTTTAACTAATTTGGATTCTAATTCCAGACCCAAAAAACTGCAATATATGCAAAAAATAACGGACCTTTATACTTTTATTGTGGGGGTGATCTTAACCACCGTGATTGTCTTGTTGATGATTATCGAATGTAACTTAAATCAAGTAGTATTGGAAATACTTTTTGTAATTGTCGGGACTTTTAGTGCAAAATTATGTTTAAATTTTTTTCCGGGGTTTGTCCTTTGGGTGAAAGAAATCATGAGGGAGGGAATTAAGTAATGACCATTGTTTTGATTGTTTGGATAGTATTATTAGTCACTTCTGGAATTGTGGGCATTATTTTGGGCATTCGCCTAGGCAAAGATTCGACAGCAAGTAATACAGAACAAAGCGGTGCTGATATTAAAAATGTAAACCCTGCGAAAAAGTATAAAAGTAATATTCACAATCCTATTGCAGCGTCTGATGATAGCACCAATAAAGCAAGGACAGGCAAGAAAGTAAAATAATATATGAACCAGATAAGTCAACCAAAGAAGAAGGAGAAAATATAGCCTGAGAAACATAATGTTATCGTCACAAGGTGACATTACTACTTTTGTACACAAAACCCGACGATGCCGTCAATGCAAAAACATTGATACTTCTTATGTGTTCGGGTGCAAACATCTACGCTCTGCCAAGCATGTGAAAGATTGAACCCGGCAAACAAGGTTCAACCACAAACATCTCCGTCCTGCCAAGCACTTTTGTACGCAACTGCCCCTAGCTTTGCCAAAGCCCTTAATAGTGAATTAGTTATTAAACTTGTGTAAATTTAAGTGTTATTGGACATTAATCAATAATTGCGTTATATATTTTGTGTGACCAAAGAAAATCTGTGGCAAAAAAAATTATTTATTTTTGTATTTTGGTAATTTCTTCCATTCTTTTGGCAATGCTTTTATTGACTTGTTTAGTGTTGTGACACTTTATATGCACGGTATTTCTTTACCAATGATTTTACTGATCTATGGGCTTAGGTTTGGTTTAATGGGTTTATTGTCGCCAATTACGGTTTCTTTTGCCAATAAAATTGGCATTGTGGGGTGCACCTTAATTGCCAATATTTTAAGGTTGTTGCAATCAGTTTTAACCATTAGTTACAGCGTAGATTATCATTTCAGTTACCTTATTTTGCTTACCGTGGTGATGAGTTTACCTGGTGCCATAACCAACCCGATCGGTGATTCTTTATCACATAAATACGTCAACCAACAACACCGTAGCAAATATAATAGCATTTTATCCGTAGCGAAAATTTTAGGTGCGGGGTTTGCCAGTGCTTTTATCGCTTGGGGCGTGACGGCAGGCAATACAGTATTATTGTACTTGGTGATTGCGGTTAGTTTTTTATTGGAAATTATTTTTATCTTGCCTTTAAGTTACAAGCCCGACAAAAAACAGTCGGCATATAAGTCGGCTTTTAAATTTATTTTGCACGAAAAAAGTGCTTACGCCGTGGTTTATGCCTTGATGAGTGTTACGATTATTGAACGGCTTTTAATTCCTTTATACATTTATATCGCAATTAATGATTTTAAGTTTTTCAGTTTAATCTTGATTTTTTCCTTAACCGTACAGATTGTTCCTGTAATTTTTTTCGGTATTTTAGCTGACATTAACCAACGTAAAACCATTACCGTAGTTTCCATAATGAAATCCGTTTCCAGCCTTGTTTTTATTTTTTTCCAAAACAAATTTGCCCTTTCGCTTAATAAAACTTTTAATGATAATATTGATAAAGTTTATCGTTCGGTGACCGATACTTATTTACAGACCTTGATGCTGAAACACCAAAACGTAGATAAAACTCTTTTGGCGACAGTCGGGCAAATGACCTTATGCTTTGCGGAAGTTGTTTGGCTTTGTTTATTCGCCTTAATTAGTATGTTTGTCGGAGAAATTATTTTTTATATTATTTTTGCCACTGCCATTGGTGTTAACATCATTATCAATGTCATAGTAGCCAAATCGAAAATTTCTGCTACCGATAAGCCAAACCCAGAATGTAGTGGAAAACGGTAACCTTTTACCAGAGCCAGCCTAGTTATTTAGCCATTCCCCGTCGTGGATAAACTCCGGAAGCACCGTTTGGTCGGCGGTGAAGTGAAATTGCCGGTTTACAATTCCCGGGTGTCCGCCAAATCTTGGGTGGGGGTGGGTTCCGGCCAAGCCAAAGGTTCGCCTTGCGCGCAATGCTCAATAAACTGACGGAAATTAACGCCGGCGGGAACTTTGGTCGTTTGGTAAAGATCCAGGCGGGCGTAAGGTTGTTGACTGGTCGCGTTATATTTTTGGCGGATATCGTTAAGCGCGGCGGCTTGGTTCGGGTATTCCCAAAGGCCACGGTGTGCTTGCCAAGCGTATTCAAACCAATAGCACTTATTGTTTTGTTCAAAGGTCAAGAAAGTGTGCGTGGGACCACCTTGTTGCTGATTCAACCACGAGAACACAAAGTAGCAGTGGTGCGGAATGTTTTTTTGTTCGCAAAATTCGCGGGTCAATTCGCAGAAGTCATAACAAACGCCGTAACCGCTGTTAATAAAATCTTCGCCAGTTTTTAGTTTATAGTATTGATCCATTTGCTGGCCAAAGTTAGGACCTTCTTGGTAGACTTGTCCGTGGTCGGTAAAGCCGTATTGTAAGTTTTTCTCCATAAACGCCAGCAAGTCTTGAATCGTGTTAATCCCGTATTTTTCAAAGTCCATCACCATAGTTTAGCACCGTCAATAGTTAATGACAAGTGGTCGGTTTGACACTCGCTACCGAAATCGAAAGTAATTTTGTGTGTTCCGAAAGGCACAGGGCTTTTTTCAAAAAACACATCGGTCATCGCTTTACCTTTATTGTCCCGTTTCAAAAATGGCTTAAAGCAAATTCAGGAAAGACTTACCGCGAAGCAATACAAGCGTATTACACAATAATGAAACAAAAGCAAACAGTAAAATTACCGATAGATAGTCAATTTGAATACAACACTTATCTGCGTGATTTCTTCGCTGATAATCAAGGTAAATCATTACTAGACGCTATACAATGTTGGAATTATAAGAAGAACTTACAAGGTCATCATCGTTATGAAAAATCCGATTTAATAGCGTTAAGTTAAATTTGGGGTTCAACTTAACACTATTGGTGGTGCACCGCAAGGCGATAAAAAAGAACATAGTAATATTGCCAGTGAATAGGCTTGAATATTACTGTCAAGTGGAATTGCCGTTTATGTTCATTGCGTCGCGGTGCTTTTAGTCAAAAGTGTTACCGTGTTACGGGGTGAATGATAAAGGTATTACTAATAATAAATACCTGCTTCCCCGATAAATTGTAATTTAGTTGCAGTGCCTTTTTAGTTTTTTTGACTGTCGTACAATACCGAAAATACATAAGCCTAAAACTACCGAAGAAACCGCAATAATAGAAATATAAATTATTAAAGTATTATTTGATATTAAACTTTCTTTATAAATCGACAGGCAACACAAGCCGTTGTCCGCAATAAGCATTTTTTTAGTTGCTCCGTCGGTCGCTATCATTTGCTTAATATATTGCTCCCGCACACGCAATTCATCTCTGCTTCTGCAATTAACGGTATCAATATATTCGTCTTGATACGCGCGTTTGCCGTCGTTATATTTATATATTACGTAAAAACGTCCGCTACGATGTGTGTGCGGTCTATGATTAGGGTCAGTGTGTACCGTTGTGCTGTAATTATCGTAATAACCTATGGCATAAGCGTCTACCTCAACGCCGTTTTCGTATAAATCTTTTGCCTTTTGGTTGTATACAAAATATTGCGGAAAATCGCTAAAAATAACGATAATCAAAGCGCTTGCGATAACGGCAAAAATGCAAGAAATTATTAAAACGATTTTTGCATATTGATTTTTTTTATTTTTTGTTCGGTTCATATCTTTCAATTCTTAAATATTATACCTCAAACAATCACTTTTTTCAACTATATAACAGTGGAAAAATGAACAATGGAACTTGGCGGGTGCTTGATATAATAAGTTTGTCGCTAAGTTGCGGACAAGAAAAAGTACGAACCGATATGGTTCGTACTTTAACGCTTTTGGTGAAGCGGATAATCGCAAATAAGAACATAACAATATTCAAGGTGAACAACACGGAATTATTCTGCCAAGTGGAATTGCCGCTGTCGGACTATCCGCTATACGGAAAGCAAATAGCCGCAAGTTAATCTTGCGGTTTGTCGGTTTTGTTTTCAGTGCTAATGGCTGTCATTGCTTCGCGGTAAACGAGCCTTGACAGCTTTTTTGCTTGATCGTTATCGGGCGGCAAATCGGCGTAAATGCTTTTCTCTTTATCGTCGAAATAAATTACGCTAATGCCTTGCGGTATTTTCTTTTCCATATTTGACACCTCATAAATATTAGATAACCCCACCCAAACCCACCCTAAATTGTAAGGCAAGGCATAAAGAATATTTTGTCATATATTGGTTAAAATAGCCGTTATTGCAATAAGCCCCCCAAATGTGTTACACGTTACGGGGTGGCGTGGTAAAACTTTTTAACAAATCGGACAACAAACATACTTTCTGATGGGTATGGGCTTTTTCTTTCTTTGTTCTTGTTCGTCCATATCAAGCGTCTTTTTTTGTCGGCGGTTTTGGGTTTATGTATTTTTGGTATTGTTCGGCAGTCTAAAAAACTAAAAAAAACTAAAACGATACCATAACTAAATTACCATTTATCGGGCAGTGCATTTGGCTCTTTATACAAAGACAACCTTACTCGAAAATTCGAATAAGGTTGTGCTTGGTGCAGCAGGAGGGAATCGAACCCCCAACCGCCAAGTTCGTAGCCTGGTGCACTATCCAGTTATGCTACTGCTGCACGGGAACAAATCCATTATAACATACGCCTTGACAAAACGCTACCAGTTTTATAAAATATTTTTATTCCCGTGGGGGTGTAGCTCAGTCCGGTCGGAGCACTTGCCCTGCAAGCAAGGGGTCAGCGGTTCGAATCCGCTCACCTCCACCACGAAACGATTGCCGAGAATAACCGCCCGTTGAACCGCGTAGCGAACAAGATATTTTGTTATTTCACGGTCTTATACCGTTGAGAACTCGTTGGGCATGTGCTATAATGTATTTACTTATCCCAAGCGACAAACAGTAACTTATAGGAGTGTTTATGACGTGGTTTAATTATGGCGGACTTATTATAATTGCGGTAATGATGATACCCAATATTGTTTTTGCTGTTAAGCACAAAGGTGGTTATCAAAATACATATCAAAATCAAGTGGCACAAATTTTGGAACAAATCAGTCGCTATGCGTGTATGGTGTTAATGATTTTTAATATTCCGTACACTTGGATAGGTTTTTATTTTTCGTTCGCCGAAATTATCTATTGCCTTATCAATAGCCTTTTGGTGCTGGGTTATTGCGTTATATGGGTTGTGCTTTGGCAAAAAGCGGGCATGGTAAAAGCATTATTGCTTTCGATAATTCCGTCTTTGATTTTTCTGTTCTCGGGGATAATGATCGCAAGTATTCCGCTGACGGTCTTTGCTATTATCTTTACGGTTACGCATGTACTTATTTCCGTAAAAAACGCCATACCAATGGCAACTTCCGTAAAAATGAACAAGAAAAGCATAATCACCATTACGTCGGTAATTTTATCTTTTGTTATGGCAGTAGTCTGCTGTTTTGGCGGAATCGCAATCTATGGGCAAAGCAGTTTTGCCAAACTGGACAGTATGTCGGCGTTGGCTATGATAAACTATGACTGTACAAATAAAAATAATAAAATTAGTATCGCCGTAATTGAGGACGGCAATATCACTTATCATGTTTACGGTTCTGCCGGAAAAGAAACTACTATATACGATTACGAAATTGGCTCTATCAGTAAAACCTTGGTCGGGTTGCTTTGCGCAAAAGCCGTTAATGAAGGCAAATTAACTCTTACTGACAGTATTGCACAATATTTAGACCTTGACGATACCAAATATTATCCTACGGTTGAACGGCTTTTAACGCATACGTCGGGTTATAAAGCGTATTATTTTGAAAGTTCGATGATTGGCAACAAATTTGCCCATATAACCAACGATTTCTACGGGATAAGCAGAACACAAATTTTGCATAAAGTTAAAAGCGTTGCTTTGGAAAATAAAGATTATCCGTTTGTTTACTCTAACTTTGGTATAGCCGTTGTCGGTTTGGTTTTGGAAAAAATCTATAACGGAACTTTCACGGCTATAATGAACGATTTTATGCGTAGCGAATTAAACCTTACCAATACGCAAGTAGCAAAGCAGAGCGGAAATCTCGATAAATATTGGCAATGGCAAGAAAACGACGGCTATCTTCCCGCCGGCGCGATTATTTCTAATGTACAGGATATGGCAAATTATATGAAAATTTATATGACGGATAGTCTTGATTATTCGGCAAATACCTTTGCGAAATTAAAGGTTATAAACGCTAACAAGGCGACTTACGAGCGGTTGAACATCAGAATGGACGCCGTAGGTATGACTTGGCTGTTGGACGATAAAAACGACGTAGTATGGCATAACGGCGCAACAACCGCTTTCAATACCTATCTGGGTTTTACGCAAGACAGAAAAAAAGGCGTTGTAATTTTAAGCAATTTAAGCCCTAACGACAAAATTTCTATGACGGTTATCGGTGCAAAAATATTGACGGGCGATAATTCACTTGATTAAAAGTATTTTTATGCAGTGAAAAATTGTAAAGACCGATTAAACCACGCGTGGGGGCCATACCTTGCACCCAAGAAAAGCACTTGAAAAAAATTGGTAACCGTGGTAAAAATTTATAGTTGGGCAATTAACTCAGTTGGTAGAGTGTCTCCGTCACATGGAGGAAGTCATAGGTTCAAGTCCTGTATTGCCCACCACAGACGAATAATCCGAATTATTGGTTGTAATAACGCAAATTAAATTACAATTTATCGGGCGCATTGCCAAAGTTTTTCAATAAAAAAGTAAATCGGTAAATTTGTAGAGTAAATCGGTACGGTTATACCTTTTCAAATAATCTGAAATGCAATACAATAAGGGTATAAAATTTATTAAGAAGGTGCGTTTATGGATTACAAAAAGATAGGTTTATTCATTTTAGCGGAACGCAAAGCAAAAAATTTAACACAAGAGCAGTTATCGGAAAAGTTATGCGTAAGTCCCAAAACGGTTTCAAAGTGGGAAAACGGAAACGGCTTACCCGATACCGAACTGTTATTGCCTATTTGCGATATTTTCGGCATAACGCTTAACGAATTATTAAGCGGCGAACGATTGCGCGAAGAAACGAGTAAAGAGCAGGCAGACAACAATTTAATATCCGTTTTACGCGAGAATGAAATGAAAATCAAAAAGTATAGTAAAATAATGAATTGGGTTATTGCTATTACCGTTGCGCTTCTTTATGTGACAATTGGTTTGATAACGCAAAAGTGGCAATACACTTGGCTTATTTGGATTATTTACTGTGTTTACCGTTGCGTTACCGAGTTTGTTTACCAATATATTAGAAAAAAGGCATTGTAAATTACAATTTATTGGGCAGTTTGATGTTCGTTTTAAGTTACTACTTTTTCGCCACACGCCAAGGGTATAATCACAATTACTGGTTGACGCGCGTCAAAGTTTGTCTTGGCAAAGGGGGACGGGCGGTGGTATAATAACCTTACGGGCAATTAACTCAGCGGGAGAGTATCCGCTTGACGTGCGGAAAGTCACAGGTTCAAACCCTGTATTGCCCACCATTGGGAAACAGTAGGCAAGGTAGTCAAATTTGGTCGCGGTTGCTGGCGGTGGCAGTTATCGCTACGCTGGTCGCGCTGTTCGTGTTGACCGCAGTGTTCGGGAACGTGGCCATTTTATTGATTGGTATGCAAGTCATTATGGGCGGGGCGTTTTTAGTGTCCATCATCGTGCTGGTGCGCATGTTTACGCACGCATTACGGGACGTGAAAGACGAAACCGCCACCAAGGCGGACGTGGCGCAGACTTACGAACAAGAAATTGCTGACGTGAATCATACCGGCGGTTACGACAACCGTATGGCAATGGCGAACCACGAATTGAAAAGTTGGTTGCGCTTGGTACGGGCGTCGCCCAAAGGTGACATTGTGAAAAGCATTATTTTATTGGTGTGGCTGTTTGGCACGTTGTTCGGCGGGATTGCGCTGTTGGTGCGAAGCAACAGCGGCGAAAATTTACCGTTAATGATTGCGGGCATCTGTGTGACCGCGTGCTTCCCGCTGACGATTGTTATTGCGGGGATTACGGTTGCGGTGCGTCAACGCCTTTCGCGCAAGGCCGACCACAACCAACCGCCAATGGCCGCAACCGTGGTGTCGTGCACCATCAGCAGTCAAGCCAGTACGGGCTCGCACGTGCGTCGCATTGGCACCACCAATTATAAGGTCGTGGTTACGGTCAGCGGCGGCGAGCAATTAGTGGCTTATACGCGTCGCGCCTATAACGCCGGTGACCAAATCACCGTTCAACCCAGTCGTACCAAGGGTTTAGTAACGGTACTGGACGCTGTGCAATAATCGTTGATATTTTTTACCGCGTATGTTATAATCTTAATAGTAACCACGCCGTGGGGATATAGCTCAGTTGGTAGAGCGTTTGAATGGCATTCAAAAGGTCGCCGGTTCGACCCCGACTATCTCCACCAGAACAAGATAACTAAGTTAAGAACTAACCGCGACAGCGGTTTTTCGACCCCGACTATCTCCACCAGAACAAGATAACTAAGTTAAGAACTAACCGCG
>CAPRTS010000006.1:0-7976 GCA_948695535.1 uncultured Eubacteriales bacterium | reverse complement strand
ACAGCGGTTTTTCGACCCCGACTATCTCCACCACAGACGAATAACCCGAATCAAGATTGTATTTTATATTATGCATGAGTATTTTAGTTCTGCAGTACAATTTGAAAAGTAAATTTTCAGTGGCAGTAAAATGGTAGATTTTATAAATTTACTGTTACCTTATTGCGGGTACAAATGGTGTGACCCAAAAGGAGGTTAAAATGGGTGGTGCGTGTATGCCCAGTGGCGGGGTAAATAATATTGTAGACCATATTGGACGTATGCCGCACAAAGATGGCGTACCAAATTCGCGAACCGACATGTATAATGAATTTGGCGAAAAAATTCAAGCAAGGTGGTATGATTGGCAAGGACAACCAATTTATGACCGTGATTATAAACATGGCAATAAAGGTGGAATCCATGAGTTTCCGCATGATCATCGCTGGACAAATGGAGAACGTGGAGATGACATAAAAATGGACAACTCTGGGCAATTTTGTTAAGATAAAGGAGTAAATAATGAATAAGGAAACTGAAATTAAATTTGAAAAATGTGTAGTTTGCGGGCAAGTGGTTGCGGTAAGAAATGGACGAGTAAACGAATGTCAACATTGTGGATGGGTAGTAGTAGCACGTCCAGAAGAACAACCCGATGTAATTGCGATGCCAAATTTTATATCACTAAACAAAGCACAGCAATTATACCAGGCCGGAAAGCCATTAAATCCGGAGTATGACGACTTTATCCAAATGATCAAATATTACGGTGAAGTAGAATTTTGTTACAATTTTATACGATACGGAGTAAAACGATACTACGAGTCGGATGGGAAAACTTACTATGAGTTGTTTATCGTCGATGGTGCTGTCGTTTGTCAATATCTAACTTTGGAAGAATTTGCCGCCAAGGCCAACATTAACGGCGTATTATTAAAAGACCTGTGGCCACAAGTTACTAATGCGGACTGGTTACAATAAAAGGAGTGTAAAAATGAATAATACCGAAAAGTTCAAGGAACTATTTTCCGCGATGCAAACAGCAACAGATGAAAGTAGCGAAACCTACCAACAAGAAAAACGCCAGAAAAAACAACGCATCGTTCGTAACGAGTTTGCGTTAGAAGAAAAGTATGGTCTACCGATTATTAAAAAGCAGGACATTGACTTAGACTGTATTGATTTATGGTGTTGGAATAAAGCCAAATTAAATGATAAAGACAACCAACACAAGACCATTCACTTTTTTACCTACGATTGGAATTTTGAAAATGTTTATGCTCAACCACAAAAGGCGTTGGAAAAATTAAAGCAATACTATGCAGTTTTGACACCAGAATTTTCTACTTACAAAGATATGCCACTGGTTTTACAAATGTACAGCACTTTCAAAAACCGTTGGTGTGGAGCGTACTGGCAAAGTCAAGGCTTAAAAGTTATCCCGACCATTAACTGGGGTACGCACCAAAGTTACGATTGTTGTTTCGCGGGGATTGAAAAAGGTTGTGTGGTAGCGGTTTGTACCTATTGTCGTGAAAATAATAAGGAAGGTTTTTTGCATGGTTACAATGCCATGTATGACGCGATTGAGCCAAGTGCGATTATTTGCTACGGTACGCCGTTTCCCGAAATGCGTGGTAATATTAAAGCCATTGACCCGTTTGACCGTGAGTTTTTAATTGAACAACTTGGGGAAGAAAAATTTAACGAAAAACTGGACAATGGCGAACTGTATCCGTCGCGATGAGTGGGAGTAGCAATGCAAAATTTGAAATTAACCATTGACTTATTGCCGAAAGGGGCTTGGGGTAAAGATTTTAGTATTACTTTACCCAAACCAACTTGGGATAAATTGCGTCAGGCAACTTATGAAGCCGCCGGTTATCAGTGTGAAATTTGTGGCGCAAAATCAAAAAAATTAGTGGCTCACGAAGTTTGGAATTTTGATATCCCCAGTCGTACCCAAACTTTGCGAGAAATCCAAGCCCTTTGTCCGGCGTGCCACGGTGTCAAACATTTTCGTAATTCGACCAGAATTGGTTATGGCGAACAAGCCAAACAACATTTTATGCAAGTCAATCATTGTGGCTTAGAAACTTTGACTCAACACTATTTAGCAGCCGAATCTTTATTTGAACAACGTAACCAAGTGGAAAAGTGGGAAATGAAAGCCCCCTTATTGGACGAACTCGGGATTGAATATTAGGACAAATTAAGTATTGATGATAATACCGCATGTAAGTAGGTGGTAGCAGAAGAAATAAACCGTTCGACTGAGCGTAGCGAAGGTTTGCCGAGGGTTCCCGCTTGCGGGAAACGGCAATACACACCATCTCCCACCAATGTCGTTAAAGAACGAACCATGTGAGTTTCGTTCTTTTTCTTTTTGCACACGTCGCTCGTATAGTCGACACACCCGCCGCAGTGCTTTTTCACTTTTAGTAATGTTATATGGTTGAAAATAGGCGTTGTTTGTGCTATAATGTATTTGCTCAAATAGAGCGATAAACAGTAATTTAACGGAGATGACTCTAATGACAAAAGAACAAGTTTTTGAATTTATAAAAGAACAGAAAACGGCTATGATTTCGTCGGTTGACGAAAACGGTTTCCCAAATACAAAGGCAATGCTTGCGCCGCGAAAGATTGACGGTAACGATTTTTATTTTACTACCAATACTTCTTCTATGAGGGTATCACAATATAACGCCAACGAAAAAGCGTGTGTTTATTTTTATAAACGCGGACGGTTCAGTTATACGGGCGTAATGCTTATCGGCGTAATGCAAGTCTTGACCGACCAAAGCATAAAAGACGAAATTTGGCGTATGGGCGACACTATGTTTTATAAAAAGGGGAAAACCGACCCCGACTATTGCGTATTGAAATTTACGGCGCAAACGTGCAGAATTTATAAGGACTTAAAAACGACTTGGATTGATATATAAATTACAATTTATCGGGCGGTTTGAAAATTCGTTTTAGGTTACTACTTCTCCACCAGAAAGCATCAGGCATGAATTAAGAACCGGGGTAATTAGCGTTCAGCCAATATTTTGGCTACTACTTCACGAGCGGCGGCGCGGGACAGCCCGTCCAGTTCGCCAGAGTTAACTATCAAGCCGTCGCCCGTATAAGCGTGGGGGCCGTGTTCAATAATGTCGACCGCAAATAAATTGTTTTTGACCGTTAAGAAATTGCGCAAGTCCCGTTGGGCTACCCATTTAACGGCGTGTTCATTACTTTCTTTGGCGGTTAAGGCAACGTGGCGGTCACTGCTTAAATGGCCAAAAACAATGTGCAAAGTTGCGTGGCGGTTGACGCCTTTATAGTCGGCATAAAAATGGTTCAAAAGCATAATTGGGTAAACACTGTCGACCGTCAGGTCGGTGTAGCCCGTTTCTTCGGTAACTTCGCGCCGTGCCGCCGCGGCGGGGGTTTCGCCATTTTCTCGTCCGCCAAGGACAAAAGATTTACAATCGCGGTGGTACGAATCAACGCCAAGATAACTGTTGTCCGCCCAATGTTTAATCACGGCAATAACGCTTTGGCGGTGTTGAATGGGCAAGTCGGGGCGAATGGTTTGGTTACCAGTACCTTGAAATAAGGGCGCAACAACTTGTTTAATTGGTAAACCGTGGGTTTCGGCAATAGTCCAGTGCGCCGGCACGTGCGCCGGAATTAACAGGTAAGGAACTTTGACGTTGGGTAAAATTACCGTAGGTAAAACGGCATGCGTCAGCGGGTGGTAAACTTGGCCGTTAAGCGGTTGCGGTACAGCCACGGCGGTTACCCCGTAAATCAATTCGGGGAACTCGATTGCGCACGGTAAATCCGTCCCGTAGTCAGTGGGTAAATTGACGATAGCCATAACTTATAATAACCGCTTAACGGGGTTATGTAAATTGTAAATATCGTTGTTTACGGACGGAGCGTTTCGCTTAATTAATGGGTTTAAGCGAATAGATTTCGTAGTTACGGGCGTTTTGCGTAATGTCGATGTCCCCATTATTGTCAATGGTGCCTTTGATGTTGTTCATATTTTTGTCTAAGGCTTCAAAGACCACGTTGCCCAAATTGTCGGTGTAAATACTGTTAAACAAGTAGCCGGTTGACAAGTCTTGTTTGGTGCCGTCGGTAATGGTGACAGAAAAAATTTTGTCACCATCACGGAAGTAAATGTAATCGTTGGTCGCCACATAATCTTGGGGAACTTCGGCGGAACTAGTAAACAACGTCGGCGGAACTATTGCGTACGTGAACTGTTCGTGTTGTGCGTCTAACCACGTGACGGCGATAATGTTGCGCTGTCTAGCACTAGAATAATGCTGGTCAAGTTCTAGGTCAGGATAGTAGCCGCCACCATTGGTTTGGTACATGCCATAGTAATAGTCAACATTGCCCACGGTTTTTACCCGATTTTCGGGGGCCAGGTAAAAAAGATTTACGTCAGTAAAAGTATTAGCCACCAAATTACCGGTGGCGTCAACCTTTTGCGTTTTGTCATAGGTATAAACCACGCGGTTGGTCGCCAGACGGATACTGGTTGATAACAATTTAATGGTGTTGTTGGGGCTGATTAAACGATACTTGGGACTATCGTAATTTTTATCGGCCAAGTAAAGATTCCCATAGCGGTCGACAAAAGTTTGGTTTACGTTGAAAGCCAGTTGGTCTTGGTCAATGACTTTTTCGCAGCGCAAAGTTTCGTCGACAATGGACAATCGCCAAAAGGCAGAATTGTCACCGTTAGCTGATGCCCGCGAACGAGCAATAAAGTAGAGATAGTCATCACTTTCCAAAGTATAATCGCCGTACTTAGATGCGTACCGCCAAATGATGTCAGCGATACCCGTGTCCCATAAAGCAAAGATTTTGCCACTGCGGTGGTCAATCACGTAAATTACACTTTCGCGAACGCCATTAACAGCATATTGTAAGAGGCCTTCACCCGGGTCGTAGCCGCCCCATTGAAAAAAAGTGAAGTTAGTAAAGGAGTAAACTTTGGTAATATTCCCGCTTTGTTCGTCTTGGGTTTTGGCCGCGGGGCCATCTTTGGTGGCGGTGAAGTCCAGCTTTTTGACCCTACCATCTTTGGTCTTGCCAATTAAGTACTTCTTGTGGGGGCGGTTACTGGTGGCGGATAAGGACGCGGCGTTAAGTGCGTGCGGCGTGGTTACCGCGTCATCGGTAGTCAGGCTGCCTAAGCCAATGGCGTCGTAATTTTGGTAGTCGGCAATGTACAGTTGGTCAAAACTGTAACCCGTTTGACTTGGCGTACGTCCTGGGGTACGCCAAAGTAAGCCAACCAACAAGGCAACACTGGCAAACAGCAGCAGACCGGCACACACGGCGGCGGTTACCACCTGCCAACGACGAAAACGGGGTGCGGCCGGTGGTGTCGCCACGTCACAACTGGCGGCGTAGTGGTTCATAATAATGGTTGCCCGTTCTTGATTGGTTTTCATCTTACTTTTCTCCTTTTACTTAAAATATAAATTTTTTTGTTTCAGGCGGTTGTTTAATTGCTTTTTTGCGCGGTGTTTTAAGTTGCGCAGTTGTCGTTCGTTTAACCCCATCGTGTCGCAAATTTCCGCGTTATCCATTTCTGCCAGTAAACTTAAATACAAGACAGTGCGGTAGGCGTGTTTTAAGGGCTTAATGGTTTCAATTAACAATTTGCGGGTGTGGTTGTAATAAAGTTCGTTCTCCAAAGCGTACGTGTCGGCAAGCAGTTCTTCGTTTAATAAAGTCAGTCGCCGATTTTTCTTTAAGTAATTAAGGGCTTTATTTTTGGCACACTTATACAAATAACTGCGTCGGGCGTGCTCATCGGCAAAGACGGGTTGGCGTTGTAAGACGGCGACGAAAACGTCCATCATTAAATCTTCGGCAGCCGCGACATTGTTCACGTAACAGTTAATAAACCCCACCAGTTTATTCCCGTATTGGGCCAGAACTTTTTCCAGTTCCTCCCGATTATTCAGTACGTAGTTATCGCCTTTTGCCATAAGCCTGCCTAGATTATAACAAATTAAGTGACCGGTTGTCTCACTTTAATTAAGTGTATTTTTTATTGGGTTAGGCAAGCAATATCTATTTGACAAAGCGGGGGAATTAGGTGAAAAATAAAGATTATGAGCGAAGCAAAATTTGCCGTTTCGGCGGACAGTACTTGCGACCTTTACGCCGACGAAATTAAACAGATGCAGATTGATGTTGCCCCGTTAGAGTACACCTTGACGCGCGGCGACGATGTAACTATTGGCTTGGATAATTTTACCAAGCACGAACAATACGTTGCTTTTTATAACCAATTACGTAAAGGCGTGGTCGCGCGTACTTCCATTCTCAGCGTGCAAGCCCACGTGGATTTGTTTACGGCCATGGCCAAGCGCGGCGTGAAAACCGCTTTGCATTTATCCCAAGGATACGGGTTAAGCCCGACGGTGGATAACGCGAACGCGGCAATTGCGGAAGTCAAAAAAACTTATCCCGACATCAATTACGTGGCGGTCGAATGTGACACCACCACGATTGGCGAAGGTATGTTGGTTAAGGCCGCGGTGGCGATGCGTGACGCCGGAAAAACTTTGGACGAAGCAGTGGCGGCGATTAACGCGATGAAACACCATATCCAGCACTTCGTGTTGGTTAACGACTTGAAATTCTTAGCGCGCGGGGGACGCATTTCCAACGTCGCGGCCAGTATTGGCTCGGTGGTACAAATCAAGCCTATTATTGAGTTCGGTCGCGACGGCAAGTTGAAGGTCTGCCGTAAAGAAATTGGTTTGAAAAAAGCGTTGCGTTCCATCGTTAACGACTACGGTAAGTTCACACCAAACCAGGATTTTCCTTACATTGTGATTGTGCATACCGATAACGAACCCTTAGCCAAAGAATTGCAAGCCCAGTTAAAAGCAACCTATGGTATTACCCCCGAGATTCGCATCATGGGGCCGATTATCGGTGCCCATATCGGCCCCAGTGCGGTGGCGTACGGCTTTATCAGCAACGAAGATCGTCCTTACGCGTAAGCCAAAGGATAAGCGTTTGCTGATTACACGCGAAGTGTGGTAGCCTATTACCATGCAACTGGTTAAAACCGACGCGGTCATTACGTCAACTGTTGTGCCGTTTAAGCAAAAATCCGTCCGCGGGAAACTGTGGGCAGTTTTGCCGTGGGCGTTATTCGGGGTGGCGTGTGGGTTGTTGCTGGCGGGGTTAATTGTCTATTACGCCGACGCGGTGGATCACGAAATGGCGAGTGAATTAATTTTGGCCAAAATGCTCAGCGAAGGTAAAGGATTTATCCTGACTAATCAATGGGCTTATTCCAGCGAAATTCGCTTCCTTAATACCCAGTTAATCTTTGCCCCGTTGTTCTGGATTTTTAAGAGTTGGGCGGTCGTGCGGATAGTGGGCACGGTAATTTTGCACGTTATTTTTTTGTTGGCGTTTTATTTTTTCTTAGCGTCGATACAGCAGAAACGGTTGTTCCCGTGGTTAGCGATTTTTTTAATGTTACCGCTGGGCATCGATTGGGTGCGCTACGTCAATTTCGGGACGTACTATATTCCCCACTTCGCCATTGCTTTGACGGTTTGGGGGTTGACTTTTTACGCGTTGCGCACAAGTAGTAGTAAGTGCCGTAACTGGCTGGTGGTGGCGGCGGCGGTGTTGTCGCTGGGCGCGGGGGTCGGTGGTTACCGTATGGTAGTAGTGTTAAGTATCCCGTTATTTTTGACGGCGGTAATTTATTGGTTGCTGAATCTCACTACGGAACACCACGCGATGGCGGTCAAGTTTTTGGCGATAGGGGCGATTACCGGTGGTGTGGCGGTGGTGGGCTTGCTGATCAACGTGCTGTTACATAACTGGTTTATTTTTAATGCTTTTGATAATTTGCGTTGGTGCAATTTTAATTGGGACGGTTTAGTCGCCGTATTCATGATGGTGCTTACGGCCTTCGGTTATCGTGAAGGCGCAATTTTCGG
>CAPRTS010000005.1:68224-71385 GCA_948695535.1 uncultured Eubacteriales bacterium | reverse complement strand
GAACGAACGAACGAACGAACGAACGAACGAACGAACGAACGAACGAACGAACGAACGCGTAAATTAACTATTTTTGGCAGTTTGTTAACTGCTGTTATTTTAATAGGCGTGGCGGTGATTACCGCGTGCGCCGTCAACATTAAACCCAGCAAGGCCGCCGACGAAGGGGTTTTTGTAGAGATTGGCGAAGTGTACGAAAATTGCGCCAATGTAGAAGCCTTGTATAACGCGTTGGTGGGAGACGGGGCAACTTATGACCAAATTAAAATTTTGGCAGCACAACCAAAAAATGCGGCGGACTTTCGTGCGTTGAATAACGGCCAAGATATCAAGATCGTTTTTGGCGGTCGGGAATGGTACGCATGTTATCTCTCGCTGAGCAAGGACAACAAACCAATCTTGACGCTGTGGGCAACGGAAAGCATTGGTAATAGTCAGTGGGGGGCAGAAAACAATAAGTTGTATACCAACAGCATAGTGCGTGCTTATCTAATCAATCCGGATAATGCTATGCAGAATTTTTTAAATGGTAATCTTTATGCGGATTTGGTTGTTACACCACAGAAAGTTGCTTGGCAAGCCAGCATCGCTGAGCCTAACAGTTGGGCATATAATGCGGGTTACGAAAATTATACCAGCGATCATGTGTGTACTATGGACAGTGCTTATGGTACGTGGAGTAACGATCCAGTATGGTTACCCGCTCTGCATGAAACTGGCAGTACGAACGGTGATGCTGGGTTGTGGGGGTTGTCCGCAGCACAACGCATAGATGGCTTAACGGAAGATGGCAATTGGCCGTATCGTTATTCTTGGGTACGGAATGTGATTATTGATGAGAACGGCTTGGGTTCTACACCAGCAATCGGGGATGATCCTGTGCATGGTTATTCTCACATTTGCAACCTAATAAAGGACAATATGAAAATTCGTCCGGCCTTGCATTTAGATTTGACCGCCTTAAACGAAACCCGTACGGCCGAACACAGTTACGGCGAGTGGACAACCACCACGCCGGCGACGTGTACCACCGACGGCGAACGCGAACACACCTGTACGGGTTGCGGTCATACCGAAAGCGAAGTTATCCCTGCGACGGGGCACGATTATCAGATCGCTGACGATGTGCCCGCAACCTGCACGGAAGCCGGTTATACGCGTTACGAATGTACACGTTGTCACGACGATTACCAAACCAGTGGAGCAGAGCAAAAACCCTTGGGTCACCAATATTTACCCGAAAATGATAAGGTAACGCAACCCAGTTGTACTGATGTCGGTTATACGACCCACATTTGTGAACGTTGCCAACACACCTACCAAAGCGATTACGTACCGGCCACAGGGCACAATTACGGCACGTGGACAACCACCGAACCGGCAACGACCGACCACCCGGGCGAACAACAACGTACTTGCGAAGTTTGCGGCGCCATTCAAACTCGTACTTTGCCGGCCTTGTCCGGCACAACCACTAACGGTGGCGAAAAAGATAATTCAGGCCCGTTGCTGTGGGGTATTATTATTGGTGCGATTGCGGTGTTGGCCGGTTGTGGTGGCCTGGCGTGGTTGTTACTGACATTATTTAAACCTAAACACGAACAGCAAGAAAAAACCGCGACGGCGTAAACGGTACCACACGTAATAAGTAGCAGTATAACTATGCCACCAGTGGGGTAAACTACGGTATGCGTAATTTAATGTTGGTAACGACCGCGTGGTTAAGTGCGCTCGCCATGTTATTGGTCGGGCAAAGTAACATTGTCAGTTGGGGCTTGTCCCACCACGGTAACGAAACCACGCCCAGTGTTAGCGAATACGGCGCGGAATTATTGGCCAAGTATGACGGCCTATACGTCGGCGATACCAGTCAGCGGGAAGTATATTTTACTTTCGATTTGGGTTACGAAGCCGGGTACACCGCAGAAGTTTTAGACATCTTGAAAGAACACGGCATAAAAGCGACATTTTTCGTGTGTGGTAATTACCTGCGCGAAACCGAATTATTGCAACGCATGCAGGAAGAAGGCCACCAAATTGGTAATCACACCGACAAGCACCGCGATTTGCCGAAGTTAGACGAAGCGGGCATTCGTAAAGACTTGACCGATTTGGCGTTACCGCAAGCGACACAGTTTTTCCGTCCGCCCCAAGGTCGTTTCGACGAAAAGACCTTGCGAGTAGCCAAAGAATTGGGCTTACGGGCAGTCTTGTGGAGTGTGGCCATTGTCGATTGGGGCAAAGAACCAATTGACGCTCGCGCCAGTGCGGACAAAGTCATCTCGCGCATTCACCCCGGAGCAATTATGTTGTTCCACATCACTAACGCCGGCACGCCCGCAATGCTGAGATTATTAATCCCCGAACTGACGGCGAAAGGCTATACTTTTGGCCAGTTAGCGTAAACTCACTTAATATAAGTTGTAACCAGTGGGCGGTCGTCGGCACTGATGCTAACCGTGGCGTAGGCTAACGCGCGCAGCAAGGTAGCTTCGCGACGGGCGGGTGGACAACGCAAAAACCAAATATCTACGGTTTCCCAAACAAAAACCCAGTCGGTAATGTTCAAAATTTCGGTTAACAAATAAAAGTCAGCAAATTTTTGCGCCAAAAGATCTAGGACTAACGTAATAATTCCTAAAACTAACATAACAATGGCCAAACGATTAAGCCGTCGCAATTCGCGTTTAGCGACATCATAAGCGTCGTGAAAGTGGTGGTGGACAACTTGGGCAACTTCGGCGGTCTCAAAATTGTTGCTGTCGGTATGGATACAAATACTGAATTGCTGTTTGTTGCCACGAGTAGCTATTTGGTCAGCCTTGGTGTACAGTAATTCGCTGAATTCGGGGTTTAAATTGTCGTCGGTGTAATTAAAAGCGGAAAAAATTTGTTCACGCTCGTTAACTTTGACGTCAATAATGTGTGTGAGGGGAGTATTCATCTAAACATAGATTATTAAAATTTATTGCTTTTGTCAAAAGAATAAATACATTGACGGGCGGGCAGTCATGCGGTATAATAATATATTCCGCTTGGAAGATTAGCTCAGTTGGGAGAGCAACTGCCCTACAAGCAGTGGGTCATAGGTTCGAGCCCTATATCTTCCACCAATCCAAACCTAAAACGAACTCCTTTTGTGAGAATAGTTTTAGGTTTTT
>CAPRTS010000005.1:0-68124 GCA_948695535.1 uncultured Eubacteriales bacterium | reverse complement strand
GAGCGTCACGTTCGCAACGTGAAGGCCGTGGGTTCGAATCCCGCTATCTCCACCAATCCAAACCTAAAACGAACTCCTTTTGTGAGAATAGTTTTAGGTTTTTTCTTTGCCGTTTTAGTTTCGCATTGTGCCGTATTAAGCCGTTATGTTGCCATTGTAACGCTTTTCGGGTGTTCGGCTGTCATTGTATTCAATCACGCACGAACGGCGGTTTATGCCGCGAAAGCCGCTTGACGTGAGAAAGGAGCGTGTTAGGCTATCACCGCCAAAGGCAAACCAAAACCCGACAGATTTATTTAATCGGTCGGGTTGCGCGTTTCGCCCTTATTTGCCTATACACACGCTCCTGCGAGGCTCGCGTCAAGCGGAACGTGGAATAAATAGCCGTGTTTGTATGTCTTTATACATACATTTCTATCTCAAATTCGTATTGCATAAGATTTACACGGAACGGCACTTTATACGCAAGTTTAACCGTTTTCGAGCATAAAGAAAAGCCCCGACGGCTTTCATCGCTATCGGGACTTACTTTAATCGGGGCATTGAATTGTATTTCTATTCTATCGTCAAATAAGATTATTTGTTTTACGAGGTAGTTTATTAAGAGTTTAGGCTCTAATGCTAACGCTTGCGTGTAAAACTCTCGTATTTGCGTTTCGGTAAGTTGTACGGCAGTCTTGCTTTTCTCGATTAAGATTTGCCGTTCTAATTCGGCTTGACGGGTTTCGAGTTCGCGCATACGTTTCATAACTGTATTTGTCGTACCGCCGTTTTCAATCGCGGTCATAATGTTTTGTATGGCGTTTTCGGTTTGCCGTTGCTCTTTGAGTAACAAGTTCAAAACTATATTCGCTTGCGCTTGGCGTTCTTTCTCTTGCAATAAGCCGTTTACAATGTAGTCAAGATTATTCGTCTTTTGTATTTGCTCTATAACATTTTCAAGTATTATCTTTTCCAAAACGTCTTTGCGAATTGCTTGTTTGTGGCAATCGGTAGTTTTCTTTTTACGACCGCAACAAGTATAATAATACTTTCGCTCGCCGTTCTTGGCTGTGCCGTTATCTCCGATAATGCTTTTACCGCAATAGCCGCATTTAATCTTGTCTTTGAGTAAATAGGTAATATGTTCGCTGCGCTTGCCGAATTTATTTGCATTTACTTTTTCGCGGACTATATCGAAAATTTCTTGTGGTACGATTTGTGGATAGATATTATCGAATACTTCGCCGTTGTGTCGGTAGATACCCGAATATCTTTCGTTGCCGAGTATTCCGTAAACGGTATTTTTGGCAAACGGCTTGCCTTTATGTAACACGCCTTTTGCATTAAGCACGGCTATAATGTCTTTTACATATACGCCTATGGAATATTGCTCGTAAATGTATCTTACTATCTCGGCTTCTTCGGGTATGATGACTGCTTTCTTGTCTACGTTCTTATAACCGTACGGTATTTTACCGCCTGTAAGATTGCCTTTACGACGGCTTTCGTTATTGCCGCGCCGTATCTTTTGCGAAAGTTCTGCGCTGTAATATTCGGCATAGCCTTCGAGCATACTTTCAAAGATTATACCTTCGGGCGTGTCGGGTACAAATTCGGTAGCGGATACGACTTTCACGCCGTTGTCTTTAAGCGTTTTCTTGTGCATAGCCGTTTCGTACTTGTTACGCGAAAAGCGGTCAAATTTATATACAAGCACCATACTGAACGCTCTTTTCGCACTGTCTTTTATCATACGCTGGAAATCGGGACGGTTGTCGTTAGTACCCGTCATAGCGCGGTCGATATATGTATCGAGTATAAGTATATCGTGGCTCTTGGCGTACTCCGTACATACGCGCAACTGTCCGTCAATGCTTTGCTCGGTTTGGCTATCCGACGAATAGCGACAATAGATAACTGCTGTTTTCATTTTGGTTTTTTACTCCTTTTAGATTGATTTTTTATTTACCTTTCGGCGGAGCGAAAACAAACGGTTGCGATTGGTTTTTATCTCAAAAACTCTATCGCTTTTACACGCCGTCAAGGATCGAGAAAATATTTTGCGTTGCGGTCTTTCCGTTCCGTATTTTTTGCAAAATATTTTCCCTTGACGGCGCAATCGTAACCGTTTACGCTCCACCGGACGAAAGGTAAATAAATTAGTTTGCTTTGGGCATTTGCGCTAATACTTCGGGCGATGACGCTTTGCCCCTAACTACGCCGTCGCCGTCAATACAAGTGAAATCGTCGAATAAAATCACTTTCTTGTCGTCTATTCCCGTCGGGCAAACAATATCTTCGTCGAGGATACTGCTCTTTATGTAGGTGGGTAAATCGCCGCCGTACACAAGCCGTTCGCCGCTTTTCTCTATGTATTTGAGTAGGTATTTAACCGAACGCTCCACGTTCTTTTCGCATATCTCTTTGAAATCGTTTCTGCCGAATTTATTTAGAAAATGCGTATTTTGAAAAGTGGTTTGCTTGCGGTGTTTGCGTGTGTCGTAATCGGTTATCTGTTCGAGCGTTCCTATCATACCGTTTTCGGGTATAACGAATATGCCGTGAAAGTGTAATCGTTCCGTGTCTTTTCCGCGCTCCCATACGCCTATATATTTCCACTCTTTACGGCTGACAAGGTGTTTTAACGTATTGCTCAACGACTTTCTAAAACTTTCTTCGGTATGCTTGTTTCCGTCGAAAGTAAAAGTTATAAAGTAATTCCACTGCTGCAAACGGACTTTACGCCATAGCCGCGTATAGCGTTTTGCGGCGTTGGTTTTCTTGCGTTCGAGATTTTGGGCGGTATATGCCTTTGCTTGCTCGGCGGTTTCAAATTCGCTTTGCAATTTCTCTGCGATATACTTTTTGCGTTCGCGCTTGGGTAACAACATACTTTCTTTGTATGCCGTTTCAAACGCTTGCTTTTTGGTGTCTTGGGTTATTGCTTTCGGCGGCTGTTTCTTATGCTTGCCGCTCGTAAAGTTTTCGGGCGGTATGGCGATAAAATGACTGCCGTCGTTATAGATTTTTGCGTCCTTAATGGGCATTGTAGCGTTCTCCTTTTTTGTTAGATTTTTGAGTAAAAGAAAAAACGGGCAAAGATACAAAACAATACACTTGTTCCGTACTTTGCCCGTTTCGTGCGGCGCGTTCCTTTTTTATTCGGAAATCTTTTTACGCTCGCTTTTTTGGCTGTACAACTATAACAATACGCCTATTCGTTACGCCGATATATTCAATTTTCGTGGGGCGGCGTAGTACGTTGCGCCCCTTAACCGTACATAAATAAATTTGTGTTTGAGTTGTCGTAGCACGTTGCAACTCCGCCGATACATAAATAAATACGCTAATTTTCTTTCTTTTCTTTTGCTAATTCCAAAACTCTTTGATACAGCGTTTCAAAGAATAAATGCCGTTCGCTGTCCGTCAATGCCGATATATTAGGCTCGCCGATTGAAATCACTTCGAGTTCGGTTTTGAGCATTTTCCACACCTCCTTTTTGCGTTTTTAGGGGCAAAATAAAATACCCCTCACTATATAGCCACGAGAAAGGGCAAAATTGGACGGTCTTTCCGAAAATTTCATCAAAATTTAATAAAAGTCCGTATTTAAGCCGTTTTGCCGCTGTTTTTGTGTTTACACTATATAGGCTTGAAAAGAGCGGTTTATCACGGTCTTTCCACGAAAAAATTTGCCCCTACACTATAAAGCCACGAAAACGGCGAAAGTCCACGCTTTTCAAAAAAATAATTTGAAAAACTTTTGCCCGTTGCTTGCAAGCGATAGCAATTATACCATACCGCAAAAAATATTGCGGTGGCATTTATAGGTAGGCTATGGATACAAAACGGCTACAAAGTAGCGGTATAGCGCATAAGGTAGCGGCAAGGTAACGGAACGTAAACGGCACAAAAAAAGACGGTGCGAATAACACCGTCGAAAGGAACGCGCCGTCAAAAAAAGCAATAGATCGCGGCGGCGTAAAAAAATACGGCGAACACGGAAAGCCTGCGCGTGTCGCCGTATTTTAGCCGCCGCCTTGCTTTTTAGGCGGTTGCTCGGTTTTGGTCGTTGTGTTTGGTTGGTTCGTGGCGGGTGCTTGACGGCGAGCGTAGCGAGCCGCTTGTTTATTCAAGCACCCGCCACAGTGCCAAATTTAATTTTGCCGTTGCAAAAGCATTGATTTTTCTTTGAATTTATGTTATACTGATTACGCTACACATTTTAATACTATGTTTGGGAGTGCCTTTCGGTAAAAACGTACTCTCACCTAAACATAGGAAAAATGTGTAGCAACATTGAGAGCCACGTTTTTCGTGCGCTCACAATGGGCGCACTTTTTATTTCGTAAAATTTAAGTTCATTGGAGGTGAACTATGAAAAAGAAACTTTTTACTCTTATAGTAGCATTTGTATGTGCCGTAACTTGCGCGTTCGGGCTTGCCGCCTGCAATAACGACAACGCTGCGAAAATCGACCACTTTTATGTAACTGACGGTACGAATAATGATTTTCCCGGTGCAACATTTTATAACATTCAAATAGAATACGGCGAAACGCCTGATTTAAGCAAGTACAAATTATTTTTGCATTATACAAACGGCGATACAAAAGAAATTATGCGTAACGACGAAAAACTTTCGGTAAATTATTATAATTTCACGGATGACGATTATCAAAAAGTAACGGCATTGCCCGACGATATGATTAAGGGAGATTATAAAATAGAATATGTTTTCGGCGCAAAAGCCGAACAAATGGATGAAAACTACGAATATAAAGCGGCGGTAAATATTAGCGTTTTACAAGCGCAAAGCGGCAACTTTACCGTACAGCCTATCTTAACGACGTGGCAATCGGAAGGCACAAGGAGCAAAGTTATCGTAAGAAACCCCAAAGGCGCGGAAGTGAAAAACGAATGGGTTAGCGACGGCAACGGCGGAAGCACTCCTAAACCCATTGAAAAAACGAATGACACCGAAGGTCATTATACATTATATCTTTTCAAAAAGAGCGTTTACGACGGGTTTACGGAAGCGCAGAAAAAAGATTATCAATTCCTTTATGATTATTGGGCTAACGATAACAATAATAGTGAGCATAAAGTTAATGCTTATTTTAATGAAGAAGACAACTTTGTAAGCGTAACTGCGGGCACATATATGCTTTTGGCGCTTGTTGACGAAACATTTAATTACGACAATATTGTTACGTCTGCGGTGCAAATTACCGTAACTGCGTCAAGCGGGCAATAATATACGCTAAAAATATTCGTTTTAGGTTATTACTTCTCCACCAAAAACAACTTAGCCTTACGGGTGGAGTTGTCGTGGGGATATGGCTCAGTTGGTAGAGCGTCACGTTCGCAACGTGAAGGCCGTGGGTTCGAATCCCGCTATCTCCACCACCACAGGGGTATACGAACCCCGTAAACACAAAGAATGATTGTTGACACTTGCTGGGACGGGCATTGCCGTGCTAGCATCAGGGTAATCGGGGAATATTAAGTTCATCAGTAGTTCTTCTTTCTGCCCACTTTTTAAGTGAAACAAAATTTTCATTTTGTCGTCATACAAAATCACGCGATAAATTAACGTGTTGATTAAGGCTTTGCGGTTTTGAAAGTTGTCGTAATCAAGGTTGCGGAAGTGCTGTAACCACTGCCGAATGTCGGCGTAACTATAATCAATTTGCATTGCTTTTTCGGTGTCAATAGTGGCGGTTAGTTCTTTATTTTCGTGTTCTAACTTTTCAACTTGTGCCAAAATGGTGTCGGTGGCTTTGCCGTGCATTAAGGCTTGCATCAGGTTACCAATGGCTTTCTGGTTGGACGCAACCAAGTTTTCTAGGCGTTTAATTTCACTGTCGTTTTGTTCGGCTTTAATCAGTGTGTAAGTTTCGGCGGCGACCAGATCAATAAATTCGTCGGTTAAGGTGCGAACGACTTCTTGTATAACGACGTCTTCAATCTCTTTTTTTCGTACAGCACGCTTATCGCATTGACGCGACGGAAGCACATTAACACAGTGATAATAATGGCGCAGTTTGCCAGTTTTACTGGTGGCACTGACGCCCGTCATTTTGCCGCCGCATTTACCACAAATCAGTTTATCGGATAGCAAGTAGGGCACTTTCGCTTTGCCACGGGCGGGTGCGGCGGCGTATTTGGCTAACACTTGTTGCACTTGTTCAAACAAGTCATCATCAATAATTCGTGGAATACCACCGTCGGTTTCCTGACCTTGAAAGATATATTTACCCAAGTAACGGCGATTACTAAAAATACTATGAAAACTGTTTTTGTTCCATTTTGCCCCGTGAGCAGTTTTAATACCGCGTTCATTGAGATAATTACCAATTTGCACATAGTTATAGCCACTGGCCAACATTTGAAACATTTGCTTTACGATTGGGGCAGTGTTCTCGTCAAGCACAATGTTTTTCTCGGCGTCCACTTTATAACCCAGTGGTACAGCACCGCCGAAGAACTTGCATTTAGACGCCGAAATCGCAATCCCGCGTTTAATCTTTTGGGCAAGTTCGGCGGAGTAATATTCCGCCATACTTTCCAAAACGCCTTCAATCAAAATACCACTAGCATCATCGGTAATGTTCTCTTTAGCAGACAATGCTCGCACGCCGTTTTTCTTTAACTTAGATTTGTAAATTGCACTATCATAGCGGTTACGAGCAAAACGGTCTAATTGGTAGACAATCACATACTGAAAAGTCTTTTTCTTGCTGTCTTCAATCATTTGCAAGAAATCGGGACGTTTGTCGGTTGTGCCTGTTAAAGCCCTATCGATATACTCGTGGATAATGTGTAAATCACTGCGTTTGGCGAATGCGTAACATTCGGCCAACTGTCCTTCAATAGATTGTTCGTTTTGTGCGTGCGAACTAAATCGTGCGTAAATTACTGCATTTTTCATTTTTTACTCCTTTTCTTCATTGTCCACGGGGATTGTCACCGTGTGGGTGTAATGCGCCATTTAAGGCGATGGCTCCGCCATTGCCGCTTGGCTACCAGTCCCACTGGCGACAGCAAGGACAGTCAAGGGTCTGCCACACAGTGGACGGCGTTTTATGCCTAACGGGAGATAAATCGCCGCCCTTGACGGTGCTTGCCGACAGTGGTAGCAGAAAAACATTGTTTCAATGTAGATATTACTTGCTGGTTTGACCTGTGGATTTTTGTCGCAATTTCAAATAAATTGACAATTACAAACAATTTATTGTAAAACCGTGAACTTTTGCTATTTTTCGTGGTTATAGATAGGGGACATTTTTATAAAAACCTTGCCATTTGCCTTTCCCCGTGCTTATAAGTAGGGGCGATAAAAATAAAACCTTAACACCCCCTGCTTGAAGTGCGTATAGGTAAGGGGCACTGCGGGCAATGGCGGCGCAGCCGCCTTGCCCGTGGGCGTGTATAGTATTACCACGCCACCCCGTAACAGTGTAACAACATTAAAAGGAGTAGAAGATGTATAAAACAGATAATTTGCCAAACCCCTTTGCCGGCATTTCGGTGATTTATTTTCATGACGAAAGTCGCAACCGTTGTGCAAAATTATCGGCAGATAAAGAACTGGCGAAACAGTTGGCCCGATTGCTTTATCACGATGTAAAAATCACAATCAGCAACAACAAGCAAAAGGAACAAGCAAAATGAAATATCAAAATTTTATAAACTATTTAAAAAATTGTTTAATAAAGCTTTTTGTTCAGGAGTTAAGTTGGCCAATTTGTCGGCTTTAATTTGGTTAGTCGTTTTTGAGAAAAAATCAGCTAAGGTAATCCCTAAGGCATAACAAATATGGTCAAGTACTTCGATGGTGGGGCACTTGTTACCTTTTTCAATTTCGGGAATATAACTTGGTGATTGTCCCGACAAAATCGCCAATTTGTATTGAGTAAACCCTTTTTCCATTCTTAGGCTGCGAATTTTATTACCAATCTCAATTTTTTCCATACTATAGTAATAGTTTAACCATTTAATTAGATTAACTTAGCTATCATTGACTAATAGTTGTGGTTATATTATATTTAGAGGTGGAAATACTGTAACGATAAGTATATTGGGTGGTATTATTCCAAAGGGAAACAATGGATCATATAAAAAAACACAATATTAGATTACTTAATTTAATAGATTATGGACATTCTGGTAGAACGTTATTACGTGTAATTAATGAAGCGGGCAATGAAATAATTACACAAGAAACCATATTAAAAGTTTTAGGTGAAACTCCAACGGCAAAATCAATTATTAAAGATTTTCAGAAAATTGATGCGGATATATATTCAATTAATTGCTTGATTTATTTTGATATTAATATGCTTATTGTTGATAAACTCGCTCATTACTGTAGTTCAATTAATCAATTATCTCAAAATTTAGAAATAATTGATGTCAGAAGTTTTAATAGTAATACAAAATCAAGAATTATGTTTGCTCTCAAAGAGCTGGGTTTTGAAACATGTATGGATTTGAAAGAAGAATTATTAAAAGAAATTTCAAGCAGAGAAACATTGCACAATAACGAACTCAAAACTACTATTTTAAATAAGTATAAACAGTTACAAATTGAAGAATACGATCAGTGTATTAATCAAATGGTTAAACAAAAATTGATAGTTGAAACTACTGAAGGATTAAAAATCAGTAGGCCCAAAATATATGATTATTTTTCGTCATCAACAAATGAAAAAGATAAAATAATACTAATAAAATTGCAAGGTGGCACATTTCAAGAAGTCGCTGATAAGATTAAAGTTTCAAAACAATATATTTCATTAATGATTAAACAACGATTACCTTTATATCCTGTTTTCCATGATGAGGAAAAATATAGGCAGTTTCTCAGTCAATATGACATAAATACGCAAGATCTTGTCACTCTTGGGTATGACAACATAATTTTAATAGAGTATATTAAATTAAAATATAAGTTACATCCAGAGAAAGATTTATTATCGTATATAGAAGATTATGATTTGTATGATTCAGAAGTCGGTCAAAAAGAATTACATAAAAGAAATCTCATTATAATTGATGGAGATTTGGTAAGAAAAAATTTTATTGAAATTTTTAAACGATTTATACTACTTGTCAATTTGCATTATTTTAATTTAGAAAGTATAGCGTCAGCGTTTAACGAATATTTAGATAATAAAAAAATCTATGACGATAAATTATATATAAGGAAAAATTGTCTACTATCAAAATCGAATATGATATCTAGAGATCCTTTATTTTTAAATGTTAAATATTATGAATTTTTATTATTTAAGCCAGAAGAATTGTCATATGAGTTTACTGAATCTTGCGACAATTATTTATCAGAATTTGAAGGATATGGTTCAGTTGAATGGTTTTTCAATAGAAATGATGAATTGTGTAGAAAAAATAATATTAATGATGAAAACCAATTATTTACTCTTTTAAAAAAACTTTTTAGTGAAAAGTACAATGACAAAATTGATTTCATCAGAAATCCGATAATAGCAGTAAAAGGTATCAACAAAGAATTATTTATCGAGAATTTGATTCTTGATCTTGAAATGCCATGCACGGTCGATAAATATTTGAGTTACGTTAATGAACAAACTGGTTTAAAAAAATCTTCAATATCTTCGAACTTCTATAATGTACTAATAAAATATAAAAATGTGGACGGCTTAATTACTTTAGATGATGATATCAGCATTGAAGAAAAAAGATTTTTAGAAAATTTTTTAGAAGGGAAAAGGTGTATAGGATATAAGTTTTTACAAGATTTGGTGGATATTAAATATGGTCATCGGGCGCAGGTTATGTTAAATAAAAATGTATTAAAGAAGTTAGGGTACACAAAAACAAATACGTCAATTTATTTAAGTGAATATAGTAATAGAAATGAAGCTGTCAATGATGTTATCAAAGATTTAGATTTCATCATTGATGAAAATGAATTAAGTAGAATTGCGAATAAAGAATATTTTTATTACAAGGGCTGTGGGTATGTAGAGGATTGCTCGCTAGTTCAAATTTCTAAACAGAAGTACTTAAATATATTAAAAAGAAGGCAAACTAGTTTAATAAAAAGATTAAAGAACCAGGTATTAAAAAGTATTAGCGCCGAAGAAATTATCGAATTTAACGATTATATTAATTCAAGTAGATTTAGAAAAATTTTGGAAAAAGATGAAGATACAAAAACTTTGATCAATTCTTTCGGTGATCATATTTTAAAGTTTATAATAATGACTATTAAAGAAATTTCCTGCATTGAAACTGATACTTCGTTAATTTTTAGTAAAGGTGATTTAACTATTGGTAGTTTACTTTATAATTTACTTAGTGAGAAGAAAAGTATTAGTTTACTTGATTTACAGGAATTGTTGAATGATGAATATGGTATATGCCATGATATACCTAGTCAAAAATTATCAGAAATTGGGTTGTATTGTCCACTATCATCTGATAAAGTATATTTAAGTAAAGAATATTATGAAAAAGAATTGGAGGAGATATTAAAAAATGGAAATTTTGGATCTCAATGTTAATGAAAATTTTGATGACTGGGGTATAAAAAGGACTTCAAAACAAAAAAAAATTATCATAAGTAATGAAGCAAAGGAATATGAAGTATATGAAATTCCAATTGATATTTTAACGTATAACCTGAATAATGGTCGTATGTTCATGGAAGTTAAAAGACTCGAAAATGAAGAAAACAAAAACCTTGCTGACTTAAAAAAAACTGATCCAGAAAACTATAATAATGAAATCGAAAACATTATTTGGTCGACAAATGAAGAAAGAAATTCAGCAACAAAAAGAGACATTGAAAATTTTGGGCAAATGGAACCAGGTGTAGTGTTAGATGAGGGAACCGTAATAGATGGTAATAGAAGATTTACGTGTTTAAGACGACTACACAGGGAACATCCGGATGACGAAAGATTTAATTATTTTCTTGCTGCTATAATTAAAGTTGATGGTAAAAAAATAACAAATAGACTTCTTAAAGAATATGAGTTAAGGGTTCAATTTGGTGTTGATGAGAAAGTTCCATACAGCGTTATCAATAAAAATATGAGTATATATAAGCTAATAGAAGAGGATAGTTTTGATTATAACACAATAGCAGACCTTCTTGGTAATGATATGACACCTGGTAAAATCAATAAAATTTGTAAAACATGTAAATTGGTCGAAGAATTTCTTGAATATATTAATAAAGAAAATGAATATCAGATCGCTGAAGATATGAAAGTTTATTGGCCATTAGAAGTATTGTCTGATTATTTATCTCGTGATAGTAAAAATCTTTCAGCATTAGAATTAGAAACAAGAAAACATCTTTTCTTTGATTATCTATTAACATTGGACTTATCATTAATGACTCAAAATTTGCGCGATGGGCTAATTAAGAAAATATTTAAAGATAATGATGAAACAAATGATTTAATAACACAGCACAGAAATATTGTTGGAGATACTGTAATCAATATTATTAACGGCGCACAAACAGTAAGTGAATTAATCGATGCCTTGAAAAAGTATAAAGAAAGTCAAACAGCAAAAGACGATAGGGAAAACTATGAGAATAAACTCAATAAGCTTTCGGCAAGAAACCAAGTCGACATCCCTTTGAATGAGTGTAAGATGGCAAGAAAATGTTTAGACAATGTGAATGTTAAACCATTAGTTAAAGCCGCTAATACAACAGCTGAAAATCTTTTGTCAGAGATAGAAAAAATTCTATCAGATATAGTAAATCAAGTGGAGAACATTCGATTGGAGATTGCTCAAAAAGATGAGTAAAGATTTATCCCGAATAAATTTTAAAAGTTTATATTCGGATCCTAAAGATGTAACAGATTTTTATTCAAAAGCATTAAATAATGCTAAATTATATAAAAGGATGTCAGCGTATTTTTCTTCTGGAATTTTTAAGTATTTAAAAAAGGGATTACCAGAGTTTGCCAATAATGATGGTTATATGCAACTGATAATTTCGCAAGATGTAAATCAGGAAACATTAAATCAAATTAGAACTGGTTATAGTTTAAGAGGAAAAGAGAACATTTCCAAAAATATTGTTGTTTCTGAAATTAAAAAACTTTGCGTAGAGGAAGATATTAACTTGTTTTCGTATCTTATTGCTGTTGGTAAACTTGATGTAAGGCTTGTATATAAACCTAAAGGTGGAATTGTACACGATAAATTTGGAATCATTTCAGATGGTATACATAATTTAGTTTATATTGGTTCAAATAATTTTACAGAAAATGCGGTATCCAATAATGATGAAGCTTTTCAGGTTACATTAGATTGGGATAAACCAAGTGATAGAGAATTGGAAGTTGTTCGTGATTTAAACGTTTTGTTTGATGATATGTGGAATAATAAAAAAAACGGTGTAGAAACAATAACTCTTCCAGACCCTATTGTTGATGAGTTGATCAAAAATATTGATTACGATGATATAAAAAAGTACAAAAATAATCCGGATTATTTAAGATTTGATATAGAAGAAGATAAATCAATAATATTAACATCAAATATTAATATTGATGAATTATTAACCACTAAAAAAATTGGCGCGTATAATTCTTTTTTAAATAAAACTGAAAAGGGTTATAGATCGGCAAACATTATAAAGACGAACGAGATGTATGAATTTAAAAATATACTCGAAAAACTATGTTTGAATAATAAGATTTCGTTTTACCTTACAAAACAAGCATATGATTTTTTCAATTTAAATTATAGAGATTATAATCTTTTGGCGGGAAAAGGGAAACATATTAAAAGTGATAAATTTGTTGAAAGTAGTCAATTTAAGGGTTATGAATTTAAAATTAATAATTTGTTAAAAAGACCACTTAAATCAAAACAGGTACAATCTGCGATTCACGTGATAGAAATGGAAAGGTCTTTAAATTTCTCGGTTCCTGGTAGTGGAAAAACTGCAACATTGTTGGGCGCATTTGAGTATTTATCGACTTTATCCGATATAAATAAGAAAGTTAATAGATTATTAATTATAGGTCCTGTAAATTGTGCTAAATCATGGAATGATGAATATAAGATTGTTTCAAAAGAAGGAAAGTTAAAGCGGCCACTTTGTCTCATTAATTCTGATCGTGTTAGTGATAAAGTTGATGTACTTCAACACGACTACAAATCATCAAGAGTTATAATTGTCAATTATGAATTAGTAACAAGATTAGAAAACGAATTAGCAGAATTAGTGAAAGAAGATACAATGGTCGTTTTTGATGAGATCCATAGAATAAAAAAATTTGATGGTCCTAAATATAATGCCATCAAAAACATAATCAAAAAAACTCGATACCGTGTTGCATTAACTGGTACGCCACTACCTAATGGTTATATTGACTTATTTAATATGATTAGTTTATTGCATGATGATTTTACTAAATCATATTTTCAAATGAACGAGTCTTTCTTAAAGAAAGATGATAGCAAGTATAAAAAGACAGGTCTGCAAGATTTAAAATTAAATGAAAGACTTTATCCGTTTTATATAAGAGTAAATAAATTTGATCTAAATGTACCTTTGGCAGAACCGGATCATTTAATTGATGTTCAAACAAATGAAAGAGAAAAGAGTTTATATTATGATATTAAAAGGGAACGATTAAACCCACTTGAAGAAGCAATAAAATTAATTGAGATTGGGTGTATTCCGTTTAAATGTGAACAAGATACAACTAACAGGCTTAATGTTTCGGAAATTAAGGAAGAAAATATCAATAAATATCTTACAAGCAAACTTTGTAAGTTCATTGCTAATATAAAAAAAAGAGATGCAAAAGCGTGCATCTGGTGTAACTTTGTAGATACAATAAACTTAATTACATATCTTCTCAATAGGGAAGGTTACTCTGCGAAGGCAATATATGGCGAAACACCACAAGATACTCGGGATAAAATTATTGATGAATTTAACTATGGAGATTTAAGATTTATTGTAACAAATCCTGCTACATTAGCAGAATCAGTTTCTTTACATAAAGCTTGCCATGAAGCACATTATCTAGAAATGAACTATAATCTTTATCAATATTTACAATCAAGAGATCGCATTCATAGGTTAGGTATAAAAGATACAGATAAAACAAATTATTATATTTACTTAAATATTTATGATGCAGATAGAAAAGAATCTAAAGATATCGAAATATATGAAGCATTAAAGAAAAAAGAAGATTTAATGAAAAAATCAATCGATAAAGGTAATTTTTATTTTGGCAATTTTGATAATATGGAGTTTGAAAATAGGTAAATAATATGAAAGCATTTTTAAAGTGGGCAGGGGGAAAATCCCAATTACTATCATATATTGAAAAATATATTAAATTATCTAAATTAAATGGAAAAACTTACTATGAACCATTTGTGGGAGGAGGTTCTGTTCTTTTTAGATTAGGACATTCTAATTGTGTGATTAATGATTTAAACAAAGAAGTTATTAATACTTATAGAGTAGTTAAGAATTATCCTAAAAAATTAATTCTAAAGCTTAAAGAGCATCAAAGCAAACATAATAAAGAATATTATTATCAGGTTAGGGCACTTGATCGAAATATTGAAGAATATAAAAAAATGACTAATATAGAAAAAGCAGCTAGAACAATTTATTTAAATAAAACATGCTATAATGGTCTGTACAGAGTAAATAGTAATGGTTTTTTTAACACACCAATTGGAAGATATGAAAACCCGTTGATTTGTGATGAATCTACTATTATGGATGTATCTAAATACTTAAGGGGTAATGATGTAAAAATGTTGTCGGTAGATTTCGCTAAAGCTACAGATACGGCCGAGTCTGGAGATTGGGTTTATTTTGATCCTCCATACGATTATGAAGAATCTGGTTTTGTTGGGTATGTAAAAGAAGGCTTTTCCCATAAAGATTTAGAAAGATTAAAAGATTTATGTGATATTCTTATTGAAAAGGGATGCAATGTTTTAATTTCTAATAATGAGACTAAATTTGTAAAAAAATTATTTAAATCTGACAATTACGAAATAATATATGAAACCAAACGGGTCAAAGCAAATAGGACTATAAATAGTAAGACAGAAAGGCGCAATAAAGTAAACGAGGTATTGATTTATGGAAGAAAAAAATAAGTTACCATTTCCGCAAGCAAATGATTTTGTTAAAATTTTTTTAATTATTAACATGGAAGATGAAGACTACTTACACGATAATCAATTTTTAAAGAAATATTTATCGCTTGGTACTGATAGGCAAATTTCTTACTATGTAAGTGCATGTGAATTTTTAGGGATTATAGATCGAAAAAGAAATTTTACCGAAGAAGGAAGAGAAATTAGGAAGTTAGCTCGTGATTTGCAAGTTTTAAAGTTATCAAGAAAAATCACTTCGCTGCCAGTATTCGGTGAAGTGTTTTTTATGAAATATATATACAATACCGAAATGAGTACAGAAGAGATTGCGGAACTGATATCGACTATTTATAAAGTTGATAATATTAGTGTCTGTAACAGAAGGGCAAGTACTGTAACAAGCTGGTTAAATTGGATAGAAAAACAAAAATTGATATTAGAGTGAGAACAATATGAAAGCAATTAAAAAAATCATGGAGAATAATTTAAAAAAGGGGATTTTATTTGAAAATGATTATGAATCAATAGAGAAGGTATTAAGTAAATATATAAATGATCGTGATTTTTTAAGATTTTTCAGGTCAACTGGCGATGGTATTAGTTTAGCAATACATACTAATTATTTAACTAAGATAAAAAGAACAAAAAATATTTTACAAACTTTTTATAAAAATTATCTCATTTTTCCAAGAATAATGATTTTCTAAAACAAATTTCATTAGCAAATTCTAAATTAATAAATTTTAATAATTTACAATGGACATCTCAAAGTATAAAAGATATTTTTGATTTCGAAGATGTATATACAAGCACACGGATTTTGTTTGATAGAATCAATAACACAGTCGAAGGTATTATTAAACCATTAGTGGATGTATTTTATTACATCGAAACTATTAACAATATAAACATACATAACGAAACGAGATTAGGAAATAAGATAAATTATCTCGATAAGATCTATGGATTTTTTTCCGTAAATGGAATACCAATTTCTCAGTGGAGAAATGTCTCAGACCATAAGGACTATTATGTTAATAAAAATAGAATAATCGGACGTTATTCAAATAATAAATCATTTAATTATGATTTAAAGACTTTAATAAAAATTACAAATCGAATAACCTTGTTAGCAAATGCGTTATATGTCGCCTTCCAATTATTTTTATATAATAATACTGAATTAATAAAGATAAAAAATATTGAATTAAAACCAGAAATTTGGATGAATAATTTAGAGATTGCATTTGCTGCGCACAATTTTTTAATTACAAAGACAGAAAATAAAGATGAATTTATAGTTATAATTAAAGACTGCTGTAAAATTTATCAAGAAGATCTTATAAAAGAAAGAATTATAGAACTTTCTCAATATAGTATTAATTTCTTGTGTTTTCTAAATAAAGATATAGAAGTAATTTATCATAATTATGATGGTAAGGTTTTAGCTAAAATTAAACACAAAATAAGTGATTTCATTGAAATGAATAGAAATGAACAGGATATTTCATACATGGCAGAAAGAATGGTTATTGAGTTATGATTCAAATCAATTTTGTAGAATTAAAGCATTTTGATAGTTAATTAAAAAGCAATTAATTTTTAGTGCCAGTAATAAACCATGTTTACTAAATCTCGTGCTATTCTCATCATGGAATACTAATTGGTATTCCAATAGAGTAGAAATGAAAGAGTTATGTATTTTAACAAAGTCACTTAAAGATAAAGGTTACTGTGTCGCTGGAGTAGATACCACCACAGGTGAGTTATTTAGGTTGGTTTCTGATAAAGATGGCGCAGCGATACCAAAAGAAGCTTTGGATAGTACACTGGATGTAATTCGTGTAAATTTAACAAAACATGTACCAGTGAATTGTCAAAGAGAAAATTGGCTGTTTGATGAAAACTCAATTGTGAAATTTGGTAGTTTAGGACTTGAAACTTAGACAAGAAAATCTGGACAGATTCCCATTAGGTAGAGCAACCATAGTAGTTTCAATTCCGTGTCATCCGTACGGAGAGAACAATTCTTATTGTAAATTTGTGGCAAAGGTCTTTGTGCATTTGTAAGCGTGTGGTACGCTGTAATGATGCCAAAAATTTTTACGATTGGTTACGCGGGAATCCAACTGCCACAGTTCATTGATGTATTGCAACAGAACGGGGTAACGCTTTTAATTGACGTGCGTTCTATGCCGCGCAGTCGCTATTTTGCCGCCTACAATGATACTGCGTTAGCAAAGGAACTGGCCAAGTATAATATCCATTATGAACATTGGCGGGAGTTTGGCGCGCGGCAGTTGGATTTTAAGTATAAAACCATTGCTAACAGTGAACCATTCCAAAAGGCGTTGGCGCGATTAAGAAATAGTCACGAAACCGTTTGCCTGATGTGTGCGGAGATTGACCCGATCAACTGTCACCGTTTTATTCTAGTCGGGCGGTATTTAGATGATGTTACCAATATCATCGCCAAACGAAATGGGGCAGTAATCTACGAAACCAAAAGCGAAACCGAGAAACGTATTAACGGCGACTACGAAAAGCAAGGATTAAAGATTGCGTATAAGGTTTGAAAGCGGCCGTTTGATTTGACAATAAAAGTTGTCCCGATTAACTTTTAGTAGAGTAGTGTGCGTATTTAAGGTATGCCGTTCCACCAGTCAATACCTAAATGAATTCCTTTTGATGGTAATACACCCGTTCCGCAATTCAAAATTGTGCCAAAAATTCGAAAATAGAGAAACAAGGTTTTGTAATCTATTATTCACACGGCTGTCCTTTCCCGGCGAAATATGTTCCTGTCGTAGAAAACTTTGCCAAAGAGAAAGGCATACCGTTTGAGAGCGTATTTATCGACAGTCAAGGAAAAGCGCAAACGCACCTCTGGCGTGGACTAATTATGCCGTTTCCCATAACGGGGAAATTATATTACACACGAAATACAAAACGAAAAAAATTATGGAACCTGTCGAACGATTTGACAAATAAATCTGTTGCAACTAAATTACAATTTAGGATAAATTAACGTGAGCAAATACGAATTACTGTGGCAATATTTACAAAACAATGCCAAAAGCGAATGTAAAATGTCTTTCAGCGAAATAAAAGACATTGTTGGGTTCGACATAGACCATTCGTTTTTAACTTATAAAAAACAGGCAAGGGAATATGGGTTTGAAGTAACAAAAATTTCTTTGCAAGAAAAAACTATTATATTCAAAAAACTTTTATAAATTACAATTATCGAGCTACACATTTATTCGTTATGGGTTACTATTTTTGCGCCGTGGAGTGCACTGGGTAAAACTTTGGTGTTAAACGTATAATTTCCTTATACGGCGTATATGATAGTAAAAATTATCTTTACGCAAGCCTAACTTTTCCATCGCGAGTTTTGACGGAATGGTTTGCTGGATATAACCGTTGGCCACGTGCAAAAACTCGGCGGAGTATTCCCGTTTGGGTCGGCCAAATTTTACGCCACGTGCCTTGGCTACTTTGATTCCGTCTGCTTGTCTGGCCTTAATATTCTCGCGTTCATTTTGTGCTACGAACGACAAAATTTGCAAGACAATATCAGTAATAAATTTGTTTACTAACGTATTTGGTTGCGTGCGGGTGTCGAGCAAGGGCATGTCCAATACCAAAATATCCGCGCCAATGGTATTCGTGATGTAGGCCCATTCCGCTATGATTTGTTGGTAATTGCGCCCTAAACGGTCAATCGATTTAAGGACTAATAAATCGCCAGATTTTAGTTTTTTTAATAAGCGTTGGTAACCATCTCTGTCAAAATTTTTGCCACTTTTTTTGTCCGTAAAAATACAGTTTTTAGGAATACCATATGCGGAAAAAGCAGCAATTTGTCGTTGTAAATTTTGGTCACGTGCGGAAACGCGGCCGTAGGCGTAGGTAGCCATATAGTGCATACTCCTTTTATTGGTAGTAATAGTATAACAAAAAAGCGCAGCTTACTTAACGGTCTGCGCTTGATATTTTAGTAAAAGTGTACTTTTCCTAAAACGTCGCATTGGCGCCGTTTTTAGCAAAATTACTATAAATAGTATAGGTTATTGCCCTTTGTTTAGTCAAGATTTTTTTTCTAGGAAAAGTACACATTAATTACAACCCAAAAAGGAGACAAAATGAAAAAGAAAATCATTCTTACTTTGATAGGCGTAGTGTGCGCGCTTTGCTGTGCGTTTGGGCTTGTCGCCTGCGGCAACGATCCCGCGCCTCGTCCGCAATATCTTTTGGCGTCGGAAACGGGCGAACAACCCGACCACGGCGAGCATAATATTAACATAAACATAACGTATGGCGAAAAACCCGATTTAACGAAATATAAACTTTATCTCGACTATTCCAACGGAGACATAAAGCCGCTCGATTTTAACGACGACAAATTACAAGTTAAGTATTCTTATATGCCTTTCCATGCGGACGCAGAAACGCCCATAGACAAACTCCCCGACGAATATTTTGCAGGCACTTATACTATCGAATACACCTACGACACGCTGACGAACTTCGAGCAACAAGCAAGAGTTTATATCAACGTAGATCAGGCGGGAAGCGGCGCGTTCACCGTGCGCCCGACAAAAGCTACGTGGTACAAAAACGAAACTACGCCCAACGTAGCGCTTACAAATCCAAAGAATTTGACGGTAACATATGTTCAAAATTCTGACGACACGCAATGGCAAACGAATGACGGCAACGGAAATTATGCACTGTACTATATCAAAAAAGCCGCATACGATGCTTTTACCGAAGCGCAGAAAACCGACTATGAATTTATATATAATTTTTATAGTGCGGATTCCGTCAAAACCGAACACGAAATATGGCAGTATTATTCGGGCCACCCCGGCTTCGAACCGGGAGAATATATGCTTTTCGCTATGATTGACAGAACGCATAATTATTGGCACGTGGTTTCGTCTGCGGTGCAAATAACGGTAAAGGACGTTTTTGTCGGAAGAACGTTCACTTTCCAAAGCATGGTTTTGCAGGACGGCGACGGAAATCCCGTAACCGATACGGGAAACGAGTATGTGGCTATGACGGAAAGTATGAATACTTCAAATCAAGGTAAAACCGTTATCTGCAAAGAAAACGGCGAGGTTCGCGGCACTGTCGATTTCGGCAACGGCGCGTTCGACGAATTGACGGGCGACGACGTTTATAAGTATCGCCGCCACGATACTTCAATTTTCTATTTAATTAACGCAAGTGACGTTGCAATCGCCGAAGGCAAACTCAGCGGGAATACGCTTACGTTAAAAATGGAATTGTCAACAGCGCTCTATTGGGTAATAACTTTTACTTGTTGATTTGTACTTGCTTGGCGTGGGGGTAGTATATTATACTTATTTAAGGCACAGTAATTTTGGAGTGTATGTGAATAAGGATATTTCAGTTTTAATGTCGGTATACAAAAATGATATTCCGTGCAATGTGGTAACTGCAGTTGAAAGTATAATTAAACAAACTTTACCGCCAAAACAAATTATTATGGTTGTGGATGGCCCAGTTGGAAAAGATTTAAAACAAACGTTGACTATGCTAGAAAAACAATACCCGGTTTATCAAAATATTTGGTCGGAAAAAAATTTGGGTTTAGGCGGAGCGTTAGCATTAGGTGAACAATATTGCACCGGTGAATATATTGCCCGTATGGATAGTGATGATATTGCGATTGCGGATCGTTTTGCTAAACAAATGGCAGTATTCGACGCTAATCCGGAACTTGAGCTTGTTGGTGCGTACACGCAAGAATTTTTTGATGAAATAGAAAATTTGGCCAAAATTAAATCCGTACCAGAAAAACATGATGATATTGTTAAATTTATGACCAGACGCACTCCGTTTTGTCACCAAACGATCATTTTTAAAAGAGCAATGTTATTGGAAGCTGGTGGTTATAAGTCATGGTATTATGCGGAAGATTGGTATCTTTACATTAGAATGTATTTGGCGGGAGCTAAATTTTATAATTTACCAGAGGTGCTGGTTTATGCTCGTATTAATCAAGCGACTTTTGCTCGACGTGGGGGACTGAAATATTATCGTAGTATCAAAGGGTTGTTGAAATTGATGCGCAAACACAAATTGATGAGTTTTGGTGCCTATACAAAAGCCAAAGTTGTTCGTTTTATTGGTCATGTTTTAGTGCCACGAAAATTGCGCGGCAAACTTTATCTTAAATATTTGCGCAAAGATAAATGAGTTAAGGCAACCGTTTTGTTGTAAATGGCTCGATAAATTGTAACTAATCACCGAGAGCTTAGTTAGTTGTTTGATTGCCATGATTGGCTTTCCACGTGGTAGTGTTGTTATGTTTGTTATTTATTGATGGTTAGCTAAAAGGAAAGGACAGCGCTTTTAAAGTATAATTTCTCTAACGGCAAAATGGATAGGCAATGCATTTAGTTAGTGACTTTTGCACTGTCGATTGACAAGTATGGTGGGTGGTTTTATATTAGGACAGAAAGGAAGATACAAATGAGCGAACACCCGTTAGAAAATGTTGAAATCACTACCATGTGCATGGTTTACGATGTAACGACGGACAAAGTGTTGGTGCAAAATCGTACCAGCAAGGCCTACTGCGGAATTGCTTTCCCCGGTGGACATACGGAGCCCGGAGAACCATTAGTGCCGTCAGTGATACGCGAAGTTAAAGAAGAAACCGGCCTAACCATTGCCAAGGTGGTACCTTGCGGTTTCAAGGATTGGTATTATCCCAGCAGCAATAAACGTTATTTAGTACTCTTATTTAAGACTGATACTTTCTACGGGCATTTGAAACCGCGTTCGCACGAAGGCGAAAATTTGTGGTTAACGTTAGACGAAATTAAAAACTCGCAAACCGCCGAATATTTCTTAGACATGTTGCCGATTTTCTTAGGCCAAGGACAACATAGCGAAATGTTCTTTTCTAACGTTGATCATAAACCGTCAAGTCAGTGGCAAAAGAATTTGTATTAACTCAGGTACGTTGGGCTATATAAACTTGTCCCCAGTCAGCCATCGTTTGAATAATTGGACGCATTTGTTCGCCTAAGTCGGTAAACGAGTATTCGTCACGGATGGGCATTTCGTCGTAAACGGTGCGCTTGATTAAGCCGTCGGCTTCTAACTGTTTCAAATTTTCGCTGAGTACTTTGGCGCTGATCCCGTCAATACCGTATTGTAAATACTTAAAGCGTTGCGGTGGCTCCGGTTGCAAAACGTCAATTTTTCGCTGACGCTAATCAAGCTATTAGTTTTGCCTGTATCCAAGTGAAAGCGGGGTCGCTAACTCATTACACACAAAGTGATGCCATTGTGTGTTAAGCACCAAAGGTACTGAGAATTAAAAATATTAAACCAACCATCGCCACCACCGCCAACAAGGTTAACCCTAACGCTACCCAACCTAGGTAATGGTGGTTAAGTTTCAATTGCTTAACGGCAAAGTTTATGATCACGGGAACGGCTACCAGTAAACTGTATAAAATTACCGCGACCGCGGGGATTATAAAGATAACCTTTAACAAGATGACGTCAATAAAAGCCGCCATTAAACCCCAAATAATGGCTAAACCACCCAGTACGGATAACGTAAAGTTAAGTAATTGCCATAAGGCACGCTTGGCCAAGCCGGTGGCAGTAGGACGCATTATGTCGTTGTCTTTTAAATTGTTGTATACGACACGGGCATCATCGAAATCGCCAAGCAGTGCCAAGATAATACCTAATTTACCGTTGCGCGAACCATTTACTATTTGGGTGGCTTTGCGGGCGTTACGTCGGGAATGTGCTAACTTTAACGCTTGGGAATGAGCAGTGAAGTCAGCTTGTTGTTCGGCCGGTAAGCTTTTGAATTTGGGCAAAGCGCGGTTGCGTTCGTTTTGTAATACGGCGAACAGCGCCCATAAGTACACCGCAATCAGGGCACCAATGATTCCGACGACAACAGTCGGAACAATAATAAACAAGGCTATGGTCACTACACTGCTAGTAATCGCGTAAATCAGGGCTAATTTTTTAACACGCCCCAAGTAAAAGCCAACTGCTTTTTCTGGCATTGATAAACGACTGATCCGTAGCAAGGTAAAAAGGTAATTCAAGCCACCAATAACCATCGCCAGTGCCAATAACGGGACGGCAATAACGACGATCCAAATCATAATGGTAGATAACGAGCCAATTAAACTGAGCAAGGGCAACTGGTGCATATTGTCAGCCCAATCAAGGTCGCCGATGGTGCTGATAACTGGCACGAATAGACGTATTATTGCCCAAAGCAGTAAACCAACTCCCGCCGCTACTAACACCGCCGACAAAGCAAGCATAGTTTTTAGGGCTAGACCCGTGCTGCGTTCTTGGGGCAGTGGGTATTGCAAGTAGGGAACATCAATCCCGTATTCCGCACCTTGTGCGCGCACCCGCTGTACCATGCGGTACGAACTTTTGCTGTAACTTTCTTTTTCAATATTATCCATTTTTCTGCTCCTTCTTTTTAATTATGCTCATAAAACGCCAAAATGTCGTCGTAAACTTTTTGGCGGTCAACTTCGTTCAAAATCTCGTGACGCAGCGCAGGGTAATCAATGGCTGTTAACTGCGTAAAGCCCGCTCGGCGTAGAGTTTTTTGCGAATCGGTAGCACCTTTTGTACCACCGGTGCACGGGTCGTCGACGCCACGTAACATTAAAAATGGTAAGTTAGTATTGACGTTAACGTAACGTTTAGGTTGGTGCATTAACACTACTAAATGGAACAAATCCCCAAATGCCGAACAAGTAAACCCGAAACCGCATAACGGGTCGTCGCGGTAGGCTTGCAAGGCGGTCGGGTTAGCACAAACCCAGTCGCAGTCGCTTTGCGGGTTTTTAATCTTTTTATTGAACGCACCTACACTAAGGTTTTGAATTAACTTGGACTTGTACTTGGCACCATGGCAAGCCTTAGTCAAGTTGGCAAGCATAATCCCAAAACGGGCACCACTTTGGTAATTGGGGTAGCCGGACAGTACCACTTTCTGGTATTTGTTTGAATCCGTTTGTAATAGAACACGGGTAATAATTGTGCCCATGGAGTGGGCTAACAAATAAATAGGTAAGCCCTTGAAGTTTTCGCGGATATAATCGGTAATTACTTGTTGGTCTTTAATTAAGTAACGGTAGCCGTCTTTGTCTTTGAAATAGCCTAAGTCGGTGGCGTGGTGCCCGTGTCCGCGCAGGTCGGCGGTGACAACGCTATAACCGTGTTGGTTTAAGAATTTGACTACTGGTTCGTAACGTTCTTGGTGTTCTTCCATGCCGTGTACGACTTGCACAACGGCCTTGGCGTCAGGTACCGCAAACACGTGTAGCGCCAGTTGGTACCCGTCCACAGCAGGTAAGAAAATTGCTTCCATAATTACACTATAAGGGACTTAGGCTAATTTGGCAACTTATTGACGCGCATAATCAGTGTGCTAAAATAAAGTGATGAATCGCATTAAGCAAATGAAACAACAAATCAAGGCCTACGAAGCCCGCCAACAACCCGTTCACGAATACGTTAAGGCTGAATACTTAAACGATAACGGGGTAGCCGTCATTGACGTTAACCTTACGGCGCAGAATTTGTATAACCCGTTAAGCATGGGACGACAGCAAGACCTAGACCCCGCTATTTATGCTATGCTTGACGAAAAAATTTACAACCTTCCGTCCGTGGTGCCCGTTACCATCCGTTGCCACGGAGTGCCCAAAAGTGAACGCCCTAAGGTTGATGCTTTATTGAAAGAACACTATGATCTGCGTTTGCGGGACAAAAAACAAGATTTGCGACTGAACGCCGTTAAAGCGTGGTTGTTGTATCTTTTTGGGGTAGCGTTATTGGCGTTATATTTTGTATTAGCCAAAGTGCAAGTTAACGTGGTTGGTTACGAAGTTTTATCGATTATTGCGACTTTTATTATTTGGGAAGCGACCGACGCCGCCATTTTGCAACGGAATGCTTTACGGGTGGCTTATTTTGAAGCCGCACAAATGGCCTTGGCGAACTGCGAATTTGTCGACCGGCCACGGAGTAAATAATGAACGAATACCGGACGCTGGACACGGACTTTTACCAACAAACAATTACGGTTAATAAATCCCGTTTTATCGCGACGGTGGGTTTTGCCGCCAATAGTATAGCCGCCCAAAAGTTGTTAGCCAGCATCGTGAAAGCCCACCCGCACGCGACGCACCATTGTTACGCGTACTTGACCATCGACGGCCAAAAGTCGTGCGATGCGGGCGAACCGGCGGGGACAGCGGGAGTACCAATTCTGCAAGCCATTCAAGCGCAACAACTATTTAACGTAGCGGTTATTGTCACTCGTTACTTTGGTGGCATTAAGTTAGGTACGGGTGGTTTGGCGCGGGCGTATGGCCAAGCGGCGACGACGGCTTTGATGTCCGCTCCGCAAGCAGTGGCGAAACGCTGTGCACGGATAGTGGTGAAAGTACCTTACGAGCAAGTGACGGCGGTCGAACAAGCGACCACCCCGTACGGAATTGTGGAACAGCGTGATTTTGCCGAACAAGTGCAATTACAACTGGCGATTCCCGTGGCTAAGGTGGCGGTATGGCGCAGTACATTGCCCATTAAGGCTGGCCAACAAATTGCGGTGCTTGATGATAACTTGTGGGTAATGTTACCCAGTTAAAGTACTAATAAAAAAATTGTCATTAAGGAGATTATCGTTTATAATAATTTTAAGGAGTAGCCTATGCCGTGGCATGTTCATTTGTATAATGTCCTAAACAGCATTAACTCGGTAATTTTAATTATTATCGGTATCCCGTTCATGTTGCAGTTCATCTATATGTTTTTGTTCTGGTTACCGAAAAAGAAGTTCCCGAAAAGCGAAAAGAAGGGGCGCATCGCGGTCATTATCCCCGCGCACAACGAAGGCGAAGTGATCAGCGATACGGTCAAATTGCTTTTTGCCAAGCAAAAGTATCCCCGCGAATTATTTGATGTGTACGTGGTGGCGCATAATTGTACCGACGACACCGCGACTTTGGCGGAGCAGGCGGGCGCCAAAGTGTTGGTCTTTAATGACCCCGACCCGCGCCGTGGTCGCGCTGCGTACGCTTTGAACCACGGTATGCAACAAATGTTGGCGACGGGAATCCCTTATGATTTTGTTTTACATATTGATGCGGATAACCACTTGAACGACGAGTTTTTTAGTTTGATGAACGACGCATTCCAAGCCGGTTGCCAAATTGCCCGTCCGTACGAATCCGCATTGAACATGACGCAAAACAAATTTACCAAGGCTTGTGGGTTATATTACACGTTTGATTCGCGTTTTTCCAGCCGGGTTCGGGAACGCTTGCATATTGACGCTCACGTTAACGGGTCGGGGGCGATGTATAGTTACGAGATTATTAAACGGGTTGGTGGCTATGATTGTACGGCCATGGCCGACGATACCGAATTTTGTTTCAAACGTATGTTGCAAGGCTACCGTTGCCACTTTGTGGAAGACGCTATTGTTTACGAAGATTTACCATCAACCTTTAAGGATACTTTTTCGCGTAATCGCCGGATTGCCGCCGGAAATTTGCGACTGTTGGGGCGTTATACACCCGCCTTACTGTGGAACAGTATCAAGCAATTCCGTTTCTCCTTTATTGAACAGTTACTGACCTATATGTTTAACATTATTTGTGTTATTTTGTGCACTTGGATTCCGTTCTTTTATATTTTTGATGTGGCGTATTTGTGGGCGAACGGGTTATACACGAACGCGTCCGCCAGTGCCGTGGGCTTAAACGCGCCCGGTTTGTATAGTCAGTTAACCTTAGTGGGCTTAATTTTACTGGTGTTGTTTATTGTGGCCGGTATCGGTCAAGGTATGTTGTTGGTATTGTTGGATTACCGCAAGTTGGGTGCCACCAAGCGTCGTCAGTTAATCGACGGTGCCTTATTGTTCCCGGCGTTTACGGTGGTGTATTGCTTAACCATGGCGTTAGGTGCGTTCTTACCACCGAAATGGAATAAAGTTAAACGTAACAAAGTGGCGACCGTGGCCGGTACTGACGTGGCGCAGGGCGACGAACCACCGGCCCTGCTGACCACTGACGAAACTGCTAATAATTAAAGTTGTTGCATATTTATGGGGGTGGAGACTTGGTTAAAAGTTTTGCCGGCCCCAGTACGTGACGCGTTAAATGACTTGCCGGTAGCGCAAATTTACGAAATCCGTTTACGGGTGAACGCCCCCGCCGTGGTGACGATTGACGCCCGAAATTTTACTTTGGACACCCCGTTGATTACGCGCGAAGATTTAGACAACGTGGTGCACTGCGCGGCGGAGTACGCTATTTACGCGGTGCTTGACCAAATGGTGCAGGGCTTTATCACCATTCGGGGCGGGGTGCGGATTGGCCTTGCCGGTGAATTGGTAATGACCGACGGCCAAGTAACCGCCGTAACCAACATCAGTTCTTTGTGTTTACGCTTGCCGCACCAAGTTAAAAATTGTGCGTATCCGGTTTTACCGTACGTGTTTGACCGGAAACGGCCGTACAAGACTTTAATTATTGCCCCGCCGGGTGCCGGTAAAACTACGCTATTACGCGACTTGGCCAAACAAATCAGCGTGAAGTTTCAGGCCTTAAATACCTTAATCTTGGACGAACGGGGCGAATTGGCGGCGGCGTACCAAGGCGAAAACCAACTGGACGTGGGTAACGCCGACGTGATTACCGGCGGTAATAAAAGTTTCGGTTTCCTTAACGGGTTACGCAGTTTGCGTCCCGATGTGGTGATCACTGACGAAATTGCCACCGCTGACGATGTCGCCATGGTGCGTAATGCCGCGCGCAGTGGCGTCACCGTCATCGCCAGTACCCACGCCGCCGCTTTGGACGAAGTGCGTAACAAACCGTACCTTAGTGACTTGTTTAACGACGGTGTATTTGACCGTTACGTGGTCTTAACCACCGGTGAACGCGCGGGGGAAGTGGTCGGAGTGTTCGACCGGCGGGGACAGCGCCTATGAAGTGGTTTATGGGTGGGGCGTGTTTAATTATTTGCGTGACGGTGGGGGTGGTTCTTTACCGGCGCAGTTGGCGACGTGTGCAATTTTACACGGGGGTAATTACCTTCTGTCACCATTTGCAAACCGCATTAGGTTTTACGCGGGCGCCGTTACCCACGGTGGTTGGGCAAGTTTTGCCACAAATCTCGGGTGACTTGGCAACTGTACTGACCAATTATAAACAGTTACTGGACGGCCAAACAGCGTTAACGCGGGAAAAATGTCAAACTTTAACCACGGACGGCGACTTAGCAGAATTTTTATACCAACTGGGGCGGACGGGCAGTGTTACCGAACAGGTCAAAATTGACCACGCGTTAACGACTTTTACCGCCCAAAAACAACAAGCAACTGAACACTTGCGAACCAAAGCGTCTATTACTCTGAAACTCTTAATAATTATGGGAATAGCGGGGGTAATTTTATGGATATAGAGATCATCTTCAAAATTGCCGCGATTGGCCTTTTGGCGGCGGTAGTGTGTACTATTTTGAAGCAAGCGGGGCGGGAAGAAATTGCCACCTTTGTGTCTTTGGCTGCGGTAGTCTTGTGCTTAGTGATGGTGCTGTCGATGATCAGTGACTTGTTCAATTCTATTCGTTCCTTGTTCGTGTTGTATTAACGGGGTGCAACTTGGCACTGACCCAAATTATTGCAATTGGTATCGCAACGGCCGTGGCCGTGTTGGTTTTACGCCCTTTGAAAACCGAACTGGCGGTGGTAATCGGCTTGATCGGGTCAGCAGTAATGCTGGTACTGATTATTGGTGGTTTGGCTGACGTTATTACCAGTATTAACGGCTTAGTCGTGCGTACCGGCCTGGCAACCCAGTTGTTCGCCAATATCTTAAAAATTGTCGGGATTGGTTATTTGTGTGATATTGCCGCCAGTATTTGTCGCGATGCGGGGTCACAAACAGTGGCGGACATTATTGTGTTAGGTGGCAAAGTTACGATTGTCATTCTAGCCATGCCCATTATTCAAAGTTTAGTAGACGTGGTGTTGGGGGTCTTGCATTAATGGACGAAGAATTAAGTCAAGCGGTCACTGATACTTTGGACAAATTAGACTTTGGTGACCTCAGCAATTTAAGTGTGTTCGGGGGAGCGGATTTTATTACCACCTTAGGCCAAATTTTATCAGGCGAGTTTTTTCAGCAGTACCCCGATGTTTGGTCGGGAATTTTGGCCTTGTTGGGTGGGGTGGTCATGGCGGTATTACCCGTCGTTGTGTTAATTGTTGCCATTACGGTGGTTTGCAGTTTTGTCGGCACTAACCAAGAACATGGCGTTGGACAGTTGGTTTATTTCGTAGCGTACGCGGCCGTCGTACTGATTGTGGTCGGCAGTGTGGTTGATTTGGTACAAATGGTGGGCGGTGTCTTAAACACTTTGAAAACGCAAGTTGATTTAGTGTTCCCTATTATTTTAACTTTGATGGTAACGGGTGGGGCAAAAACCAGTGCCAGTATCTACCAACCCGCGGTAGCAGTATTGGCCAGTGGTATCATGCAAGTTTTTATTTACGTAGTGATGCCGTTATTTATTATCAGTTTTGCGTTCAGTGTCGTGTCGCACTTGGCGCCACATACCAAATTAGATAAATTTGTGGGCTTTTTTAACTCAATCTTTAAGTGGGTCGTTGGGGTATGCTTTACGGTTTTTTTGTCGTTTATGACCATTCAGGGCATTACCGCGGGTAGTTTTGACAGTATTTCTGTGCGGGCGACCAAAATGACGGTGGGCAGTTATGTTCCGATTGTGGGTAATTATTTATCGCAAGGTTTTGATTTAATCATGGCCAGCGCGGTGCTGATCAAAAACGCAGTCGGTATGTCGGGTATTTTATTATTGTTAGCAGTTGTTTTGGCACCTTTACTTAAAATTGTTATTTTTTCGTTAGCCATTAAATTGACTGCCGCAGTAACCCAACCGCTTGGTGACAGTCGCATTAGCAATTTCTTAACCAGCGTTGGTAAATCGTTTGGAATGTTGGTGGCGTGCTTGTTGGGGGTAACGTTTATGTACTTAATTTCGCTGGCATTATTGATGATGACCGGGAATGTAATATAATATGGTTAATTGGTTGGCACCGATTCTTGGGGTAGTGGTGCTGGGCGTGATTATTGAGTTAATCAGCAAAGACAGCCGTTTGGGTAAATTTGTGCGTGCCATCTACGCGTTTTTCGTGCTGTTCGTAATTGTGCAACCGTTGCCAGGGCTATTAAATAAGTTGAGCACTTGGCAGCCAAAGGACATGGTCAACGTAAATGCTGGTTTAGTGGATAATTTAACCCAAGCCGGACGCCAAAATCAGATCGAACAGCAGTTAAAACAAATGGGCTATCCGTCGGCAGTCGTCTGTATCAGTGACGGCGTAACCTATATCGCCTTAGGGCAAATGGTAACCGACACGGTGCGCGAACAAATTCAACAAGCGCTTGAAGGGGAGGTGCAAATAATATGAAAAAGTGGTGGGAAAAAATCAAAAAAATTAAACATTGGGAAATTTATGCGGCGATTTTCGCGGTAGTGCTGATCGTGGGTATTTATTGGTCAACGGTGACACCTAAAAATAAAACCACGACGGCAGTGACCGATAACTCGGTTGCCGTTAATACTAACCAAACTTACGCCGACCAATTAGCCACTAAACTGGAAACGGTATTGGGCAGTGTGGCTGGTGCCGGCAAGGTCGCCGTATTGGTGATGACCGACGGGGAAGGTACGGCGGAATTGGCTTACGATACACAAGAGAAGACGGTTACCCAAACCGGCAGTAACGGACAAGAAATTACAACCACGACCAAAGAACAAAAATTAATTACCGCGAATGGGCAACCCATAATTTTATGGACTAATCCGCCCGCTTTGTTGGGGATTGTGGTGGTGGCTACTGGGGCCGGTGATGTCAGCGTGCGCTTAAATTTACTGCGGGCAGTGCAAACAATTATTGGTGATCAAAAAGTAGATATTCAAATTTTAACGGGTAAATGAAAACTCGACAAAAATAGTCGGCATATTTGGTTTAACGCGTCCATATAATTATTGGCAGAGGGGGAACAAATTGTGGAAGTAGTAACGCAAAAAAAACAACGTAAAATGGGTAACGTTTGGGGCAAAGTAAAACACTTTTGCCAAACGATCTTTAACAAAAAGGCACGAAAAATTGCTTTGATGACGGGGCTTTTGGCTTTGTTAGTCGTGACGGGGTATTTGAATTTTAGTTTGAACCAAAACGCGGTTAACATTAACGCCGGCAGCAAAACCGAAACGAACATGTTCATAACTTTGAAGGAAAACCGTCAAGATGCGCGTTTAGCTCGTCAATTGCTGTTGGAAGACATTATTGCCAACAGTAGCAGCAGTGCCGAAGCCCGTAGCAAGGCCGAAGCCGAATTGCAAGCCTTGGCCAGTGAAATTGCTTTTGAAACTAACGCCGAAGGTATGATTACTGCGCAATGTGGTTACGAGGAAGTTATCGTCAGCCGCAACGACAACAAATTGAACGTAATCGTAAAAGGTGACAGTGAAGTCAGTGAGGAAAACTTACAAAAGATCGCTAAAATCTTGGCTACCGCCATGGGTAAAGACCGTTTAGAACCAGAAAAGGGTGACGCGTTATTCATCTCGACCATGTAAACTCAAAGGCAACCTGAGTGGTAAACTTTGTAACCTGTAAAATAAAACAACGAGCAAGGATTATAAACTTTTAAACTAGCAAAAAACGAACTAAAAAATTTAGTTCGTTTTTGTTTTCTTAATATATTCTTTCTTGTTCATTAATCTTATTTATTAACTGATAATCTCCATTTGAGAACAACCACGCATTTCCATACAACGTCGCAATATTCTCTTTTATCATTATATAACTTCTATTTTCAAGGGCTATAAATGGTGATTTGAAACTATCAGGTTTTAATGTTAAATTAATTAGTTCTGTATTATTTTCTGAAAAATGTGGTTCTATATTATATTTCGTTAAGCCTAAACCTTTATACCAGTGGCTTTCTTCAGCGATATCATCCCGACTTTCATACGCATTGTCAGCCATATTTATTGCACCAGCACTTTCGCCTATTATTACGCCATTAAAATTCTTTAACATCGCTCTTAATTTAATCTTATCAAAAAAATCACGCTGCACCAATGTTTGCCCACCCATTAAATATATTAAATCGGCTTTTGCGATTAAATCATCAACATTTGTTGTCCTATCATCAACCACATAATTTTTTTCAAAAGTAATTCCGGACATCGCAAAACTACTTTGTATATAACCTGCATATTTATCATTACTTTCAAAAGTGGTTGGATTAGACGCAAAAAACAATGCGATCTTATGCTTTGTAATACTGTTTTTGAAATTTATTAAAAAATTATTAGTATTTTCTAATTTACAAGGTTTACGCTCACCATTTTGCTTAATACTTGTTCCTATTTCACTTGTTAAAAATAAAGTTCTCATTATTTATGCTCCTATGTACCTATTATAACATACTAAATAAATATTTGTATTAAAATTTTAAAAATTATTTATATAAAATTTAGTTTGGCACTCAGGCGTGTGCTTGTTTATACAAGTGGCTCGGCTTCGCCTCGCCAGACAAGCACACGCCTAACTAAACTTTTTGCAAAAGAGCGGTTGCTGGCAGAGCGTAACGCAAACCGCTCTTTTGCTTTTCGTTTTCTTCTCTCTATTATTCTAGCGTAAACGAATATTCTTTGTTATCAAGGTTAAAGTGTATGCTGTTAGCAACCTTGACAACGGCAGAAACATTCGTTTTCTTTTGCAGTTAAGAGAGAGTAAAGGTAAAAAAGAAAACTTAAGCCGTTATTCTGGTTTAGGTTTCTCTTTTTTTGCTAGTTTCAAAATGGAGTGACTAATCGTTGTTTTTATTTTGGTTCAGCGTTTGTGGGGCAGTCTTTCCTGTACTTATTTTCATCTGACCAAGGTGAATTGCTACTTTGTGGCAATAATTAAAGTATGTGGTGGGCGGTGTTGACGGCGGGATTGGTCATAATTTTAACCATTATTTACTTTAAGTTACGCAATCCGTACTTTATTTTACGTACAACCATTACGGGCGACAGCAAGGAACGCATCGTCCGTTTACCGTTAACGGGGATTACATACCCGCCACTGCGTCACGAAATTAAAATTTTTAACCGTTTGTGCTTAGTCATGCCGTCGGCGCACGGGGTGGCGGTGGCCTATACCGAACACTTAGCAGGACTGTTAGCCAATCCGCACTACCGACCAACGGCGGATCCGTATGATCGTTTATTGTACGCGTACGCGTGTGCGGTCTTATTCGGTAAAACTACGGACGAACGGCAGCAACGTCAGTTACGCAAACATTTATGGTTTGCTTTCGCGCCAACTCGCAAAATTGTTAAGCGGCTTAACCCCGTTTGGTCACGACAGAAGTACGTTCTGTATCCTGTGCCGTTATACAAGATTTTCCCACACGGTTTTTGTGATCCACAAATTTGCCCATTACAAACTGCCCAACCATTAATGATGACAGTATATCCCAGTTACCTAAAATACCATAATGACGATTTAACCGTCCGCTATTTTGGTGACTACTATGAACTGGACGCTCGCAGTGAACAACAAATTACTATTCCGGTGGCCAAAGATAAAATGGATTACGATTGTACAATCAACCGGGGAGTAGTTACCATTAAGCACTTAATTACGGGCGTGACCCACACGTACACGATCCGGGGCGATCAAGTGCGCTTGGGGAGCAGTTTGGCTGCTGCCACTGACCAATTGGTGATTTATCTAACGGGACAAGGTCGTTTTACCATCAGTTACGATCACGGACAACGGCATTTGTGTACTACTGCCGAATTGACGGCTAACCAACAAGTGGAAAAAATCGTGACCGCGGCACACCAAAGCCACTATCTGCACGGCGAAAAATTGTTAAGCCGTTATCGTGCCGCTCGCCAATGCGTGCCGTCATTATCACTTTTAACCCGGGTAGTAACCGTGCGTGAACCGACCGATTTCTTTATGGTTTGGGACGAGTTACCCGCCTACCGTCGGGCGGCCAAATTATTTGGGGGCTTTAACTTAGTATTTTTATACGCTGGGTCTAATCGCTTGGTGGCGGATTTAGTTACGAGTTTTGTTAGTGAAACGCATGTGCAAGAATGCCAAGCGGAACATCTGTTGTTGTTTTTTGTTGACCGTACTACCATTGATCCGGACGCCTTGTACGTCTTAACCAAGATGACCAAGCCGTCAACTTACGTGCCACCCGCGCCGGCCTTACCAACCGTACGCGTGACTAAAACTTATCCTTATACCGCACGCTTAACGGTGCGTAATACTACGGGAACAGCTGTGACGCAAACAGTAAATTGGCCACTAACTTTCCGCGGGTTAGCGGTCGTTAGTGGTCAAGGCAGCATTTTACAAGTGACTGCTATTGATAGTGGTCGGCGAACAACTTATCACTTGCCAACGACCTTACACTTAACGGGGGAGTATTTAACTGACCATTGGACGGTACCAATTAAAGTTAAATTGGCCGGCTATGAACAAAGGCAATTAACCATTACCCGCCACGACGCAGTAATGCCGTCACGCCCGCGCGTTAAAGACTTGGTGGCGGCGTTAGAAGATATTCAAATTAATTCGCCGAATCCGGCTTGGCAAGCGTTATTCAGTAAACCAATTGCTGCCGAAGAAAATGCAGCCTTGTTAACCTTAGTGAAAGCGGCGGTTAAAAATGTTGACCAGCAGTTGTTGATCGCAGTACTTGGCGATAAGCACGTTTTGCCGGCCGACGTGTGGCAGTATCTATTGACCAAAGTGGTAGGAATTCGGTTTGCGGGTGGTAAAATTCATTTAACACCCTGTGTCAATTTGATTGGCGATTTTACGTTAAGTCTAACTTGCCGTGGCGAAAAATATACTTTTAATACTAAAAAAAGTTTGCCAAGTTCGACAAAAATTGCTACCATAGCGTATGGATAAAAAATTGAAAGGCACTAAAACGGAAGCCAATTTAATGGCGGCTTTTGCGGGCGAAAGTGGCGCACGCAACAAATACACTTTCTTTGCATCTAAGGCAAAAAAGGAAGGTTACCCAACCATCGCGGCGGTTTTTGAAGAAACAGCGGGCAACGAAAAAGAACACGCGGAAATGTGGTTCAAATATTTGAACGACATTGGATCGACCGAAGAAAACTTGCGCACGGCGGCGGCGGGTGAAAATTACGAATGGACGGATATGTACGAAAAATTCGCCAAAGATGCCGAAGCCGAAGGTTTCCCCGAAATTGCGGCAAAGTTCCGTGGGGTGGCCAAAATTGAAAAAGACCACGAAGAACGCTTTTTGACTTTGGCCAAGCAACTAAAAGACGACCAACTGTTCGCGGGCGAAACAGCGGTCACTTGGCAATGCACGAACTGCGGTTACCGTTTTGTTGGTAAGGCGGCTCCGAAAGTCTGTCCCGTTTGTTTACACGCGCGGGAATACTTTATTCGCGTTTATACGAAATAATTCGACAAAATAAGGTCAATAATTTGCGGCGGCAGTCTTGCTTTTGTGGTGCTGGATATGTTATAGTACCCAATACCCAAAGGAGGTAGTGACAATGCTTGTTTACCATAAAACTGCTATGGATTTGATGCGTGAACGCAAGGAACGTAAACTCAGTTGTGCTAAACCGCGCCCGTTGTGTGAAACTTACGTCGTTACTAAGAATGGCGACTGTATTGATACTGACCAATTGACCGAAACGCAAATTTTGGCGATTGCACGCCAAGCCATTATGCTGAGTGCTCAGGCTCATAAAGAACACCGTGCTTTGCGCGATAATTTGATTATTGATGCGTCCTGCTTGATGGAACTGGTTAAACCACATTATGAACCGACATGGGACGGAATGAAAACCATGATCCCGTTATTGGTAAACCACGATGCCGTGGTACAGGGTTTTGCTCGTGATGTGTTGTTGCCGACCGCAGAACGGGGTGGTTATCACGAAATCGAAGTTATAACGCGTTTCTTTAAAGAGAGTCAGGGGAACTTTGCGCCGGTTAACGCGGAAGACATGTTACGCATTGTTAACCAAATGCAAATTAACGAAGAACGCCGCGAAGCGGAACAGCGTCGTTTTGCGGGAGTAAATCGCGAATCGGTACGCTCCAATGTCGTGGAACAAAGTCGCTAAACCACTTGCACAGATGAATTTAACAGTGGTATACTAGAAAAGAAGTGAAAGCCGCTAATACGGAACTGATTTTTGAAACGGAACGGTTGACTTTGCGTAAATTTCGCACAACCGATTTTAATAACTTTTGGGATTTCATGCGTCAAACCAAAGACGACCCGACGACTGCGTGGCCGGTTTACCGTACCCAAGCGGAAGCCAAGGCTGGGTTAATTAAGGCCGCGCGTAGCAGTTTCTTTTTCGCGATTGTTTTGAAAGCCCAACACAAAGTGGTAGGGGCAATCAAGTTAGACCGCTATAAAAAGGAAAAACGTTCGACCATGCGGGTGGCACGCGGTACCAAAGAAATCAATTACATTTTGCACCCGGACTATTGGCGTCAAGAAATTATCCCCGAAGCCATGCGGGCGGTGGTGGAATACGCGTTCACCGTGCTGAATGTTCCCGAGATTGTAACTTGCCACGCGGAAATTAATACCAAGAGTGGTGAAGTCCAAGAAAACTTAGGTTTCCAAATTGCGGGACGCATCCAAAATTATTACGTTTGGACGGACGGTACGCCCAGTGCTCGTATCCAACGCAAACTGACGCAAGATGAATTCTACCACACATATGTACGCACTACGGTACGTAATCCGCGCCCGTAAATAAAAGACTTGTAATTTTGCCGTCGATGTGCTATAATTAATTATTATGAATAAGACAACAGCAAGCAAGCAAGCAAGCAAGCAAGCAAGCAAGCAAGCAAGCAAGCAAGCACTTTTTAACGTTAATTAGCAGTGGCTTGGTGGCCGCCGTACTGGGCTTAGGGATTATCATTGGTTGTATTTGTGGGTTGGTCGTGCCCAGTGCGGCGGCCACCGACGATGTGTTTATTATCACCAGTGCCGAAAAGATTGGTACCATTGAACTGGGCGAATATCCGCAAACGTACGTCGGCAACACACGTAACGCAAATTATATAGCAACGCCGTTAACGGCTACGGGTAAGAAATATACCACCTATATTGACCAGGACAAGGTAGAACTGATTGAATATTTATTGGCAGACGGTAAAACTAAGGTCGCCAAATTGCCGTCGGCAAAATGGACTTATGGTTCATCTGGTTTACGTGGTACGATTAAGTTTAGTGATAATACCGAAATTATCAATGATGAAACTTACTTTTTTGACGTCGAACCAATTAAGTTTGATTTATTTGCTACCAATGGTAAGGTGGTGGCGGTAGCGCAAAACGCCTTGGGCTCCATGGCATTTGGAACCACGAACGATTGGTCACAAAGTGCGATTCGTACTTTTTTCCATAATAATTTTGCTACGGAAGCCAAGTTAACTGGTTACACCCAAGCCGTTAATCATTATAGTACTATTAAAAATGATGATCGCGCCGGGGTGCCAGTTACCGATACAATGTGGTTACCCAGTGCCAGCGAAATGCGTGTTTTTTATCCGCTTAAAGAAGCAGGGGTACGTTTGGGTACTGATTTGACGCGGGCAACCTACACCGATGACCGTGGTGAATACGGGGTTGGCACGGCAGGAAAGGGAACAATTGTTTATCTGCGCAGTGCTATTGGTGAGGTTGGCGTCACTGGCTTGCTTGATGATGGCATAATCTCATTGGGCGAACATACGGTCTTTTATAATTGTAGAGATTATGCTTATTTACCCGCCTTTGTGTTAAACAACGCGACGGCCCAATACAAAACCGAAACCATCGCGGCCACTTGTACGGCCGGCGGTTACACCGAAAGTTGGTGGGAGATTAACGGCCAAGAATTCGCCCGTGAAAGATATAACGCAACACCGATCATCGACCACACGTTCGGTGAATGGGAAACGGTAACTGCCAACACTTGCGTTAAGGACGGTGAATTGCGTCGTACGTGCACGGTCTGTGACCACGAAGAAAGCAAAGTGTTACCGGCCACCGGTCACGATTATCAAACAAGTTTTAACGCCAACCAAGGCACAACCACCTTTACGTGTAGCGTTTGTGGCGACAGTTATGCAAAATCCTGTGACGGGAAACACGACCACGAATTTGTGGAAAACGTTGTCCCGGCGCAATGTGGCGTTACCGGTTACACCGAATATACTTGTAAGAATTGCCAATACAGTTACCAAGATAAAATTACTCCGGCGTTGACCCACCAATGGGGTGACTGGCATACCAGCAAGGAACCGACCGTCGGTCTAACCGGCACCGCGGAACGGGAATGTACTCTGTGCCATGCGACCGAGCAACAAACTTTGCCGGCCTTAACGCCAACTACCGGTACCACCAACAATGGTGGTAACAACAGCGGTACGGTGTGGTTAATTTTCGGTATCATTGCCGGCGGGGTATTGGTGCTGGGCGGTGGTGCAGTCAGTTGGCTGTTCATTGCCGGTCGCCAAAAGAAAGTCGCCACCGCGTAAACGGGGATATCTTGACGGTTAACTAGGGAAAGAGTACATTAAAACGATGAATAATATTGTGCGTTGTCGCTGGGTAAATTTGGCGAATCCACGGTACGTGGCATACCACGACCAAGAGTGGGGTAAACCCAAACACGATGACCGCAGTTTGTTTGCCATGTTGGTGTTAGAAAGTTTCCAAGCCGGGCTGTCGTGGGAATGTATCTTAAATAAACGGGACAATTTTCGTGTGGCGTTTGACGATTTTGATTACCGTAAAATTGCTCAATACGATGACGCCAAAGTAGCGGAACTGCTAAGCAATCCGGGCATCGTGCGCAACCGCCGTAAAATCAGTGCCACTATTAACAACGCCCGTGTCTTCATGGCGATTCAAGCCGAGTGCGGTTCGTTCGACGCGTACTTGTGGCGTTTCGTCAACGGCCAACCCATCGTCAATCGCGACGGGGTGGTGCGGGCGACTTCGCCGTTGTCGGACGCCGTGTCACGCGATCTGCAAAAGCGAGGCATGCGCTTTGTCGGCTCGACGATTATTTATTCTTACTTACAAGCCGTCGGCATTATTGACGACCACGACCCGGACTGTACCTTTGGCCAGTGACGGTTTTATTGGTGTCAAGATTATATTTAGCCGACGTAAAGTTTAGAGTGCATTATAGTACATTTTAATTAGACTGCATCAATTTCACCTAAATCCCAAGCAATTCCCAGTTCTTCCTGGAATTCGCGTTGGACAGTCGGCAAAGGAGTTTCGCCCGCATCTACATGCCCAGCAACTGAAATATCCCATTTATTGGGGAAACTCTTTTTTTATGGAGCACGCAACTGTAATAAAACATTTTTACCATTCATAATCCATAAGTGAACACTCTTGTGCCAGTGCCCCTCTTGATGTGCTTGGGTTTTATCCATTTTGCCCAAGTAATGCATTGACTCGTCAAAAATATCAATTTCGGCCATATATCCAATTTTTTCTGGTTGGACTGAGTGGACTTGAACCACTGACCCCCGCCTTATCAGAGCGGTGCTCTAACCAACTGAGCTACAATCCAGTAATGTTGTTATTTTAACATAACCACAAATCGCGGTCAAGTGTTCTTTCGTGAGTACTTTCACCCTTCAATTTTTTTCATCAGTTGGGCGGTAGTTAGGTTGCCGCTGCGGTTGAAACGGCCGAGCGCGTGCAGGCAACTGGGATCGCCACGGGTAATGGTGTTGGTGTGTTCGTTGCAAGTTAGTAGGGCTTGGAAACCCATGTCTAACAGCAAGTCACGGGTAGTGGGTGTGTACTTACCAAAAGGATAAGCAAAGGTCGTCGGGGCGGGTACGCCACACGCAGTTAATAACTCTTGGGCGTGACTGATGTCGCCACGCAGACGTTCGGCGTAAGCGGTCGGGGCTTCGTGGCGCTTAGGGGCTACGCCGTAAGGATTGCCCGTACGGTGCAAGTTGTGGCTGTGGTTGCCGTATTCAACTAAGCCACTATCGTAACCTTGCTTAATCGTGTCCCAATCTAAGTTGCTGTAACGCGGATTGGTGGTATCGTGGTCGGCGATGCTTTTTTCGCTGTACGCGGTGACGGGGTTAATTAAGAATTTAATGCCGTATTTTTGTGCCAACGGCAAGCCGTAATAAAGGTTGTTATATTGGCCATCGTCAAAGGTAATCACGATGGGTTTGGCGGGTAATTCGCCTTGGCCATTAACCCAATCAATGACTTCTTGCATAAAAACGGGGCGGTAACCGGCGGCGCTTAATGCCGCCCAATCGTCCGCCAATTGTTGGGTGGTGACTACGTATTTGGCCGGGTTCTTAGTGGCGACTTTGTGGTACATCAAAATCGGCAATTGTTTAGTTACAGTGTCAGTATTCACATCGGGGACAGTGGTTAAGGTAAATGCCGAGCAACAACAAACGACCAAAAGCGACAACATTATGGTAAAAAAATTCTTGGTAAATTTCCACATTGGCTTTATTATGTGCCTAGTATGAAAAAAATATTGGCGGTGTTATTTGATTTTGACGGAACTTTGGTGGATTCCGAACGTTATTACATGACTTGCGGAGTGGCGGCGATGACCCATTTTGGTATCAGTAAATCGGCAGCTACCAAGTTTTACCAAGAGTGTATTTCTGGTGTGCGCAGTGACTTAAAGAAAGCCATTTTTAATCAGCATTTCCCGCAACTGGATTACGCTGCGTATGACGCAATGTACCAACGTTTTTGTGACGAATGGCGTGAAGCACAACCAATTACCGCTAAGCCTGCCGCCAACGAAGTGTTACATTATTTGCGTGACCGTGGCTACAAAATGGCGTTAGTGACAATGTCAACTTATGATGAAGTGCAAAAAGTTTGTACGCAAACGGGTGTTGATTTCAGTGTTTTTGATTGCTACTGTGGTGGGGCGGGCTGTGCAGCTAAACCTGACCCAGGGGTGTATTTGGCGGCCATGCAAGCGTTAGGCGTAACGCCCGAACAAACTTTGGTGGTGGAAGATTCTAACGTTGGCGCGCTGGCGGCCATTAACGCGGGAGCAACTACGGTCGTTGTTAAAGACCAATCGGTATTGTCGCCCGAAGTATTGGCAAAAGCCAACTATGTTTTCGAAATGAATTGCTTAAAAAAGGTAAAAGACTTATTATAAAGTAATGGCAGGGGAAACGAACGACACAAGTATCGCCGAACGCGAACGGCAAGCGGCGGAAGACCGTGCCTTTGAACTGAATCCGCACGGTACTGGCGTTGACCCCGACCTTGATCTTAATTACAATTACGATTATGAGGCTTCCCCCGAACTGACTGACGCTGATTACCAACCGAATAACAATTTTAGTGATGACTTTACTAACTACGCGGGGGCAGACCCGTATTCCAGTCAATTTGGCCAAAACAACGAAGCAGACGAAGACGACGAAACCAAGCCCGACGCGGACGAAGACGTTGATACCATTGAAGATTGGGACGACGAGGGTGATGATGACGATGACGGCGAAGCCGAAGAGCAATGGCGTCGCGAACGTCAAGATGCTGATCAAGATAGTGATGAAGACTATAAACTGAAAACTACCAAAGTGAAAAAGGAAAAAGATGCTTATGGTAGGGACGTTACTGTTGAGTACAGCAAGCAAAAACGCCCGCAAGTGAAATGGCAAGAAGGCGACCCGATTAACACGGTGGTTTTGAATAATGTTTGGAAAAAGTGTAAACGGATTAAGTCAGTGGTGCCCATGATGCAAGCGGCTAATGCGGCGGTAGACCAAATGCTATTGGCGTCGGGCAGTACGTTAGTGTTGAAATTGGCGCGTTACGTTAACACCGTTAAAGACGCTAACGAATCCGCCGACACGATTGGTACGATGTTGGATATTGCCAGCAACATGAATAAAAGTTTGCTTTATACGACTGTGGCCGTTGTGGAAGCAATCGGCGACCAGCAGTGGACGCAACCGTTGATGATCTTGGGTATGCAGAAAATCTTGGATAGTTTCTTGGCGATGGCGCCATTGAAACAGATTATGGAAAAATTGTTCAAAGTAGCAGTGCCCTTTATTAACGGGGTTGCAAAAGATGATGCTAAAAAAGGGCCACAGGATTATTCGCACAAATTTTAACTTTATAAAAATTGTCGACAAACGGGTAACGGCGTGCTAAAATAGCAGTTATGGAAGCAAAAAGTTTAAGACCGGGTAAGTTGTTCAAAATGAACGGTACCGTGTACGAAGTCATCGACTACGAGTTCCGTCAACAACCCCGTTTGGCGGCCGCCATCAGCGCCAAAATTAGAAACATTAAAACTGGGGCCATCAGTGTGGAAAACTTTAAAGGTAATCCCGTATTGGAAGAAGTCGAAATCGAAAAGAAAGAATTACAATTCTCCTATGCGGACGGCGAAATCGTCCACTTTATGGACATGGAAACTTTTGAAGACGTTCCCGTTAACCGCGATTTATGCGCAACAGCCTTAAAGTACAACGACGAAAACGCCGAACCCATCGTTTGTACTTTTAACTATATTGACGGTAAAATTGCCAGCATCGTCCCGCCGACCTTCGTGGTTTTGACGGTGGCCGAAACCGAACCCAGTGTGGCGGGTGATACGGCGCGCAACGCGTTAAAGAGTGCCAAGTTAAGCAGTGGCATTGAAACCAAAGTCCCGATGTTTGTTAATAACGGCGACAAAATTCGGGTGGACACGCGTACGGGGGCATACGTCGATCGGGCGTAAGGGTCTTGCTTATCTCCCGGCATTGCAGTAAACTGTAATGTCGGTTATGACGGGTGTAGCCAAGTGGTAAGGCAACGGATTGTGGCTCCGTTATGCGTGGGTTCGATTCCCATCTCCCGTCCCAAAACAAATCTCCCTGGCAACCATATGTGGAAAAATCGAAAATAGTGCTTTTGTTCCTACAAAAAGCACTAATTTTAACAATTTTTTATCTTTAAAAGAGCAGTTGTTTCAATTCCTAGTTGCGGTTGTCATTATTGATAAAAAAGAAGTCTTACGCACAGATTGTGTAAAAGGGGTAGCAAGATATTATACCCATGTGAATTATTAAGTTATATCTAAACTTGATGTAATAGTATTATTACGCTCTCTGAGTTATTATTTATTAAAATAATTTTTATTTATTTTATATTATTATTAAAATTAATTCTTTGGCATAGAAGTTATACTTTTTTATAATTACCACGCGTTTTTCCAAAAAGTTACTGTATTTATATACATCAACCACAATTCTAAACTTTTTTTATTTTATACCCAATGTGTCAATTTTTTCGACACATCTTAATGCATGTCTATTTTTCCCTGTATGGAAGTGAACTTTGGCAATTAAATACAGTTACCAATATCCCACCAGCAAACGGTGGCGGATACAACTTTTTATGTAAATTTTTTAAAAGGATAAGTTAAGATGATAACATATAAGTTATTGCAGACGGGCGAAAGTTCATATATGGTTAAACGTAATGGCTTTAACCCGTTTGCTAATAGAAAATGTCATACAACATGGGATCGTAAAAAAGTAAATCAAGACTACCCATATTTATTGACTAAAAATTACATTAAGACATTGAAGAGATATCGCGAAAATTTCGCCAATGTTAATGTAGAACGCGATAAGTGTGCTTTTTGGACACTTACCAATCACGATGAAATGTCGTTTAATGACTTTAAAAAAGAAGTCAAAAATTTTATTTCATTATTGCGGTATCATCACCCTGGTGTAAAATACATTTCGGCAATAGAATGTAGTGAAAACAGTGACAACCTTTATCATTGTCATTTGATTTTGTTTTTTCCTGAAACAACACCGCATTTTGAGCGTGCATGGTTAAAAAAGAACTGAATGCATGGACATATCGATATGCAACCCTTATGGCATAAAGGTGCGAAAGGTTGTTTATATTATATAACGACATACGAAGAGCATAATGTGAAAGTTTTCCCAGAACTTGGAGATGATGCAAAAAAGTATACTAAATTTCCAGTTGGCGCAAAGTTTATTAATGCTAGTCGCGATTTACCAAGGTATACCCGCAAAGAAATATGTAAAAATTTAAGTCTTAATGAAGTAAAACAATTGCGAGATGATGCTTTTGCTAATAAGGCAAGAGTTAATACTAATAAGCATCATTATGGGGAATACCAGTTGATTGACGATATGTTCGTTGAAAATGTCGATATGAATAAGGTTGACGAAATTATTAATCAAGATGATATACTTTTTGAAAGCATTAAGCGTGTCTAAAATGAATTGATGTTATAATTATTTTAATAATTATAAAAAATGAAAGTATGCAAAAGGGCTGTTTCGAACGAGCAGTCCTTTTTTGTTTTTTATAACTGGTAATAAGTAGAGCTAAATTTATTAGAATGGGGTGGAGTATGCTTTAATGAAGATTGCTTAATATTTACTATTGACTAAAAATGAAAATGTCGGTAATCTATCGTAGGTCAGGCAATTTAATATTAACCATAAGGACGGTTTTTTGTTTCGCCAAACAACGAACGACCACCCTGTTCTTATGGGATAAATTGCCTGACCGCAACGGGAGTTCGTAGTTTTGGACTATGCCTCTCGTTATGGGAGGCATTTTTATGGCTAATGATAATCTTGATGATATGCTTGATAAAGCGTTAGGACTTAAACCTGATAATGCGAAATTGTCAAGCAATACCGCAAATAATGTATCGCCAGCAAATCCTGTAAATAATCTAGAATCATTAGAAGATAAACTTAAAAAATTATTAGAATTAATTGCAAAAGAAAAACAATCTCAGGTACAACCACAAGTACAAGACACAAAGAGTGAATCTGCTAATTCAAATATTGTGGTAAATGTTGCACAAAATGTTATGCCTGAAACAAAGTCCAATGTCGTATGTGAAAGTTGTGGGTCAACCGCAATCCAAATATTAAACGATACATTCGGTATGTGTAAGCATTGCGGGGCGAGAGTCATAATTAAAAAACCGGTGAATACACCGCCAGTTAAAATCAATATAGTTAACGATAAAGCAGAAATTGATTCGCCTTACTATGTCATGAAAACCAATTACGATGAAGCTGAATTTAAACGAAAAGCGTTAATTAATCTTGCTGCTATCAAAGACACGCCGACCAACATTTTAGAAAGTAAGTTTAAAGAAATCTACATTAACTATCCGCAATTTATGGTTTGCGCAATCCATGTTGACGGAAGTTATTCTGCGTCGATTGGATATGACCGCGTAGAACAATATGAAGATTACGAACAGAAGTGGGACTCCGACCTTAAAATGTGGGTTAAGCGGAGAGTCATTAAAGAACGCACTGTCACTGATTGGCAACCTTATAACGGTAATGTTTCCACAGACGCAACTTTAAGTATCGGTATAAAAGGCACTTTCGCGAACAACGAAGAATCATATTTTGACGATTTAATTGCGGGCTGTGACTTAGACGCAGATGCGATTAAGTTCGAAGATAGTGGACTGGAAATGCAATTTGCCACGCCTTCACCAGTGGCAACCGCAACAATTATTCATAAAGCCAAAGAGCGAGCAAAAAATCAAATTCATTTTCCTGGTAAGCATATTAAAGATATTAGAACAAATTTTTCGCACCGTATTATCAGTACTAAATATTGCATCGTTCCTGAATATGTTATGCCTTACGAAAAAAATGGAACAGAATACGAAGCATGTTCTTTTGCAACGCGGTTTGGACTAATGGGTAATTTCCCTTCTGTCGAAAATGGGGTAACCGCTGTTACCAATAAACAATCCAGAAAATACGGAATGATATCAATCTTACTGTCTTTATTATCGATGGGGCTTGCGATAGCGTTTCCATTTATTCTTATGAATGTTTATGGTGTGTGGTTGGGTATTATTTCGATGACTCCTTCAATTGTTGGTTATGTGGTTTATAAAAAATTGTGGGCGAAAAAAGAAAAAACGATTTATCAATCATTGCTAGATGAGAAATTAGACCAGGTTGAAAATTATCTTGCAAAAAATAACATGGCACCATTGACCGTAGAAGAAAAAGGATTATTTAAGGTCAAGTAGGAGGCTAATAATGAGAAAATTTTGTAAATTTTTGATGATCATCACAATTCTGTTTACGATTATTACGCCGATTGCTGTTTATATCAATGTTGTTCAACCCATGTTAGACGCTAGAGAACAAGCCAAAGAAGACGCTATTTATGATTCAAAACTATTTGATGTCGAAGTAACTGATAAATCTAACATTGCTAATCTACTTGGTTATAACGTTAGCAATTTTAAGTTTAAGATAACAAATAATAGCACTAAAGACATCGTCGGTCTTTATGGCATTATGACTGTAAAAAATGCGAATAATAATGAACAATTGTTTAGGGGTAATGTTGAGCTTACTGGGTTTTTGAAAGCCGATAATAGTTCGACTTGGAATGTGCAAGTTGAGCGTGCTGAAAATATTCCAGTATGGGATACCGAGTATGACGATATGAATATCTATTTCCGAATTACGGAAATTGATTTTAATCAAGGTGGTTTTAAGCGGTATAACAACCAAGATGTTTTAATCAAACGGGCAACATCCTCTTCGTCAGGTAACCAAGGTTCAGGTAATAATGGCAATACTGGCAATACTGACACTAACCAATGGGAAGGTGTAGATATTGCTAGGGTATTTGGATTAGAATTAAATAACGATAACGTGTCCTACGAAATTACTGAATATAATGGTGACGCAACGGAAATTACTTTACCGCAATCTTACAATAATTATCCAATTACATCAATCAGCACCATGGCATTCAGACATAACAGCAATATTGAAAAAATTGTTATACCAGATAATTTTGTCTGCATTGGGGCCTACGCATTTCAAAACTGCTATTCTTTGACCGAGGTGATTATATCCAGTACTGTCTCCAGTATTGGTAATCAAGCATTTGAACAATGCACGCAATTGGCTACGATTAAGGTGTATCCAAATAATACCGTGTATACCAGCCAAGATAATTTAGGCAATGAAATCAATGGTATCATTGATGTTGATAGCAACAGTTTGATCTATGGCTGCATGAATACCATAATTCCTAACACGGTTACCAGTATCGGTAATTATGCTTTCAGCAATTGCAGAAATCTAAGTTCAATAACCATTCCAAATAGTGTCGAAAGTATTGGTGATTATGCGTTTTATTATTGTACTGGGTTAAGTTCAATTACCTTGCCATATAGTATAACATATATTGGCGATTACGCGTTTTGTGAATGTTCCGCTTTGACCGAAATAACAATCCCGCATAATGTTATTAGTATTGGAAATTATGTCTTTTTTTATTGTGAAAATTTAACTTCAATAAACATTGAAGTTGCAGTTGATATTGTGTCAAGGACCATAAGTGGTCTCCACACTATTGGCTCTGGAGCATTTCGTTATTGCACAAGTTTAAAATCAATTACCATTCCTACCACAGTTGAAAGTATTGGTGATTGGGCGTTCGCTAATTGCTCAAAGTTGAGATTAGTAACCATCCAACTCCAACACTGGGATGATTGGAGTGGCTATCCAGAGAGTGTTAGTATTGGTGGTTACGCATTTAGCAACTGTATTAGTTTGAGTTCAATCGTTATTCCGAGTAGTGTCAAAAGTATTGATAATGATGCCTTTGATGATTGTATAAATTTAATCACAATCTATTGCGAAGCAGATTCGAAACCGAGTGGGTGGAGTTCAAGTTGGAAAAGTGGTTGTGATGCCACAGAGGTGTGGGGGTATAAAGGATGACATAGCGTAATGTAAATTAAAAATAAATTTATAAAATCAAAAATAAAAAAGGAGAAAAATTAAAAATGAGTTACCCGAAGGACTATGAGGCTTTAAAAGAAGAAATAACCCAAATCTTATACGATATTGGTGCCATCAAAGATGAGCTAGAAGAAGATGGTGACAAGATGGTCACTAGGATGCATGACGCCTATAAATATGAAATAGAAGAAATTATTGCACTAGTTATTAAAAGATTACCTGACAATGATGAAGAAACTATTGAAAAAATTGTAAACGAAATTATGAATGATGCCTGTTGATTATGTATTCTTTTGCTAATGTGGTATAGGGATATAAAGAGAATTAAAGGACTAGCAATAATCAGAACAGTGTAAATGTAACTGCAAATCCGTCTAGGCAATAGATTTATCAACAGACAGGCATTTCGTTTAATATAGCGCGATTTTGCAAGGATTATGCGCGGTTTATAAATAAGGTAAGACAACTACGATAAAAGGTAGTTGTCTTTTTTATTGTGTAGATACAGGTCGGGTAAAGGGGTAAATTTGGTACTGTAAAATAAATTTATGGTACGCAAGACACCCGTATGAAAAATTTCCCCAAAGCGGCGAATAGCAAAATTAAAAAACTTGCAGATTTTAACATTATTAAAATTAATTCCAGCCAAATGGCGTGTGGGAAACGGGGTTGCCTTTGCTTAATTCGACTGTAATATAAAACATCTGCAAGGGTAATATTTTAAACTTTGCGGTAGGGATAATTAATTTTAATAATTATAAAATCTGAAAGAAAGTAAAAGGGGAAAATAATGTGACAGCAAATTAAAATTACCATTAACAAAAAGATGACACAGGACATCGATGAACAAGTATGAATTGACAATCCCGAACCGCCGAATTTATGTCCATTCTACGAATTATTGTTTAACTTAAATCAAGATAAAGGAGCAAATGCAGAACATGGGAACAAAAATAATTAACAAAGATTACGTCGTAGGTTATTGTCGTTTTAGTAGCAGTAATCAACGTGAAGAGAGTATTGACGCCCAAAAGCGGGCGATACAAGAGTATGCCGATAGTCAAGGTTGGACCATCAACCATTGGTATGTTGATGAAGGCATTTCGGGAACAACCGATAATCGTCCTAGTTTTCAGCAAATGATAAGGGATAGCCGTCAGGGACTTTTTAACAAAGTGATTGTCCATAAACTCGATCGTTTCGCACGCAATACGCAAGTCAGTACCGGTGTCCGATTTGAGTTATTAAAAAATGGTGTCAAACTAATTTCTGTTTTAGAGCGTATTGATGACTCGGTTGAAAGCAAGATTATGGTTTCGGTGCTGGAAGCTATGGCGGAATATTTTTCGTCAAATCTTGCTCGGGAAACGATGAAAGGTTTGAAAGAGAATGCTTATAAATGTTGGTGTAATGGGAGTACGCCACCTTATGGTTATCAACGCGTTCCGCGTATGGAAAATGGTGTGCCAGTATATAGTAAAAAAGGCACAGTATTACATAATACGGTGATTGAGCCCACTCAGGCGGAAGCAGTTAAACTAATGTTTAACTTAACTTTACAAGGGAAGACCCGTTTTGAAATAATGCACCATTTGAATGAGTTGGGGTACACGGATGCCAAAGGGCGGCCATTCAAGCGTGGCACTTTGATTGATTACATTTTACGCAATGAAAGATATACAGGAACATATATTTTTAACCAAAAGAAAAAGACCTTGAGTCGTTCTGGTAAATATGTCTGGGTGGAAAATAACCAGCAAGACATTATTCGTATCAATGGTGGACTACCGCAAATTATCAGTAGGGAAACTTTTGATAAGGTGCAATGTATTTTGCAACAACGGGTTCACCGTAGCCCCAGTAATGTAACTGAAGAATATTTACTTAGTGGCAAAATTATTTGTGGGGAATGCGGCAAGCCGTATCATGGTTGGAAGAAAACTAAGGGTGGTGTCGACTACATTTATTATAAATGCACCAACAATGGGAAGTATGTTCGCGGGGAACTAAAAAACGATTACTGTCATAATACTTCTATCCGCCGTGATAAGATAGAAAAAATCGTGGTTAATAAAGTGGTTGAGTTATTATCTGACCCGCATCTTGTCGATAAAATTTTTGATGAGTATAACCAATTTCTTCGTGAACATAAAGACCAACAACACATGGACCATTTAGTAGCCAAAATTGAGTCAACTAATACCCAAATTCAAAACATTGTTGGCGTCATCGCGGCAGGACATTATAGTGATGCCCTAAATGACCGTTTGCAGATTTTAGAAAACGAAAAGAATGACCTAACCATTAAGTTACAAAACGAACAAAAAAAATTAGGTAATCTACAAGTCGATAAAAATAAATTACAACAACAAATTAATCAGGTTAGGGCGATGTTATTAGACAATACTGTGGAATTTAGTGTTCGAAAAATAATTCTACAATCTTTCTTGAATAAAGTAGTTGTTTATCAAAACCATATCGAAATTTATGTCAATGCGATTCCTAACGAATATAGCAGAAACTTTAATTTAGAAATAACTAACGATTTGTTAGTAAAAAATAATCGGTTACCCTGTGCTGAAAATGATAATACATTGTTGGCACAGGAGAAGGGGGTTAGCGTCCCAAAACTACAATACATTGTGTAAAAAGATTGTGCGGAAACACAATTTTTTTATATTTTAGGTAATTTTTCGGGAAAAATTGTGGTCAAATTTGTGGTCAAACTTTTAGAACTGTGGGTAAAAATTCCCCCAGATGTCGGTTATGTCTTTTTCTGTGACCCCAATATCTAGTGTCGTGTAGGTATCAAAAGTTTGTTTAATACTAGCATGTCCCATTAAATATTGTAACTTTTTGGGGTCAACACCAAGGTAATATAAGTTTGTGGAAAAGGTATGGCGTAAACTGTGGGTCGATTTGTCTTCAATACCTATACGGCGAAAAAGTTTGTTATCTTTTGGCTCATGTGCCGTGGTTTAACCTTAAACATTTTTGACCAGTCGTTTTTAATGTAATCACAAAAATTAACTGATAACGGCATTATTGTTGATTTTACACCCGAGCGTTCAGTTTTGTGTCGGGTGATATAAGCAAGGTGCTTTTCGAAATCAATTTTGGTGTCGTAACTTTCTTTTAAGCGGCAACCCGTCACAATGTAGAATAAAATCTTTTTGCTAAAAATAGAATCGGTAAGGTTAGCCTTTAAGATTTGTTGTTCAATATTCAACTGCGAGGTTTGACAAGGTGCGAGATTTATAATAATTTATAATAAAGGTATTAGATATGACCAAGGGAAACTGGGAAAAGTATTTGGCGTTAGCGGTGGAAATTGCCAATTACGCGGGGGAAGTCTTAAAAAAATATTACACTACGGACAACGGCGCCGAATATAAACTAGACAATACGCTCGTCACACTGGCGGACAAAGAAATTAACCATTATTTAATTACCAAAGTAAAACAAAATTTCCCTGATCATGCGGTGGACGGCGAGGAAGAAAGTTATGGACAAAGCCCATACTTGTGGGTGTGTGACCCGGTAGACGGAACCGCGATGTACGTGCGCCGTGTACCAGTAGCAGTTTTTTCTTTGGCTTTGTGCGTCGATGGCGAACCAATGGTTGGTGTGGTGAACGACGTATTTTCTGGTTGTTTATACACGGCCATTAAAGGCCAAGGTGCCTATTGCAATCAACAAAGAATCGCGGTCAATACGCGGGGGCTTGATGACCCACGTAGCATGGCGGCTTTTGACACTTGGACCCGGGAATACGATTTAATTGACGCCTACTTGGCTTTGCGTAAAAGAACCTACTTTATCCATTTGGGTTCGTTTATTCGGGATAGTTTATGTGTGGCGAACGGCACCATGGAATTTGCGCTTTATCCCGCATCAAAACACAAAAATTGCGATTTGGCCGCCATAAAAGTAATTATTGAAGCGGCGGGTGGCGTAGTTACCGATTTGTATGGCAACCAGCAACGCTATGACCAAGACATCAAGGGCGCCATTGTCAGCAACCAGACCGTGTTCCCTGAAATCAGTAAAATTGTGCGTGCTAATGGGTTAAAAGCGTCGCACCACTAATAATGTTTGCTTAATTTGGTGTATTTAGCTTATACTAAATTGTATACGATAAACAAATTTTTTGCGGATCGTTTATCTAAAAGGAGTCTCTTAAGTATGAAAAAATCATCCAAGCATAAAGGTAATTGGCTAAAAACTTCGGCTTTAGCAGTAGTTGTTGCCTGCTCGGGGTGTTGCTTGACGGCTTGCAGTTTTGACCACGTTAACCAGCCGGTTGTCGAGACCTACATAATTAACTATGAATTAGGTGGCGGTACAAACTCGTCTAGTAACCCGACAGCTTATACGCAATCGGCGACAACAATCACTTTAAGTGCCCCAACCCGCGATGGGTACACCTTTGCTGGTTGGTACACCAGCGCTAATTATACTGGCGACCCAATTACTGAATTGGACATTAACCGTACGGGAAATATTACTTTATACGCGAAGTGGATACTGACGACCTTATCGCCATTCAACTTCACCACCGATACTGATGGCAAGATAACTGTTACAGGGCTTAAAGATAGCACCATTACCGAAATTATTATCCCTGACGTGGTAAGTTATATAGCTGACCTTGCGTTCTTGGATTGTAGCGGCTTGACGAGTATAACAATCCCCGATACTGTTACTAGTATTGGTAGTCATGTGTTTTCTGGGTGCACTGGCTTAACAAGCATTAAAATGCCCAATAGTGTGACTAGTATTGGTGCCTATGCATTTTCTGATTGCGGTAGCTTAACGAGTATTACGATCCCCGATAGTGTGACCAGTATTGGTACCTATGCATTTCGCAATTGCAGTAGTTTAACAAGTATTACGATTCCTGATAGTGTGACCAGCATTGCCGATGAGGCGTTCACTGGGTGTAATTATTTAATTGAAGTTTATGATTTATCTAATTTATCAATTGCTGTTAGCTCAACTGATAATGGTCGCGTCGGTTACTATGCCAAAGTAATTCATACCTCACTTAGTGAAGCCAGTAACCTGGTGACAGCGAATAATGGTGTAGTTTATTACGTTAACGCAAATGATTATCTTGCTGTAAGGTATGTAGGTTCATCAACAGCAATAACACTAGATGATAAAACTACCGCAATAGAACGAGCGGCGTTTTCTGGGCGCAGTAGTCTGATAAGTATAAAGATACCCGACAGCGTGACAAGTATTGGTGAACGTTCGTTTTATGATTGCAGTGGCTTGACCAGTATTACGCTTGGTAACGGCGTTACCAGTATCGGCGAGTATGCGTTTGCTGATTGCAGTCGTTTGACGAAAGTTACGATTCCCCAAAGTGTGACCAGCATTGGTACGGGTGCGTTCGCTGGTTGCAGTCGCTTGACTAATGTAACGTTTGCTGATCCTAATGGTTGGCATGTGTCAGTATCTTATACCCCTAACCTAATTGATACGACTGATACAGCTAAAAACGCAGAATACTTAATTAGCTACCATGTGGGGCATGATTGGTGGAGAGAGTAAGGTTTAGTATTGCAATACGGTCTTTCATATCAAGAGGCGTTTAAAAGAACAGAAGAATAATTAAATAATTTACTCGTTCATGCAAATGACTTATTCAGAAGTCAAGAAAAAGAAATTTTAGATATTAAAACTAAAACCGAAGATGAATTAAAAGAGCAAAAAAATAGCTTCTCAACTTATAAAAATCAAAAAGAAAGGGAATTAAATGATTTAGAAAAATTGAAGTTATCTAAACCTGCAGAATATTGGGAACAAATGTCTAGAAGTTACCATAGAAACGGAATAGGGTGGTTGATTGCTAGTGGAGTAATTGCTGTGGCTACAATTATTGGATTAGTATTTTTAATAATTAATACAGCAAATTTATTTGGAAAGGACAGCTATTGGTTTAATCTTCTAAAGGATACAGCATTATTAACTGTTATTACAAGTGTAGCAATTTATATATTGCGAATAACCGTAAAACTTGCTTTAAGCTCTCTGCATCTGTCACGCGATGCTAAAGAACGTGAACAATTATCGTATTTCTATTTGGCTTTAATTGAGTCTAAGGGAATAACGAATCAGGAACGAATCTCAGTAATCAATGCTTTATTTAGTCGGTCTGATACTGGGTTGCTAAAAGGCGATTCAGCACCAACACTGCCGACAGGCATAACGGATGTGATTGAAAAAGTAAATAATAGTGAATGTAACTGACAATATCTGCTAGAACATGTTATATATTTAGCAGTTTTTAATAGATTATAATTGCTATAAGAAACTCTCTATTAAGACAACCAGTAGGACATAGATAAAAATTTGTTAATTTTGTCTCAACTTTTTCTAACTGCGGTAAAAATCAGCAACTATGCCAAAATGAGCGTCAATAAAGAACAGTTTTATCGCCGAGTGTTGTTTTTGGTTCGTATAGTTCCTTTTTGGTTGACCATAATGAACAAAAACAACCATCGCGTAAAAACGTAGAAGCCCTTATCAGCGGTACAGATGAATTGATAAGAAAGTTTTCTTAATTATTTCAGTACTTCGATTATTGACAAACTGACGTAATCCATGTTATGGATAACTTATCCAAAGAAATTTGGTGGCAGAATTCAAGTAAAACTTTATTTGAAGGCCGTGCGAGCAACTGACCTATGAGTGATAGGGCGAGAGTATCACTTGAAGCAAAAAGTTTGCGATTGGTTAAGGCTTACACATCGTAAGGTTTGAAAAATGATTCTGTGTAATTTTTGGCAACTGATATCGCCTTTGTAAATACTCGCTAAGCGATAGACAGATTGCGGTAGCAGGGGTTACCCTCCCAATTTGTTCCAAACTTTACACCATACGAAGATAGCAATCTTGTATTGCTATCTTGTGTGAGTGTAAGGTAATTATTTTCGATTCGAATGATTCCCATGCACTCATGCTAGTATGGGGATTTTTTAGATATGAGTCGAAAAGGAGGTGAAACAATGAAAAAGAAAAAAATTTCTGGGTATACCCACACCAAAGCACAATTAGACGATTATTCGCGGCAAATGAATCCACAGAATCGTGAATATTGGTTGCGTATGGATAATCATGCGAACCAGTTAAATTCTAACAATCGAGCTTATTATGCTTCGCGCAAAAACAACAATCGGCGTTGAATAGTATTGGCATAATGTGCCTTGCAGCGTAAGGGGGCAAGAGCCGAGAGTATTCTCGGCTCTTTGTTTGTAATAATTGAGTGGCAGTAAAATCTTTAATGCTTAAAACGTGGTGTTAAAATGCTTTGCACCAGTAATGGTGAGAAGGAGATAAGTTGAAAAATGAAAATTGAAAAACTGTGGACCGGATTGGATTATCCTAAGTGTGATAATTGTGAACAAGAATGTAAGGGACATTTAGATTATAAAAACTTGTGTTCGAACGTTAATTATTTGCGAGAATATGGTGAGAAGAATCTCAATAAAAATAAGGAAAGTTTTGGCGAATTAAAAAAAGTAATTGGGGACGCTAAGCCAAGTATTTTTTCTTTCGGGTGCGGTATTGGATTAGATTGCATCGCTGCGAAAGAAGTGTTTGGCGATAACATAAAATATTATGGCATTGAAAAATGTAACTGGGCAATCAAGAAAACAGAAAATTGTCAAAACTTTGAGCCAGTTTTGCCACAAACATTTAATTATGTCGATGGGCTGTTTCTATTAACATCGGTCAGTAGTAACGACGTCGTGTTGTGCTTTTTTAATTCGTTATATTCAATTTCGCAAAATGAGCGAAATCTCTGTGAACAATTTGTAAAAGCGTTGCAGAATAAAAAGTCATTCTATATTCTTTGTGACTATACAGTGAATAGCACTTACCATATTCCAAGGCTAGAAAATGATTTAATTGAGTGTATACTCAAAAAACTGTCGCCGAAATTTACTTTTAAGCGTTTGCCAATTTTAGATGGTAAGGGTACCATTGTAGTGGCGACAAGATAAAGGAGTGCGATGATTCTTAGTGTTTCGCGGCGGACGGATATACCGGCGTTTTACAGCGATTGGTTCTTTAAACAGTTACGGCAGGGTTATGTCTTAGTGCCGAATCCAATTAACCCGCAAAAAGTAGCTCGGATTGAATTGAAACCTTTGCAATTAAAGTCGGATGAAAATTTGCTGGGTGAAAAACGGATTACAGCACAAGGTACAGTGGAAGGCATCGTTTTTTGGACGAAAAATCCGCAGCCGATGTTGGCACGATTACCAGAATTAAAAAATTACGCTTATTATTTTCTGTACACTTTAACGGGGTATCCGGAAAGTGTGGAAACGGGGCTACCGCCATTAGTCGAACGCATCGCCAGTTTCAAAGCACTTAGCGAATTTTGTCCGGTAATTTGGCGTTACGACCCGATTTTAATTACTGAGGGTATTGATGTCAACTGGCATATCCAAAATTTTACTAAACTTTGTGAGTGTTTGCATGGTTACACTAAACATTGCAAAATCAGTTTCGTGATTGAAAGTTACTCAGGTTGTAGTGCCAAAGTCCACGCTCCCAACGAATCGCAAAAGCACGCTATTTTGCAAGCGTTTACCAAAATAGCCGGCCAGTATGGTATTCAAATTGAAACTTGTGCCGAAAGTGGCGATTGGTCACAATACGGAATAATGCCCAGTAAATGTATTGACGGGGCGATTTTTGAGAAATTATTAAGTCAAAAATATGGTGTTACCGTTAAACGCAAGAACCAAAAGTTGGACGGACAACGAAAATACTGTGGCTGTATGCCGGCGGTGGATATCGGCCAATACGACACTTGCCGTCACGGTTGTAATTATTGTTACGCTCGTAAAAGTAAACCCAAAAGGATGACTGACGAAGTTACTGGCGAAATTTACGACCGCAAAGTTGGCATTGAGTTTACCTATTATAATTGATACACGTAGTTGACTAATCTGCAATTATATTGCATAATAGTCAATATTAAAATGGGAGGTTTCAAATGTACATTAAGCGCCATATCGAACATGCCATAGAACGAATCAAGAAATCATTTTCTTGTGTAGTCATTACGGGACCGCGTCAAATTGGGAAAACTACAATGCTACAAAATACAATTACCGATACCGAGTATGTGACTTGTGATGATTATTCAGTTTTAGAAACGGCACAAAATAGTCCGTCAATGTTTTTGGAAATTTATCAACCGCCATTGATTATTGATGAATTACAGTATGCTCCTAACGTTTTACACGGTATTAAAAAATATGTAGATGAAAATAAGCGAAAAGGACAAATCTTTATTACGGGTTCCCAAAGTTTCCATTTAATGGCGAATGTGACCGAAAGTTTAGCTGGTCGTGCGGGAGTCCTGCAAATGTTGGGGTTAAGTGCACGGGAGATCCAAGATATAAATTATCACGAACCGTTTTTGCCCACCACGGAGCACTGGCAAAAAATGAAAACATTAACCAAACCCTTGGATTACTGGCAGGTTTGGCAACAAATTCATCAAGGCTCATTCCCCGAAGTTGTTGAACAGCAAAAACAGGATAAGGATTTGAAAGACTTTTATAACGCTTACGTGCGTACTTATATTGAACGCGATATTAAAAAACTAATCAATGTTCATGATGAAAATGCTTTTATGAAGTTTATCAGGGCAGTGGCAGGTTTGACCGGACAAATGCTAAATTACGCAACTATTGCGGATATCTGTGGCAAAAATATTAACACTGTTAAAAGTTGGCTGTCGATTTTAATTTCATCAGGCATAGTTTATTTGCTACAACCTTACGCAAATAATCTTAATAAACGTTTGACTAAAACACCCAAACTTTATTTTTTGGATACGGGGTTGGCTTGTTTTTTGACTAGTTGGAACACCAAGGAGCAATTAGCCGATGGTGCAATGCGTGGACCAATGTTTGAAACTTATGTCATTAGTGAAATACTTAAAAGTTACTATAACGACGGAATTACAGAACCACCATTGTATTATTATCGTGATAAAGAAAAAAACGAAATTGATTTGGTCATCGAAGGTGATGGAAATTTGTACCCAATAGAAATAAAATGTAAGAGTAATCCGACCAAAGATGATATTGCTGCGTTCTCGTTGCTAAACAAAATTCCTAACAAAGATGTCATGCCCGGTTGTGTAATTTGTCTTGCCGACAAGGTGGGATATGTTGACGATCAAAATGTTGTGTTGCCCGTCACACTGATTTAGGATGTAGTGGCTATATGGGATAAATTTAACGGGGTTCGCCTTGGCCGCTGCGTTCCGTCCCAAAATTTATTAAGGAGGTAAGCAATAAAATGCTTGACTTGAACTCTGTTTACAAGTTTGTTGTTAAGATTGCTAAAAAGGCTTACAAAAACGCACGTAAAATTAAACAAAATTTAATTGAAAACAAGGAACTAAACGATATTGTTACTTCGGTTGATAAGGTGATGGAACGTGAAATCGTTGATAATCTTGCCAAACTTTTTCCAACGCATTCTTTTTATGGAGAAGAGTACGGACAAAGTAATAATGCTAGTGAGTATGATTGGTTAATTGATCCTATTGACGGAACAATTAATTTTGCCGCCGGTATTCCTTTGTACGGAACGAGTATCGCATTGAGAAAAGATAAAGAAACTATATTTGGTGTAATTTTTGATTGGGAAAACCGTGACATTTATCATGCCGTCAAGGGACAAGGTGCTTTCAAAAATCAAGAAAAATTACAAGTATCCTCGCGTCAAAACCTTAATGAATGCATAGTTTCGTATTGCTTAACTTCTCATTATGAACAAAAACATATTGATGCTGTTTTGGCTGTTGTTAAGAAACTTGCCGCGAAGGTTAGAGGGCTGAGATTGATCGTTTGTTCAACGACAGAATTGGCTTGGCTTGCTAGTGGTAAAACCGATGCCATGCTTAACGTCAAACCTAGTATTGGTCTAAGTTCTTGTGCTGGCAAATTGATCGTCGCGGAAGCAGGTGGTAAAATTACCAATTTACAAGGCAACCCCCAAACGGATAAAGACACCATGCTAATCAGTAATGGCAAAATTCATAATGAAATCTTGAAAGCGATTCTTTGATTGCAAATGATTGAATGATTGAGTTGTAAAAATTAAAATCGCGTCACAAGTAATAATGTTTGCTTAATAGTGTAATTTCTTATATGCTAAACTAGCAGGAGATTAGCGCATGATTTATTTTGTACGACACGGGGAAACCGATTACAACCGGCAGGAAATTTGCGCCGGGCAACGTGACGTGCCACTGAACGCCACCGGTTTAGCACAAGCCCAGGTGGTAGCGGAAAAGTTGAAAAACGTTAAATTTGCCGCGTGTTATTGCTCGCCATTAACGCGCGCCAAACAAACATGCGCCGCCATCTTAAAGTACCACCCGGAGTTGCAACCGGTGTACGACGACCGCATCAAAGAACGGGCTTGCGGGCAAGTGGAAGGTCAACCGCGGTGGAAAACACCATTTCGGTCTTGGCAAATCAACGAGCACTTGGCGGAAATGAAAGCGTTAGGCATTGAAACGTTTCCCGAAATATTCGCACGGGTCAGCAGTTTTTACGACCAATTAAAACCCGACGCGGACAAAAATATTTTGGTGGTTGCTCACGGTGGTATTGGCAAAGCCACCCACGTTTATTTTAATGGTATGCCCGCCAGTGCTGATTTGGAAAAGGTGCATTTTCCCAATGCCGAAGTTGTTTATTTCCAATACCCATTAACTGACAAAAATAAGTAATTATTTGGCGGTAGGGTATTGTATTTGGTTGGCGTATGTTGTATGCTGAAATATGGACACAACACCCAAGCGAAATCTAACTGGTGATGAACGCGAAGCGCGTTTGCAATACTTAAAGGACTTATTTCGTCTGTCGTTCCGTACCAATTTGGGAATGGCGGAAGCAATAAACGATACCGACAGTGATTTTAAGGGTGACGACGATGATTACGATTGTATGACTGAGTTTGCTCCTGACGAACCGTCGGGCTGTGGCGATGATGAAGATATGGCAGAATTCCGTGCTGATTTCCAAGCCTTGGACGCCGAAGACGAATATCTCCAATTATGTCTTGATTACTACCGAGACGTTTTAGCCGAAATGCAACAAAAACAAAAATTGAACGAGTGGAACATTCTTACCACCAGTGTTTATGCCGAAGCCATTCCTGACAAAAAAAGTCGTGGCCGTGCGGTTACCAAAAGTGGTCTTAAAGTTCACGATCACCATAACGTAATTAAGAAACGCAGTTATTACAGTAATCGTATTAAACACGTTGCCGAACGTATGACCTTAAACGAACAACACCAGGCCGATGTGCAGGCTAAAATTGTCGCCTTAGAGAAAGAATTGGGCGCCTTGCAAACGCCGGCTACCACAACCACTAAATTAAAGAAAACGCTTTTGCCGCAAGCCGTGGCACTAACGATACCACCCGAATTAACCAAATGACAAACGGCCAGTCGTGCCTTATAATTGCCTTGTGAGCCCAAAAATCTTATTGGTTGGTGATGCACGCATCTGCCCGCAAGTGGCCTACGTGATGGCTTGGCAAGATTACGAACGAGTAGAGCGCCTTACCGCTGTCAATAAGTACGCCAGTTATAAGATTGTTATTTGTGACTTTAAGCGTCGTTGGCGACGTTATTTACCGTCTAGGGGGGGGGGTAGGTATTTTTACCTTGATGACATTTGCCGTGAATTAGACCAAGATTATTCGTTCACGGAACGTCTTAGTTTGGTGATGATACGCCCCAAAACCCGGGGCAAAAGATTGGTTAAACGCTTGGTTTCACGACCTTTTATGCAGGTAATGCTTAATTGGCTGAGAAGCCTGGTGACTTTTCGCAGCCAATTTTGGTTAAAAATGATCAGTCCCAAAGTCATGAAACCGTCGGAACTGTTTTTACGCGTGCTGTGGGCTAAACCGACCAATTTGGTTTGTAACCGCTTAGAAAGTGTCTGTTTGGTTGAAGAAGGTGGCGTACTGTGGGGCTGTTGTGTCGGCATGGTGAAAATACCCTTCGGCCAAATTGCTGATGGCGAAAACGACGGTTACAATAGTCGCTGGGCGCGTATTATCAAATTATCATCGCTTAATCATTCTTATTGCTTTTGTGACCGAAAACGTTGTTTATACGCGCAGTACCAAGCCACACCTGACCCCGGGTTAAAGGCCTTGCCAACTAAACATATGCCGGTAATGGTCGGGGTTTCGCTTGACCCCACCTGCAATTTGCATTGTCAAAGTTGTCGTAAAAAACCTTTGGTTGCCGACAGCAGTGAACAAGCCCAAATGGCTGACGTGGTCACTAAATTATTGAACGCAGAATATTTTCGTCAGGCGCCTTGTGTTTCTTTGGCGGGTATGGGGGAAGTGTTTTACAGTCCAGCCTACCAAAAACTACTGCAAAGTGACTGCAAATTTAATGAACTGCTTATTTTTAGTAATGGCACTTTGTTTGACGATAATCAATGGGCAAAACTGCAAGGCAAGTATCAAAAAATTGGCGTTTTAATTTCCGTCGATGCCGCCACGGCCACTACCTACCGCAAAATCCGCGGTGGTGATTTCAATGGGTTGTTACAAAATCTAACTAAACTGGGTTTGCGGTATGCTCAGGGTGAAATGGGTTACTTTGATTTAAATTTTGTGGTACAACGCGATAATTTTCACGAAATGGTGGACTTTATCCATTTGGCGCAACGTTTACACGCCCATAAAGTGAATTTTACGCGCCTTAACAACTGGGGCACCTACACCAAGCGTGAGTATCGTCATAAGTCACTGATCATTAAGGGTAAATACCTTAACCGTGAATTGTATACACTTTTGCAAAATCCGCTTTTTAACGACCCGATGGTCAATTTGACTGCGTTCCAACCGTATTTAGCAAATTCGGCAAAACGCTATGGCGAGTGAACGAAACATTCGGCAGGGTAACAGATGACAAAAAGCGGAAGTGAAGTTATACTGCCTTAATGAAGGCGCAAAAGATTTTGTTAGTTGGTGACGCACGGATCTGTCCGCAAGTGGCGTACGTGATGGACTGGCAAAACTACGAACAGGTCGAGCAGTTGACCGATGCCACGCCGTACCGCGATTACCAAATCGTGGTATGTACTTGGCGACGACAAGGCAAGAAATTGCTGAAAGTGCACGACCAAACTTTGTCGGTAATTTACTTGGACGATATCTGTCGGGAATTAAACCAGCAATACGCCGCCGACAATTACGCGACGGCGCCGGTCAATTCGTTGTTGAAGAAAGTGTTATTAAAAACTTTGCGGTTGTTGGGGAAACAGGGTATGATTTGCCGTCAATATTGGTTGCACAAAGTACCCGCCCGTTATTTACGTCCGGCCGAATTGTTTTTACGTGTTTTGTACAGTCCGCCCACGGACATTATTTGTGACCGGGTGGGGCGTGTTTGTCGCGTTAACCCCGACGGTTCGATGACGGGGTGCCTTACGGGACAGTTGTTACCGTTTGGTAATATAAAAACGCAAGCACCCAATACAATCTATAATGACGCACGCGCCAGGATTATCAAATTATCGTCAATTAATCATTCTTACAGTTTATGCAATGTGCATAAATGTGAATTTGCTAATCGCAACATCGCACCACGCTTTAAGGACTTGCCACCACAAGACCACCCGGTGGTGATTGAATTGGCCATCGATGAGGCTTGTAATTTGAACTGTCCCAGTTGCCGTCGTGAGTTCAACACGGGAAGCCCCACCACCCAAACCGGCATCAAACACATGGTAACACAATTGTTGGCAGCCGGTTGGTTAGATAAAGCGGGATCAATCACCTTAGCCAGTATGGGGGAAGTGTTTTACAGCCCGCATTATCGGCGTTTATTGGCGACCGATTTCCAACGTAAACAGGTTTTTATTTTGTCTAATGGTACCTTATTTAACCAAGCCAACTGGGCTTTAATCAAGGATAAATACGAACAAATTGATGTTTCCATTTCGGTTGACGCCGCGACGGCCGCGACCTATCGCCAAGTGCGGGGCGGTGATTTTAAGCAGTTACAACAGAACTTAGCCATGCTCAGCAAACTGCGCCAAGCGGGTAAAATCAATTTTTTAGAAATCAGTTTTGTTGTGCAACGGGCCAATTACCGTGACCTGCCAGCTTTTGTGGCGTGGGGGAAAGAACTGCATGTCGATCACATTTGGTTTAAGGAACTGGAAAACTGGGGAACCTTTACCCGTAAGGCTTACGCACATAACCGTATGGTGGTTAAAAATCGTTACTTGGCTCCTGAATTATACGCAGTTTTGCAAGACCCAATTTTTAAGGAGCCCATGGTGGACTTGACGGCTTTTCAACCGTATTTGGCTAATTCCGCAAAACGTTATGGCGAGTGAAACAAGACATCTGGCAGGGTAACAGATGACAAAAAGTGCCAGTAAAGTTATACTTGACGTAATGGCACCCAAGATTTTGTTGGTCGGTGATAAATGGATTTGTCCGCAAGTAGCCTACGTGATGGGCTGGCAAAATTACGTAATGGTGGAACAATTGGCCGGTGCTGATGTTAATAAGTACGCGGATTATAAAATTGTCATCTGCGCTTTTAAGCGCCACAGAAGGCGTTACGCCCCCGTAGGGGGGGGGGGGGTACACCTACCTTGATGACATCTGTCGTGAATTAGATCAAGGTTATTCGCTTAAAGAACAACTGTCGCTTTTTGAACAACGTACCAAATTCAAGCGATTGGCTAAGTCCCTTTTGTCCAGCCGTTGTGGCGAGTGGCTGCGACGAATCATTACTATTCGCAATCCTAAGTTGCTGAAAAAATTACCACCGCTTTTATTAAAGCCGTCGGAATTATTTGTTTATGTGTTGCAAAGTCCGCCAGCCAAGATGACTTGTAGCAGTTTAGAAAATGTGTGCGATATCAATGCTGATGGCATATTGAGTGGCTGTTGTGGCGTACGTTTGCCCTTCGGGCGGGTTAGTGAACATAAAAGTTTGGCAGCCGTCTACAACAGCCCGTTGGCGCGGATTATTAAACTGTCATCGCTTAATGGGTCATTTTGCCTGTGTAACTTGCGTAAATGTAAATACGCCGATTTTACGCAAAGTAAACCAAGAAATCTTGCTGGCTACCAAACCAGTACGTATCCCCATAGTGTGGCCATTTCGACCGACCCTTCTTGCAATCTTAAATGTGGCAGTTGCCGAAAAAATTTTTATACAGCTGATGATAAGACAACCCAACGGATTTATGCACTGCACCAACAGATTTTGGCCTCGGGGTGGCTGGAAAAAACCGAGACGCTGACTATGTGTGGCATGGGGGAAGTCTTTTACAGCGCGGCTTACCGGCAGTTATTGGCCAATCTTAGTCAACGTCATCAAATCAACATTCAGTCTAACGGGACTTTATTAACTCCCCAAAATTGGGCTTGGTTGGCAGATAAATACCAAACCATTAAGCTTTCGATTTCAATTGATGCCGCTACGTCAGCAACTTATCAAAAACTGCGTGGCGGGAATTTTCAACAGTTACTGCAAAATCTCACGATGCTGGGCGATTTGCGCCGGCGAGAGAAAATTGCACGGTTTGATTTTTGTTTCGTGGTACAAAATGATAACTGGCAAGAGATGGTAGATTTTGTGGCTTTGGCGAAAAAATTACATGTTGATAAGGTCAAATTTGTCCCTTTGGATAATTGGCTGACCTATTCTCGTCACGAATGGCGACGGCGCAATATCATAAAGCGTAACCGGTGTTTAAGCCCAGAACTATACTTTTATCTGCAAGACCCAATCTTCACCGACCCCATAGTTGATCTGCAGTCGTTTACTCCGTACTTAGTTAATTCCGCAAAACGCTATGGCGAGTGAAACGAAACATTTGGCAGGGTAACAGATGACAAAAAGCAAAAGGGAAGTTATACTTAAAGTGATGGAACAGAAGATACTCTTGGTGGGTGATGCACGCATCTGTCCGCAAGTAGCGTACGTGATGGACTGGCAGAACTATGAGCAGGTTGACCGCTTGACTGATGTCAATAAGTACGCCGGGTATAAAATTGTTGTTTGTGATTTTAAGCGTCATTGGCGACGTTATTTACCGTCTAGGGGGGGGGGTAGGTATTTTTACCTTGATGATATTTGTCGTGAACTGGATCAGCAAGAACAATGGCAATCTGCACCAATAACACCGTTGACCGCAAAACCACGATCGTTATGGCGACGGATTAACGACCATATCAGAGCAGGAACGGTTGGTATCGCTATGGTTCGGCGGTTAAAACGGCACCTAACTTTGCGCAATTTTAAACTTATTGATAGGTTACCAGTGGCGTCGTTACGGTTGTCGGAACTGCTGATTAAAGTTTTATACAGTCGGCCGATTAACGTGGCTTGTGATCGTTTGGAAACCGAGGCCAGGGCTTTTGATAGGGGCGAATTGCGGGGGTGTTGTGACGTAAAAGTACCCTTTGGTTTTATCAGTGGTAGTAATGGGCTGGAAATATACGATGACGTACGCGCCAGAATTGTTAAACTTTCTTCCTTAAATCGTTCCTATTGTTTATGTGATCTTAGCATCTGCCAATACGTCAAATACACACCAGCAGTCAATTATGACTTGAAAGAATTGCGACGGCGAGAGTATCCCGTAACCTTTGTATTGGTTACCGATAAGACTTGTAACTTAAAATGCCCCAGTTGTCGCCCAAATTATATAACTACTAACGACGTCCAAAATGAACATATTCAAAAAGTACATCAAGATTTATTGACCGCCGGGTGGTTTGCTAAGGTAGATGATTTAATGGTGGCGGGCATGGGCGAAGCGTTTTACAGTCCGCATTATCGTCAATTATTAACTAAATATTTACAGCGCGAACAAATTACTATTTATTCCAATGGCACTTTATTCAATGAAAGTAATTGGAATTTAATTAAGTCTAGGTATCAAAAGATTTCGGTAACCATTTCCGTTGATGCGGTGACGGCAGAAACTTACCGTAAATTGCGGGGCGGTGATTTTACCCAATTATTGAAAAATCTTAACTTCATCAGCGAATTGCGTAAAACTGGTCAAATTGTCCATTTTGAACTTTGTTTTGTTGTGCAACGTGATAACTATCACGAAATGGCGGGTTTTGTCCGGTTCAGTCAAGCATTACTGGCAGACCGTGTGCATTTCCTGCGTTTAGGTGATTGGGGCGCATTGCGACCCAAACAATATCGCCAAAAGTGTATGCTTATTAAAAACAAGTATTTGGCTCGTGAATTGTATGACGTTTTGCAAGATCCAATTTTTAAGGACCCACGGGTGGATTTGACGGCTTTGCAACCGTATTTGGCTAATTCCGCAAAACGCTATGGCAAGTGAAACAAGACATCTGGCAGGGTAACAGATGACAAAAAGCGGAAGTAAAGTTATACTTGACGTAATGGCACCCAAGATTTTGTTGGTCGGTGATAAACGTATTTGCCCGCAAGTAGCCTACGTGATGGACTGGCGAGATTATGCGCAGGTCGAACAACTGACTGACGCCGAATCGTACCGTGATTATAAGATTGTGGTCTGTGCGTTCAAACGTAAAAGTAAACGCTTGGTGCACATTAAAGATAAGGCCTTAAACATCAGTTACCTTGATGATATTTGTCGGGAATTAGATAAAGATTACTCGTTTGCCAAACAGATAACGGCCATTGAACCGAAAACCCCCTGGAAGCAACGGGCGAAGCGTATTATCTTGTCGCGGGGCGTGGTGTGGTTGTTGAATGGCTGGCGACAACGACTGACTTTCCGCCGTCAGTTTTGGTTAAAACGTTTAGCACCTAAGTTTATGAAGCCGTCGGAATTGTTACTGCGGGTCATTTATGCTCAGCCGACCAACATCGTTTGCGACCGTTTGGAAAGAAATTGTTTGGTTGACGAAGCGGGAAATTTATGGGGCTGTTGTACCAATATGGTTAAAATTCCGTTTGGGCGTATTGCTGATGAACAAACGGATGTTTATAATAGTCGTCAAGCCCGCATCGTCAAATTATCGTCGCTTAACCATTCCTACTGTTTGTGTGATTTGCGACGCTGTTTCTATGCCCGATATGTTGATCACGTGGATAACACTTTGAAACCAAGGCCTAGTAACGTTAAACCTTTGGTACTGGAAGTAGCCATGGATCGTTCTTGCAACTTGCGCTGTCCCAGTTGCCGCCGCGAATTTCATACCGCGGATGCTGCCGAACAAAAAAAGTTAGACCAAATCACAGCGTACTTACAACAACAGGGGTGGTTTGACCAAGCCGAATCTATAACTTTGGCGGGCATGGGTGAAGTGTTTTACAGCCGCAGTTATCGTGCGTTACTGGCGACCGATTTTAAAACCAAAACTGTCTATTTGCTGTCTAACGGTACACTTTTTAACCAAGCGAATTGGAATTTGGTTAAGGATAAATTTAGCGAAATTAACGTGGAAATTTCAATCGACGCGGCCACCGCGGCCACTTATCGCCGTTTGCGGGGGTGGGACTTTGACCAACTGTTAAAAAACTTAACCCTGCTTGGCGAATTAAGGCAAACCGGCAAAATCAAATTCTTGCAATTTATTTTCGTGGTGCAAAAAGACAATTACCAAGAGATGCCAGCGTTTGTGCGGTTAAGTAAAAGATTTCACGTTGATCGGGTACAGTTCTTGCGGTTGAATAACTGGGGGGCATTTACGCGACGCGAGTACCGGGAAAAATCTTTGCTGCTGAGAAATAAATCCCTAACCCGTAATTTATACCAAGTTTTGCAAGACCCAATCTTTAAGGATTCTATGGTGGATTTGACGGCTTTCCAGCCGTATCTCGCTAATTCGGCAAAACGCTATGGCAAGTGAAACGAGACATCTGGCAGGGTAACAGATGACAAAAAGCAAAAGGGAAGTTATACTTAAAGTGATGGA
>CAPRTS010000004.1 GCA_948695535.1 uncultured Eubacteriales bacterium | reverse complement strand
GCTTGCTTGCTTGCTTGCTTGCTTGCTTGCTTGCTTGCTTGCTTGCTGTCGTATTCTTCATAATAAGTTATTATAGCATAATTAGCAACTTACTACAAGCAATTTTATATAATTTTTGATTTCGAAAATTGGCTTGCTTAAACGATAAAAATTTGTTACAGTATTAAATCTTGGCGATGTAGCACAGCGGCTAATGCACCGAGTTCATACCCCGGGTATCGCTGGTTCGATTCCAGCCATCGCCACCACTTGGTAATCAGACGAACCAAACTAACTCTATTCCACGAATTTTAGTCATTTTAGACGATTGTTTTGGCATAGTTGCGTATTTTTAAGCACTTAATCAATTTAGTCAAAATTTAGCACAAATTCGTTGTAAGGCGTTTTATGGCGTCATTTTTTTACATAAATTTCGATAACATCTGTGATGCTTGTTAGTATTTCATTGTTGTTCTGCATAATCACTACAAACCCGCAACTACCTCTCAATGGATTGTTCGGTTTGTTTTTTGCTAGAATATTTGACATAGACAACTGATGTCTTCATAGAACTACTCGACAAAGGAGATTTACTTACTCTAATTTAAATAGAAAATTAGTATCATCGTTCAACTGCTGATATTAATTGATTTATATTCTCCCTATAATTTTGTTCATCTAATGAAAATGCACAAAGTAATTTATATTGTCGTTCATCAATATACCCATTTTCAAAAAACTCCTTGAATAGATCAGAATTAACCGAGAATAATGCTTTATGGTCAATTTTGTTTTCTTCTAAAGTATGATGACCTATATTGCATCTATCAAAAACTGAAATTGCATTAGTTATTGTTACTCCTAATTGCTTTGTGAATGGTATCCATGCATTATTAAAACTTTTAGCTTTAACTAGATTATCAGTTATATGTAAAGCCCTGGATCCAGTCAAATTTTGTTTCATTAAGAAATGGCAATCATTGTTAATATACGCATTTCCATTTTTAAATATGGTTAAATGCGGTTTGTTAAACAGTTGAGCCAATAATAATGAGAAAAACCAATCTCGTCTTTCTCCACCAGAAATTATATCAACATCTTTCATCTGAACATTAAATTGAATATACTGTTTTAAGTAGTCTATCGTATCTTTATACGATTTATTTTGTTGATATTGACGATTTATTTTATCACTTAAAATTTGTATTAGTTGAATTGGATTATCCTTATATTTAGCTATTATTTCCAATATTTCATTTGCTGCATTTTCTCCACCAAACAAGTATTGAGCTTGATATATATATGGACCAAAACCAGCTCTATATTTAAATGGTTGATTGTATGGACTAATTTTCATTGCGTTAGTACTAAACATATGCGAGATGACACTTTTTCTCATTTCTCAATACCTCGCGCAATTGTGTTATACACATTTGCCCAATCATAATTAGAATTATCTATTATTTCAGCTTTAATGGGTAATTTTTTGATAATACTTAATTCAATTTTTTTTCGTTTATGCCAATGTTTAAGCCAAATTGGATCTACGAAAATACTTCTTTTACGTTCAACAGCTATTCGCGATAAACTCTCTTCTATGTTATTTTGTGAAATATAAAATAATTTTGCGTCTGAGTTAGATATTGTGTCTGCTGTTTTTAATATATGTCTTTCAATTTGTGATTGCGATATGTCATAATTATGTAAAATATCATCAAGCGGATGTTGTAAAATATCACCATCAAAAACAAATTCTTCTTTACCAGTTAGTCCTTTAGAAAAGGCCTCCCATCTATCAAGCATGGTTTTACTATAAACGCTAAAGCCTACTTTATTCTGTGGCCTACAGGAAAATTCCCTACTTCTTAAAAATACTACGAGATCTTCTGGATATTCTTTGGTTTCTTTATATTGAATAGCCGAAAACGGATATGGTACAAGAACATAATCGTCAGAAAAAACTGAATGCACAAACTTACAATCTGGATATTGTTTTTTTAAATGATTGAATTCATGTAAAGTAAGATATGCATGTCCAGCAAAATTAATTGGGTTAGGTAATTCAGATTCTAAAAAAGCCTTAGCTTCTGGATTTTTTTGTTTTAGTCCAACTAAAATTTTTTTAGTTAATGTTGTTTTACCCGAACCAGGAAGTCCTTCAATAAATATTAATTTTGATAACATAATTCACCTTGGTAATTAATTAACTGAGGACGCAAAGATTTACTTAAATCTATTGGGATCAATTTACTTTTTTTTACACACGGAAGGAAGTTACCACTGGCATCTATTCTTGTACAAAGATTTTTGCATAACTTCTTTTTACAAAAATCTTCAGCGTACACTAAATTTATATCGTTATTAACGATCATTTTATGAAGACCACGCTCGGGGGAATAATTATCTTTTATGGACTTAGATTTTTTTTGTAATATTGAAAAAAGTGTTTCAAATGATATACCCTTTGGGGGTATTTTACCATTTCCCCAAAAATCATAAGGTAATAATTCAATAAAAATTGAATTGCTCAATTTATTATTTATAATAAAATCAACCATTTTGTCCATTGATGATGTGTTTGCATTAGACAACACAACATCTACTGATGTATCTTCTAATTTTTCTTTGCATAGCAATATATTGGCTTTTACCTTTTCCACAAGTCCTTTTCTCGCCGTAAAACAAGGTTTTGTTGCGTCGCCAACGATATTATCTAATCCAATTTTAAATGTATTAACACCATTATCAATAAGGTTTTGGACATTTCTTTCCGTTAACAAAATTCCATTGGAATTTAACGCTACATTTTTAGCTATTTTAGCGAATTCGTGTACTAAATCATTTATTTGAGGATGCAACATTGGTTCACCGCCAGTTATATTCACACGCTGTACAGGAAGTTGATCATCTTTTATTCTGGCACATAAAGACTTTACAAAATCTAAATTTAAAAATCTAGCCTTGTGTCCAATACTATGAGACTGCCCCTCATTAGAGCAGTAAACGCAGTCTAAGTTACATAAATCTGTTACCGAAATACGTAAATTATCATTAATTAAATTAACCATATTATATGTTTCTATCTCCATTAAGCTCAATATCATTTGTAACCATATCTTTAATCATGGTATCTAAGTTAATTTTAGGATGCCACCCAAGATTGTTTTTCGCCTTTGTAGAATCACCTTGCAAAACATTTACTTCGTTAGGTCGAAAATATTCAGAATTTATTCTAACAAGTTTTTTACCTGTCGCGATATCTATTCCAAATTCATTAATTCCTTCCCCAACCCATTCAATTTGCTTATTCACCACAGAAAAAGCTTTGGCTGCAAAATCTCGCACCGTATAACATTTACCAGTAGAAATAACATAATCATCTGGTTTATCTTGTTGCAACATTAACCACATGGCCAGTACATAATCTTTCGCATGCCCCCAATCTCTTTGTGTATTAATGTTGCCTAGTTCTAATACTTCCTGTTTACCTAAATGTATTTTTGAAACTGCATCTGTTATTTTTCTCGTAACGAATTCCAATCCGCGTCGTTCACTTTCATGATTAAAAAGTATTCCAGAACAAGCAAATAAACCATAGCTATCTCTATAATTCTTTACTGTTTGATGAGCGAATACCTTCGACACACCATAAGGGCTTAAGGGGTTAAATGGTGTTGTTTCTTTTTGAGGATTTTCAATAGCTCGTCCATACATTTCCGATGTAGATGCTTGATATACTTTTGTATCAGGTTTTACCGTTTTAACTGCCTCAAGTAAATTTATAACACCGATACCATTCACCATTGATGTTGAAACTGGATTAGTAAAACTAGGAAAAACAAATGACTGTGCTGCAAGATTGTAAATTTCATCTGGCATACATTCCTTAATTGCATTAATTAACGAAACAATATCTGTTAAATCACCATAAATAAATTTTATCTTATCCTTAATGTGACTCACATTTCCAAAACTAGTATCACTTCTACGCCTTCGTAATCCATAAACTTGATATCCCTTTTCAAGTAATAACTCAGAAAGATATGATCCGTCCTGACCTGTTATTCCAGTTATTAAAGCCTTCTTGGTCTTATTTACCATTTCACTCCTTTTCGTGATAATATCCTAATAAGACTAGTATTATTTTTAATCAGATTAATAATAATCCTCTATAATCCAAAAGTCAATATTGAATTTTAATAATTAACTTACTATAATACAAATATGACTAAAACATGGAGTGAAATTTATATTAATCGAGAAGTTGAAAAATTTGGAAGTATTGAGGCATTTTTAAATCGTGATTGGCAAAGCATTATGAGAAAAAAAACTAAATTAAGACATAATTTTTTTAACATGATACTTAAAAATGCAAATAATGGAAAGCCTATAATTGAATGTGGCTCAGGGACTGGAATTACCACATCATATTTGTCATCATTAGGCTATGAATGTTATGGTATAGACCTCGATCAAGATTTAGTATGCTTATCTCAACAGCTTGGTTCTGTTATTTCACCACAAAATAAACCTCGCTTTTATGCTGGTGACATTAATAAACTCCCATTTGACGATAGGTTTTTTGCCGTATCGCACAGCCATGGGGTTTTAGAGCATTTTAACGATGATCAAATAGTAAATATGCTAAATGAACAACTTCGTGTTGCGGATAAAGTTGTATTTTCCGTTCCATCTACATATTTTGATGCAAACATGACCGACGGACATGTTTTTGGGGACGAAAGATATTTATCTAATAAAGAATGGAGTAAAATAATAAAACGATGTAATGGAACATTAGTTTCGATATCCGGTGATCATCAACGTTCACTCAAAAAACGAATACTAAAAATTATAGATAACCCAACAAGATTACTTAAACCAAAGGCATTTAGTGTATTTGAAATTCAAAATAACAAATAATGATCAAATTGATATATTCTCATTATCGTTCGGCAAGAAAACATTTGCGGGCTTTGTATCCAGCACATAATCTTTACGATGCACCCCATAAAATTTACGTTCTGGATTTTCGGTAGCAATCTTAACTATTTCACTAGCACTCATATTGCGTTTGTTTTCTCCGTCCTTATGCGAACAGTTAATAATCCATGTATCTGCATTTTTTATCTGTCTTAACAATGCATTACACATTTCCGTATCCCCTGAACAACCGATTGTTTTATCTTTGATATTAATAATATATCCTTGAGCGTTTGGTGAATGTTGCACATAAAACGGGTCGATAGTAACTAGGTTATCTTTGTACTGTTGGCCTTCGTCTATTTCTAAAATATTTTCAATGGTAGATTCATACAGCGGCACCAATTTAGATATATCAGCCATATCATCGGCAAAATGTGCCTCCAAATACTTGCCGATGATTTTCTTTGCTCCCTTAGGTGCAATTATTTGCAGTGGTAAATCAGTTTCTTTTTTAGCAATACGGCGCGTAATAAAATGAATAATATCACCAATATGGTCGCCATGGAAGTGTGAAATTAACAGATAACGGATATCTTTGGTATCTAGATTATTATCTATTAAAGCATTGACGGTGCCATACCCCACATCGAAAAGGATTTGCTGGTCAACGACAAAACTGGTGCATCTTCGCGTTGTGGCAAAATTACCTGTACCTAAAAAAATTATTTTTAAATCATTTTTTTCCATACTTATATACTATAATTTTATATAATAATAAGCAACTAACTATTGATAAACCACATTGTATGTGCTATCTTGATTTCTATGGCTAAACTTAAACTTTTTAGCGGAATGGATCTTTCAGGTAAATCTACTATTGTAAATGTTATAAATACTGCTATGCCTTGTAAATTTCAATTAAATCACAATTTTTTATCACAGGCCATAAATGATATTCAAAAAGCAAGTCAATTAAAAACTTGGCCTAGCGATGATGAATGGTGGCCGATAGTATATAAAGCATTAACCAGAGATACTACTACATTAATTAATACTCCAATATTACAGGATACCCTTTGGGGAATAAAGTATTTAGCCAGACTGCAAGCAAAATTCGATACTGACTATTCAAACAAACTGACTAAGTTAAAAAATATAATTCAAAATTATCCAAATGCAGATTCATTTTATCTTACAACCTCCATGGATGAGCGCTTGAAAAGATTTAGTTTAAGACAAAAGTCAGGCACTCAAATTACGGCAAGTGATAAATTAATATTAAATCAAAATCGTTTCTTAAATACAGAGAAAAAATATCAAGACCTTATACTCTCTTTATACCCTAATACTGTTGTAATTGATACAACATTTAATACACCAGATGAAACTGCTAAAATGATTATGACAACTAATGAATTCCAAAACGACATTTAAAAAGATTCTTATTCTTTATTGAATCCAAATTTTTTATTTCAGATAATTAAGTTATTATAACGAATTGGACACACCAATATTCCTAAAAATACTTTATGTGCACCAAAGGTGAAAAATCCAAACTCTTTTTGTCAAAATCAACTAAATCTATTCTTTTACGATTGTTATTTTGGCGTAGTTGTGAATTTATCACACTAATATCATTTTCTCAAAAATCGCTATTTTTCGTCACAATGCCTTTAATCGCCTCAAAGCCTGGGGCGTTTTTTGTTATTTCATAGTGAAATACACCCAACCATAGATCTCACCAAAGTATTTATAGTATTTTTGATACTACACCAATTCAGTGTATAATGACTTTATGATTGATAAATTAGTATCAGAAATTGAAAAAGCACTGGAAAATGATTTATACTTTGTAGCACTTAATACCGCAATGATATTGCCCGATGTCTGCGGAAAAGCCGAATATCCTACACTAGGAACCGAAACGAGATACAAACAATGGCTAGATACTTTTATGTTTAACAAGGAAAGAAAATACAATACTCCAACCCCCGACTTAAATAGCAAAATGCTGTATGATTTAAGATGTTCACTGCTCCATTCTGGCAACCCAAATGTAAATAAGAAGTTTGTTGATAAATTTACCCTAAAAATTCACAAAGATAATGGGATTTATACTGATGGTGCTTCTGCAACTGAACATATTGATGGAACATTTGAAACGAGTTATACAGTAGATGTCAGAGGTTTATGTTTTCATCTTTGCACATTTGCGGCCGACTACTATGAAACTAATAAATGCAAGTTCAATTTTATCAATTACAATTTATTTGATGCTGATGAATATATGGCGAAACTCAAAATAAAAACTGACAACTAAACCATAGTTTCATAATCATCATTTGTAATCCAAGTACACCTTTTGTTGTCTTGCCTTTTGGCAGTGGGTTTGGCATAGTTGCTCGCACAAGTCAAAGGAAAAGAAAATTTGCGGCCACTATTAAGCGGTCGTTTTTTTAATGCAATTTTTCTTTTCTGTTCTTTGACTTGTGCCGGGTTAATCAAATATTTAGAACTACCACCGCCACTATGCCCCATTTGTTTTTTGCCAAAAGGCAATTCAACAAAAGGAGGTAAAAATGCGTAAGAGAAAGTCAAACAGCAGAATTAGGGATCAACCCCGAGATAACATTTGGTTAAAAATTATTTAATTAAAGGAGAAAATTATGGAAATTAAAAAATATTACTTAAAAGAATTTCAGTACTTTGACGGGACAAGTGAAATCATCTTTAACATCGTTGATATTAACTTTGAAAAAATGACTATCACCCTAGCCGTTACCAATCAAGGCAAAATTAGTGTTATTGAGTACGACCTAAAACGAGATACAGAAAACAATCTTTATTTCGAATATGGTCATCTGCTCGACAAAATTGACCTTGATGACTTTGAAACAATTAACGATTAAAAGGAGAAAAACATGAAACTTTGTTTACAGAACATAAAAAGACTGAAACAAAACACAGACAATAAATTAACACGCAATGTCTGTAACTATGTCATTAGTCATTGGCACGACTATAACGACAAGAAAGCAATCTTTACGGATGTCTTGAAATATGAGTGCCAATCTGGCATGGTTGGTAATTTGATTTACTACCATGATACCACAAAGTATTTTGAAACCTACCGTCAAGAGATTGCTGACTTGGTATATGACTTAATGGTCAACACCGGCGTATTTGATATGAGCCAACTGTTTGGCGATAGGTACGATAAGGAAGATCCGTTAGTTCACGATATTACCAACCAAAACTTATTCGCCTGGTTTGGTTTTGAATCAACATTACGCAACATTGGACTGAACTTTGAAGCAGTCCAAAATTACATTTAAGGAGTAAAAAATATGAACACAACAGCAACACAACGCAAACAAAAAGCAATTCAACTCATGAAGGAGTTAAAAATTTATCAGCCCTACATTGATGGTTTCGTTAAAGATAACAATGTTTGTTATTACGAGAACTATGCCGGCTTCTGGGCTTGGCAAGATAAGGAATTAACCGACAAGATTAGAGAAATTGAAACACGAAACAATTGTACAGTCTATGCCGTTACACACGAGTTTACCAGCTTTGGCGAATGTTATGATTTCTTAATCGTAACGGATTATCCAGATGAATGGGAACACCTACTAACACAATGTGATGGTAATTATTATGCTTGTGCCTATGTCTGGAATAAAGACGACGAATGGTGCAGCGAGTTTGGCGATATTGCCATAACCAGTTTCGGTGGCGGTATTAAAAGGGTTGGCTGACATGAAAAAACAAAAAATATATGTTGTGCAACTTGATTGGGCCAATGAAGACGATGAAGGCGTTTTAATCAATTTATTTACTACCCGTGAAAAAGCCGTTGAAAAGTTTAATGCCATTATCCAAGAAGAAAAAACCTTGGACTGGTATTGGTCCAAGGATGCTTTTGATAAGGACGGTAACTTGGATACTGAAAACTACGAATTACAAACTAACATTGATAACCCAAACACATTAGAACTGTATTGGGAACTCAGATGTATTGGTAACTACCACTTACACGATTCTTTGCAATTACTAATCAAAGAATTGAACTAATAGGAAATGTATGGTGAAGGTGTCCATTCTTGGGCACCTTTTCCAACCTTAAAAGGAAATGAAAATGATTAAATTAAACTTAACCGCCAATGGTAACGCCGAGCAACGTGTGAAAGATTATCTGGAACAAAATGCCAGCGAAACTTTGGCCGAGAAAATCAACAATGGTGTCCAAATCCAAAAAGATAATTTGACGCTATTAAACAAAAAAGACCTAACCGGCTTTTTGCAATATTCCAGCGATGAAGCCAAGAAACAAGCTGAACAAGGTGCTAGATTCGCCTGTATAGATAGCCAGACTGTCTTTGCTTGGGCAATCCATTACTTTGAAGAAGATAGCATTGAAGGTAGGTTATACACCTTAGACGGCCGCGAATATCGACCACAAGTCAAAAAGGCAGCAACCGTATCGACGCCCAAAATAAAAACAGAAAAGCCAGCAACACCGCAAATAAGTCTCTTTGATACAGTGCAACGCGAAGTAAAAAATCCAGACACGGCAGTTAATGATGTTTGGGAAGACGACAGTTTTGACCAAGCCATGCGCACCGTAAGCCCTGCCCCACAAGCTAGAGAACAACCAAAAAATGATTACCCCACAATACTTAATCAAATTTTGGATGGTAAATTAGAGGTAACATTATGATAGTCAAAGGCATTCGCAAATTGCCAAAGTATATGGTAGCACGCATTAAAAAATATGATTTACAAAATTACCCTGACCAAAACGGTAATACTAGGTTTTATTGTTACCTGGTTAAACAAGGCAAAGAATTAGTTAAGTATACGGTCGCCGTGCGTAATTACCGCAAGCAATGGTTTTGCAAACAAGTCGTGGTTCACGCGCTGCATAGTAAACGCTGCTATATCAATGATATTTGCTACAACTACATCGCTGGCTATAAAGTTGGTTGGTATTTGCAAGGTATCACGAAATACCAACGCTATTATGAAGATGGTCAATGGGATTGGCACGAAGATCGTTATTTCAACATTGACAGCGACCTAATCAACCCCGAAGTTATTACTACAATTGAATCATTGAAATACAGTCAGGGTCAGCGTTTCCGCGCCTGTAATTTATTTCGCTACTTAAGGTTATACGAGCAATATCCCATCGCTGAAATGTTAGTTAAATTAAACCTAAACCATCTAGCAATGAGTGTTACCATTTTACGCTTACTAGATAAAGACAAACACTTCCGAAAATGGTTATTTGCTCACCACGGCGAAATTAGGGCTTATTACTACATTCCATCCATTATTAAAGCGTATAAAGAACAAAAAAGTATTGAACTAGTTTACGAACGAATGCGGTTAGAAAAAGACTATCGCTCGAGTTATAACAATTCACTAATTAAGCAAATTATTCCGAAAGATGAAGCACCCAAGTTGTTTGCGTATTTAGAGAAACAACACACTAATCTAGCATCATATGAAGATTATTTGAATGCTTGCCGGTATCTCAATCTTGACTTGACACTACTTAAACATCGTTATCCGCATGACTTCCAACATTGGCATGATGTTCGTATTGACCAGTACCACACTCAACAAGCCCAAGATGATGAATGCAAACGGCTTGCATTACGCGAACGGTTTAAGACGATTGCTAACAAGTATTCAGCATTAGAACGATTATTAGTCAGAGACGATTACATTTGTGTAATTGCCAAATCACCAAACGAATTGGTCTATGAAGGTGAACAATTAAACCACTGTGTTGGACGAATGAACTATGACCAAAAGTTTGCTCGTGAAGAAACACTAATTTTCTTTGTTCGCAATCGTTTAGCACCAAATACCCCATTGGTAACTTTGGAATATTCACTTGCCAATCACAAAGTTTTGCAATGTTATGGTCATCACGACAGCAAACCCGCAGACGAAATTTTGAACTATGTTCACAAAAAATGGCTACCTTATGCCAACCGCAAATTAAAAGGAGTAATATAAAATGAACTATTATCGCATTACCGCTTATGACAAAAAGCACAATTACAGTTGCATCATCGACAGCAACGGCATGTTTGAGAAACTCTGGCAATTCAGCAGTTACTTACTACAAAAGGGTTTTGAAATTATTGAAGTTTCTAAACAGGAAAACATGCTGGACATTGACATTAAACCAATCAAAGAAAGCAGCAATAAACTATTCTTGCGTGCGTACACCACTGGCAAACCCGAACATGTCGAACAACCAATTAACGGACAAACTTACAACGCGATTAAGATTGGTAACAAAATCTACATCCCTAACAAATAACAAAAAAGCCAGATATTCTCTGGCTTTTTTGTGTTCCATTTGTATTTTTAAATTTAACCCTTATACCAATAATAATTCTCGTAATAACTGGTCAAGTACCTTACGTTAGCAGCTGCATCAGTCAAAGTCAAATTAATGCCGCTGGTCGCACCAGAGGTGTTTGAAATATACCAACCATCAGTATCTGCAAATGTTACACTCTCCAAACCACTGCAACCTTCAAACGCGTAATTACCAATACTGGTCACGCTATCGGGAATAATTACACTGGTTAAACCACTGCAATCCTCGAACGCAGAACCGCCAATGCTGGTCACGCTATCGGGAATAATTATACTCGTCAAACCAATACAACCTCTGAAAGCTGAACCACCAATACTGGTCACGCTATTACCAATCGTTATACTCGTCAAGTTACTGCAACCATAAAACGCGGAATTACCAATACTGGTCACGCTATCGGGAATAATTACACTCGTCAAACCAATACAACCGCTGAAAGCTGAAACACCAATACTGGTCACGCTATCGGGAATAATTACACTCGTCAAACCAATACAACCGCTGAAAGCTGAAACACCAATACTGGTCACACTATTACCAATCGTTATACTCGTCAATTTACTGCAATATTCGAACGCTTCATCACCAATACTGGTCACGCTATCGGGAATCGTAATATTTGCTAAACTACTACAATAATAGAACGCATACTTGCCAATGCTGGTCACGCTATTACCAATCGTTATACTCGTCAAGCCACTGCAACCTTCAAACGCGTAATTGTCAATACTGGTCACGCTATCGGGAATAATTATACTCGTCAAACCAATACAACCGCTGAAAGCTGAAACACCAATACTGGTCACACTATCGGGAATCGTGATGCTCGTTAAGCCATTGCAATTAACGAACGCACAACTATCAATACTGGTCACGCCGTTACCAATCACCACTGTGGTTAAATTAGCCTTTCCGCCAAAAAATCCATTGAGACTTGTCACACCGTTACCAATTATCACACTAGTTAAACCACTGCAACCATCAAACGCGGAATTGCCAATACTGGTCACGCTATCGGGAATCGTAATATTTGCTAAACTACTACAATAATAGAACGCATACTTGCCAATGCTGGTCACGCTATTACCAATCGTTATACTCGTCAATTTACTGCAATATTCGAACGCTTTATCACCAATACTGGTCACACCATTACTAATCGTTATACTCGTCAAGCCAAAGCAACTACAGAACGCATCAGATGGGATGTTATCTCCTGTAATGGTCACAGTAGTTAATGTTGCTGGAATGTAATAGGTCGCAGCAGAAGAAGAATGACCCTGTTCTATCTTGATACCACCATTAAAACTGCTATAACCAAAAATATAACCAAACCGGGACGAAGTATCTGTTGCATCCCTTTCATATCCTACGAACGGTAAGGTAATATTTTGTAGTGACGAACAACCAGAGAACGCAGCACAACCAATACTGGTCACGCTATCGGGGATCGTAATATTTGTTAAATTTCTGCAATTCTTGAACGCAGAAATACCAATACTAGTCACGCCGTTACCAATTGTTATACTCGTCAAGTCACTGCAATTATAGAACGCACCATACGAAATCCTACCCCCTGTAATGGTCACAGTTGTTAACGTTGTTGGGATATAATACACAGCATCTGAACTTGTATAACACTGTCGAGTGCTAGTACCACCAATGTACTTACTAGTACCAAAAATATAACCGAATAAAGACGCAGCATCTGTTGCATTTGCACTGTCACCCACGAACGGTAAGGTAATATTTTGTAGTGACGAACAACCAGAGAATGCACCATTACTTATGCTGGTCACATTGTTACCAATCACCACTGTAGTTAAATTCGTATTTCCGCTAAAAGAGAATCCATTGAGACTTGTTACACCACTACCAATTATCACACTGGTCAAGCCACTGCAACCATCAAACGCGTAATTGCCAATACTGGTCACGCAGTCGGGAATTGTTATACTGGTTATATCTTTACGACCATAGAAAACATAACTACCAATATGAATTACCCCATCAGGGATAACTAAATCAGTCACCATCTCACCATTAAGGTATAAGTTGACTTCATTATCATTAGAGCATAGCGGATTAGCGAACTTATTACCAAAATCAATTTGAATCCAAGCACTTAAATCGGTAATATGAACTTCATTCAACATACTGCAATTATAGAACGCATCATTACCAATGTCGGTTATACCAGCTGGAATGACGACTTTGGTTAAAGTTTTATTATTGCGGAACGCCTCCAAACCAATCGCCGTAATGTTGACACCTTTAATTTGACTAGGAATGTCTAGTATCTTTAACGATAAAGTCTTTCCAATGTCGTTAAGTCCTATGATGGTGTCATTATCAACGTTATAAATGTCTTCGTTTGTGCACCATCTTGCGTACAAAGTTATATCTCCCGTGGTGCCATACTTTATTTGAGTAACTTTGTTAGCATAATTACTATCGCTGTACCAGCCACCAAAGTAATAACCGTTTTTACTCGGGTCTTGCAAAATAAAACTGTTTGTGCAAGTGTAAACTGACCGATTATTCCCATTGACACCACCGTCCAGCTCATAAGTAATAGTATAAGAAATTGACTCAAATTTGGCGTACAGAGTAATGTTCCCCATCGTCCCTTTAGTAATTTCAGTCACTTGATTAACGAAATTACTTTCACTATACCAGCCATCGAAGTGATAACCATTTTTAGTTGGCATTGACAAAGCAAAACTATCCGTTTCTATAGTGTACGCAGACGGATTATTACCATTAACACCACCGTTTAGTACATAGGTGATTGAATAATTAGTTAATGTAAATTTAGCATATAGGGTAATCTCCCCCGTCGTGCCTTGGGTAATTCGGGTTACGCGGTTAATAAATTCAGATTCACGATACCAACCATCAAAAGTATACCCATCCTTTGTCGGCGCTTGCAGCGTAAATGTCGAAGTCGTGACATTATATGTCGACGGGTTATCACCATTTGTGCCACCGTCTAGTTCATAGGTAATGGTATACGGTATTAGCGAAAATTTTGCATACAAGCGAATATCCCCCGTCGAACCTTGGGTAATTTCGGTTACAGGGTTAATGAATTCGCGTTCGCGATACCAGCCTTCAAAAGTATAACCAGTTTTACTCGGTGCTTGTAGTGTAATGGTCGGGGTTTCAACATTGTAGCTTGACGGATTATTTGCTTTGGTTACACCCGACAAAGAAGAACCATTGTCAGTATAATAATTGTAAGATAGAGAATAATTTTTTAATTGCCAAACCGCATACAAATCTAGGTTATCGGTCAATTTATCAGAGTTGCCGGGATAGTACACAGTACCACTACCGTCCGCAGTTGTGTTCCATTTGGTAATTTCGTACCCGGTCCGCGTAAATGCATTATTCGCTTTTAGGTTTACATAACGACTGCTATCAAATGTCTGGATAGTAGTTTGTTCCGTACCATCGTTAGCGTGATAAGTAATTTGCCGTGTTGCATCTTCCCAAATAGCGTACAGATTAAGATCACCGGTGATTTGGTATTCAGCACACGATTCATAAGCCGTACCGGTGCCATCTGCCGCAGTATTCCATTCCACAAAGCGATACCACGGACGGTCAAAACCCATGCCCACTCCAATAGTAAAGGCATCTTTTTGATAATCATAACAAGTTTCGGTTCGATAACTTTCAGTTCCGTCGTTGGCATAATAAGTAATCTTATAAGATTGAGTTTGGTTACCAAATCCAAAGCTGCACGCGGACATTCCTACGCCGGTACACAATAACGCACCGACCAGTACCAAACATTTGAACCAATTTTTCAATTTTTTCATTTTCCCATGCCCCTTTTAGATGAACATTTTGCAGAGATTTTGTTCACCGAATAATCTATTTGATGAACAAAACAAGGGCTAAAACAATAATAAAAGTCGTTAGCTGTACATAAATGATAAAAATACTTGCAATTTAATGATAGTTTGAATATAATTAAGGTGAAATTTGTCCACCGAATAGATTATTCGGTGGCTTTTTTATTGGGTTAATTTTGCAAAATTTCTCAATCGAAAACTCTAGTTATTGTTAATTTTTTCATCCGTTAAGAGTAATTTTGAATTTACTTGTTGCAAAACTCTTAATTGAGATTTTGCCATGCTGTTAAGTTGCACAAGCCGTTCACTTTGTGTGATATTCTGCTCAATTAAGTAGGCATTTAAGCTTTCCATGTTAGCAATCACTAATAATTGCTCAATGCTTGCGTAATCTCTGATATTACCTTTAAGAATAGGATTTTCTTTTCGCCATTCGGCAGCAGTTTTTCCAAATAAAGCGACATTCAACACATCCGCTTCACTAGCATAGACAAAATTGATTTGACTCTTTGTCAGTGTTGGCACAATTAAATTTTCCTTTATTGCATCGGTATGGATATGGTAATTTAGTTTGGCAAGTTCCCTTTTGGCGTTCCATTCTAAACTTTGTTGTTCCTGTATTTTTAGCCGTTGAAATTCTTTAATTAAATAAAATTCAAATTCAGCAGAAATCCAACTAGCAAACTTAAAGGCAATATCTTGGTGAGCATAAGTTCCACCATTTTTACCCTGCTTAGCAGTTATACCAATAGCGTTAAATTCTTCTATCCAACGAGTTGGAGACATAGTGAAATCATTTTTACCAGTTTGTGCTAATAAGGGGTCGATTTCGTCCCATTTAAAATTTGGATTATAAAAGTTCTCCCATAATGCCAAGTATTCAAGGGTGGCTCTGCTTCTCAGCCAACTTTTAACAACATCTTTTGGCTCTTTTGCGTTTCTTGCTTTTGCAATATCTGTTAAAGAAATATAATCTTCTTGATTTATCTTTCTATAATTTACATTGATACCTTTAACAACAACTTCGTTCTTCACCACATATCTCCTACATCACTATTATACTATTACTAACACAATAATCAAAATTAATTAGTTATTTGTCTAAAATCTTTAATCATTATTCTCAACAAATCATTATTGGTTTGGAAAATTCTATAGCTTGCTAATATTTTTAATTTTGCAACAATTTGCCCAGCTTATTCATGACATCAATTTTGTGTTCGATCAAACTATGGGCGTAACGGTTTAAGGTGATTTGCGAATTTTTATGACCTAAAATCTCGGACAAGGTTTTGACGTCCATACCACACTCCAAAGCCCGTGTCGCAAAGGTATGGCGTAACGCATGAAAGCCTTTGTGGGTAATGTGCAAGCGTTTTAATAGCAGTTCAAAACTGCGTTGGTACGAACGTACCGCAATAATTTGGTCGTGGTTGGTGATGACGTAAGCGTGATTGGTTGCCCGTTTTAATTCCTTAAACAAGGCCATGATTGGTTTAGGAATAGGAATCACCCGTACCGAAGTTTTGGTTTTGGGCGTGTCGTCGACTCGGCCATGACGCGTATCGTAACAAGTACGATTGACGTGTAATAACTCCTTACCAAAATCAATGTCGTTCCACTTTAACGCCAATAGTTCACCAATACGTAAACCGGTGTATAAGCACACGATAATGCCGTACAATTTCTTTTTCTTGCTGGTCAAAACAAATTGTTCAATTTGCTTCTGCTCTGTAACGGTAAAACATACGACTTGTTTTTCCGTAATCTTGGGGCGTTGAATTTTAGTGCCAACATTTTCGGCAATTAGTCTCAGGTTATACGCCGTCTTTAAGGAACTTTGCATTACCGAGATGATCGTATTGACGGAATTAGCCGACAAACCTTGCCGTGTCTTTAAGTTACCACCTTGCAACAAGCTCATGACAAATTGTTGCAAAACCAACGGCGTCAGTTCGCCCAATGCGTAATCACCCACCCCGCCAAGGTGTTGCCGCACCAGTTCCGTGTAACGCGCATAGGTACGGCTTTTGCTTGTTGGTTTAACATAGTTTTCCAACCAAGTTGCTAACCATTCTTTGTATAGCATTTTTCTCTCCTTTTAACCTTAAAAAGTATACTTTGAGAGCGCGGCGTGTGCTTGTATATAACAAGTGGCGTCGCTAAAGCTCCGCCAACAAGCACCCGCCACTCCACCACTGTAACGCGTCCACAAGCGGTGGCTGGCGGGCTAAAGCCAGCGCCCAGCACACCGTCCGTCAGTTACTTTTTCGCATTTTGGCAATCGTCGTCGGGCTAACTTTGCCTTGGATTTTACCAGTGTTGATACAAGTAAAATCATCAAACAGCAAAAGTTTGCGGTCTTCGCGGCCAATCCGACAGACCACATCCGTATTCATGATGTCACTCACAAAGTATTGGTACAGACCTTTACTGTACACAATTCTTTCTTCCGTTTTTTCTAAGTATTTGCAGATGTATTGCAGTTCTCTGATTAGGTCTTTATTGCTGGCGATATATTCAAAATCAGTACGACCAAACCGACCATTAAAATAACTGTTTTGAATGGTCGTGGTTCGTTTATGTAAAGACAAATTGTAATCGGTATGGCTAAATAATTCACCAACCATGGCTTCTGACGCAATACGGAATAAACCGTGGAAATGCAACCGTTTGGTTACGGGTGCCCGTTCCCAAACGCCCAGATACTGCCAATGTTGGCGATAACACAAATTACGGAAACAAGTTTGCAAACCTTTCTTAAACGATTGTTCAGTATGTTTCGCGTCATCGTAAGTAAATGTTGCGAAGTAATTAAAATCAATTAAGCTAGCTTTACGAAACATTCGTGTACGACGAGCGATTAAGTTTCGTTTTTTGCGTTCCATTTGGCGTTGTAGAAAGTTTTGACATTGTTCGTTATCCTTGAAATATGGCGTCATTGCTTGGGTAATTTTTGCTACGCGTTCACGGCGTGGTAAATCAATGTGTTCCTTGTATAATTCGTTAAACAATGCTTTGCGTGAAGGCAACGGCAGACAGGGCTTGGGCGTCCCCAAGTCCTGTTCACCTTGCATAAGTGGTTCTTCTGGAGTTAGCTTTCGTTTCTTTACAAACCTTGTGATGTGAGGAATCGCAATATAATGGCTGCCATCAAAATACACTTTTGCATCAAGATACGCCATCACCACCGCCTTTACGCAACTGCCGTTGGTATTTACGATCTTCCCGATCAATCTTGCGGAAAGTTCGTTTCATATTCTTAAAAATGTACTGACAAATTTTTTGATTGTATTTTTCTGGCACATAATCCACGGTATCTAAAGTGTGTTCAAAACTTTGGTAATACCGCACTAAGGTGGCATCAATTAAATCGTTCTTGTGAAAGTTTAGCATCGGGTTTACTCCTTTTAACATAAAAATTTGCTGGCAACTCGTCATCGTTATTTTCTAGGTAGTCAAGGTAACCTTGTAAAGATTCTTCCGTGGGCTGACTTGCTTGGTAATCAAAATCTTCGTCAAAATGTCCCGCATAGAATTTGGGCTTACAACACTGGCTATCGTACATCGCGAACACATTGTAATCAGCCACCACGAATTCTTCCGTGTAGCACGCGGTATCCTGTTTCCCAGAGGCCAGATAACGATCAAATAACTGACTATTGGCAATCTTACGAATTAACCATCGCAAACCACAAACCCGTTTACGGTCATCGTAAGTCAGCCACAGTTGCACGATTTCCACAAACTGGGCTAACTCTCTAATGTTCACATCAATTAACATTGGGCGTTGGGTGTCTAAATAAATATCTAAATTATTGTGTCCATGCTGTTCGTACCACCGGCTCTGCCATTCAGGGAAATACATGCTCATGCGACTATTCAAGTATTTTTGAGCTTCCGTAATGCCAATTACTTCGTAAGGCAGATTAAAATGGGTCTTAACATACGGATTAGCAAACCCCAACCGAAATGGGTTAATCATCCGACTGGTGCGTGGGCGGTAACGAAACTTACGGAAAGTAATGGCGTAATTCGCACTAACACAGTGTTTAGGGACACTTAAATTAAAACCACATTCATTCTTATTTGTTATCTCATTGGCCATTTTACGATTACGCGTTTTGTCAAAAGCAAATTGATTTAAGCAGTGCGTCATGTAACAAGTCTTCCCCGTTCGTGGTGGGGCAAAAATAATGGTAATCATTATTTCACCAACACATAGTGCGTTTTTCCACTGGAATAATACATCGTATCGCCATCCCACCAAAAATACTTTGGATCAAGATAGATATTCCATTTCTTAGGCAGCCAAGTTGAAGTGGCAACATCTAATACATAAAATTGATTGTTAGTGACATCTGAATAATAAGTGTTTTCGCCGTCGGACCAGATATAACTAGTCACTTGTGGAACAAAGCCATTCCAGGTTTTATTTACCCAGGTATTCGTACCTTTTTGTAATACATATTGGTAATCATCCCTTAACGAAAAGTAGGTATTTACCCCATCGGACCAGATCCGACTGCCATGAAAATAGTCGTTATACACGCCTTGCCAAGAAATTTTGACCCACGTTGAATTTTGACGATTCAAAATATAGTTGTTGTTCGGGTTCATCGTCGATAGATAAATATCGGTACCGTCCGTCCATATTTCACTTTTATTGGGGTAAGCCATGCCACCCCAAACCTTTTCTTCCCAAGTTGTCGTGGCTTTATTTAAGACATATTGTTTCAAATAAGTTGAGTAGTAAATATTAGTTCCATCCGACCAAATATAACTGGCGCTAAATGATGTAAGGCTACCACTCCAAGTCTTAGTTGACCACTCACCGGTATTATGGTTATAAACGTATTGCGTACTACTTGATGAATAATATAGGTTCTCACCATCTGACCAAATGCTTGCTCCCGACAAATTTTTATCATTAACAACTGTGAAACTTACCGGTTCAAAGTAACTTTCTTTTTTGGTTAAACTGGCAACAAACGTTACATCACACTTAATTTGATAATTCGCAACTTCAACTAATTCACCATCCACCAACCAGCCGTCAAAAATTATGTTATCTGCCAATGTTAAATCAGGGGCATTAACATAATCGTTATCACGAACAGTTAGATTAACAACAGTCTTTCCGTCTTGCTTAAAGATTACTGTGTGTAATTTAGTAAATACCGCGAAATAATTGGTATCCGCCGTAATCGGCGTGTTAGCAACACCAATCAAATTCGTGCCATCTATTGACCAACCATCAAATTCATAACCATCTTTAACTGGAGTTTCGGGCAATGCTGCCGTTTGGTCCTTAACTAAAATTTGCTGTTCAATATTCTCACCATCGACTGTGAAATTGACGGTATAGCGATAAATAACATCGGCGACGAAACGAGTATTCTTGGTAATATGATAGGTACTCAAATCGACGGGTTCCCCATTAACCGTCCAGCCGTTAAAGATTATGTTCTCCGTCGAAGCCGGATTGGGATCAGCAGCAATGGCGTTATAGTCTAGTAATTGAATGTTACAAATTATTCCGTTAAACTCAAATGTCGCGACTACTTGGTTTTCTAATTCCAGATTAGCAATGACTTGTTCGTAATACTTAATGTTCTTTTTTAAGACATATAGTTGATTATTCAGGTCGTCAACCACTGTCTGGTTAGCAGCAATAATGCCTTGCAAGTTAGCAATCGTATTGGCTTGTGCTTGTTCCGTATTTTGTAATCGGTCAATTCGTTCTTTTAATCCTTGGTTATTTTTACTTAATAAACTAATCTCGTTATTTAAGGTATTGACATTGTTGTAATACTCATCGACCAAAGTTTTATAATACGCAACTTGTGCAATCAGTTCACTTTCACTTTTAGCACCATCGTTATAGCCGTCTTGGTAACTTTGTTGGATTTCTTCGTAAGTGTAATATTTGTTATCCGTAATGCTGGCGGTAATCATGGGCCAGCAGCAATACCCGACAATCGCCAAGATTGCAACCGTAATTACGGAAATGATACTCACAATTAAGGCTTTCAAATTCATCACAACACCACCTTTAAGACCGCCCCGTTAATGTTCATGTAGGCATTCAGATACGAAATCGAATTGTTTTGGTTATGTGTGGCAATGGTTACTTTGGTACTATTGGCTAAATACTCCACCGTGAAATTCAGTTGTGCGGTGGTAATCACTATTCCGTCTAAATCATAAAACTTAATTATTAAATCACCGCTTATTTTGCCGGCGGTTTGCGTAACATTGTTCAAAGGACGACCATTGAAAAATAAATAGTAATCACTTTTGGTGCCGTCAAAATCTTGGTTAGCATAAGTAGTAATGCTGGTATAGTTCACAAAATCATCGGTGGCAAAATCAATGATTCCGTAATCAAATTTAGAAAATTCTTGGTAAGAATTGAGTTCGTCATAAACAAACACCGAACCATATTCTCCGCTCTTAATATCTAATATACGAAATAACTCAATGCCACAAACCATCCCAACAATGATTAAGATTGCGCAAATTAAATAATGTTTCCACTTCATAACACCACCCCCGAATTCGTGTTAATTAGTTTTACATTGATGGTGGTAATGCTTTCTGCGGTTAAGCCGGTATCTTTCAGTGAGCCCACCATTAAACGAAATTCGCGTTCTGTGGTACTGCTAATGGTTAATTGCTTAACCGTAATGCCATTAAGCGCATAATAATCAAAACCCAAGACATTGACATTCAGGTTATCAAGATTAAACACTACATTAATTTCAATCTGGTCATAATTCTTTAATTCGTTAATCAGTTCGGTTGGCAACACATAATAAAAGCCATTATCCGCCGTACTGTAGCGTGGCACAAAATTTTGTTCAGTTAGATTATAAGTTGTTGTTGCTTGCCAATATTCAACTTCGTCAGTAATTCCTGTCAAATTAAATTCACTATCACCGGCTACACTTTGAAATAAAGATTGTTTTGTCCAAACCATGCCGCGTTGATCATAGTGCGTGGACATGGTAAAGTAACTATTAATTAACCCGTTATAACCAATCGGGTCGGGTTTAGCATTACCATGTTCGTCTAATTCATAAATGTGCAAAAAATCGCCTAAGTCAATTAAGCTAAGTACACCATCACCAGTACCGTTTGAACTTGACTTAATAATTTGTCTAATTTTCAGTAATAAATCAACGTAGGTGTATTTGTGGTCGTAATACGTGGTTGTGTTCCAATTACTACCTTGGCTAAACATCCCCCAATCCGTAAAAAATGCCTTAAAAAAGTTACCGGTCGACTTACCTAAATCAAACCCTGTGGTGCTAGTTTGGTAAGTACCATCCATGGCCACAGCATAAGTATCGCCGTCCAAATCAATATACATTTTATCGCCCCAGCCATAGGTGTGCCCCGTTTCAAACGAAGCATTATTAAAACTATCGTAATAAAAAACATCACTGCTTTCACCAGTAGTCGGGTTAACATACGGGATAATTTTACCATTCGTATCCCAGGTCATTTGAAAGCCACGGGCATACACCGCCGATTTCGACAATCCACTATAACTGTTAATCCTAAACTCAATTACTTCGTAGCCGTGGTTATTTTTGTTTGCATAATAATTAGCTTCCAGCACTGGTAAATCTCGATCAGTAACTGGATCATAAACTGTTGTGGCATAAGTAGAAGTGATACTGGTTGGCAGTTTGTTCTTACCAAACGTCTTAAAGTAGATTAAAAGTAAGGTCATTAAAACCGCCATGACTGTCACTAATACTAACGCCACATTGGCAATTTTGATTGCAATTCGCATCGTTTCTCTCCTTTTAAGACAGCAAACAAGAGAGTAGTTAAACTACTCCCTTGTCCTGTCGTCAGTTTTATTTCAGCAACATTTGCAAAAGCATTTTGTCGCTGTTACGGTAGGGTTTAATCTTGCATTCAAAGACTTCCCCATTCTCGTCCGTAGAACGCACCGCATACGAGTTACCGTTAATCGTGCGCCCCGACTTTTCATCGTGCAGTTCGTAGGGTGTAATCACCAATTCCGCAGTCATGGCGTTACCAAACACAATGTCCAGTACCGCATAACCACCAATATCCATTGGCGACATACTGGCTTTTACTGGTTTACGCCGCAAGGTACCTTTCACGAAATAACTGTAAAAAGTCTTGCCATTTTTCTCGTAAGTTTCGCGTTCAACTAAAATTTTCTTTTCCATTTCCCCTCCTTATTTGCCTTTCCCAATAATGCGTGAAAGGCGTTTCGCTTCGGCTTTTGATTTGCCTTCCCCTAATGCAGTTTTGTACTTGTACAAACCCGCTTGGTCGGAACGACACATTAAGTAACCCGAACGCAAACCCGCTTCGTAATCGGTCAAGGGTTTACCTTCTTTTTCCCCATGCTTGTGAACTTTGGCTCTGCGTTCGTCTGCAAAGCTTTCCGCGCGCTTACTGGGGATTGCCCAACGGCGTTCTTTATTTTGTTTTGCCATACAGCACCTCCATTTTTCGTTTAACTGAACTTACCAAGAGCGTTCTAAAATGGAATCACTATTCCCGGCGATTGTTTGCCTTGTGGCCACTATTTGGCAAACTTAAATCGACCTAGCCAATTACGAACGCCAGTTCGCTTTGCTCTCAGCAATCAGTTAACGGGAGCATTATAGAAAAAAGCCAAACCGAATGATATGGTTTGACTGGTGAACTTTTAATCTTCAATGGTGGTAAATTTATCCTACATTGAAGATAATTAGCTAATCATGGAGCTTTTTATTGCAATAACCAATCGATCGCGTTTTCGACAAGAATTCCATTGTAATTACCGGTCGTGAATTTATCTAACGTTAAGATGGTCTTTTTATAATTATCTTTCACTGATTCAAGCGGGGAAATTTCTCTTGCAAAAGTTTTTTCGTCACTCACGTTCGCAGAGACTTGAAAATATTCAGTAACTCCATTCTTTTGCACGACAAAGTCAATTTCCTTATCCCCAACTTTACCAACATTAACTTTATAATTTCGCCTGATTAGTTCAAGGTAGACTATATTTTCAAGCATAAAACCCAGATCTAAATTTCGTTTTGTGATGAGATGATTTCTCAATCCAACATCAACGATATAAAACTTTTTATTCGTTTTTAGGATTTCCTTACCCTGAATATTGTAACGCTCAACTGGATAAAAAATAAATGCGGCTGTAAGTGCCGTAACATAAGTACTAACTGTATGGTCAGAAACTTTCCGATTGTTAGAATTGAGATAATCTGTAATGCCCTTTATACTTACAGGATTACCAATCACATCCGCTAAATATCTTGTGATAGATTTTAATAATGCCACGTCAAAATTTATATCCTTGTTCGATCTGTTTTGCCTTTCTTCAACATCCTTAACAATGATTGTATTGTAGATACCTTCAAGGTAATCTTCAATTTTTTCGTCATTATTCATAACGGCGGTATATGGAAAACCACCATTTTTCAGGTACCTTGCGAAGGCATCATCTTTGGTAAGATTTCCATTTAATTCGTAATATTCCTTAAAAGAAAGTGGCAACATGGATATTTCAATATATCTTCCCGAAAGTAAGGTAGCAAGATCACCTGACAAGGTATACGCATTAGAACCAGTAATATAAATATCGACTTTATCTTGTACATATAAACTGTCTACCACTCTTTGGAAATTAGCAACATTTTGGATTTCATCAAGCAAAATATAATTCCATTGATCCTTGCATAACTTTTCACAAATGTATTTATATAGCACTTTATAATCACGCAACTCTTCAAATTGTAGATCTTCAAAATTGATTGAAATGATTTGAGAATCATTTACTCCGTTGTCTTTAAGATAATTCTCAAACAATTTTAATAAAGTTGATTTTCCACACCTTCTTATCCCGGTTACAACTTTGATAAGTTTTTCGTGCTTCCACTTGATTAACTTACTAAGATATTCGTTGCGTTGTAACATATTTTCTCCTTGTAACTATAATAACACTTAAATTTATTATATACAACAGCTTTCGCTCTATTCAGCGAAAACTTTAATTTCTGCATGGTTTTCGCTACATTAACTTAGATTATAAAACAGCATTGAACTTATTCTCAAAAAACTTGATTAACTGTTGGTGCAATTTGAAAACATAATTAGGAGCATAAGAAACTGAATCAGCAAATTCCGTAACACTGAGATTATTCATATAGATGGCAACATACATATCGTACAACCGACATTGGGCTTCACAAATGGCTTGGTTATATTTATCAACCAAAGCATAAATCTGACTTTTACCAGTCTCATTCGCAGATTGGTCTATGTTCTCTTTTCGAGAATAGTAATACTTAATTTCGCGTAAATCATTACGAATATCGGCTGCTGTCATAAAATCTCCTTTTAGCTGATTCACTTTACAACATTAGTGCTTCATACGGATATGGCACAAGTGGAGATGTTTTGATTATGCGTGGGTAAAAACTAATCTTTTGTGGACATCGTTGGTGTTTTTATTTTCGTCTCTACAATAATCCCAAATATTACCATAGTGCAATACTTTCGACAAAGAAAGTCAAGAACTACCATATAAGTCAAAAACATCACTACTCTGCTCCAAAACTTAACCAGTCATTCCATAGCATTGTTCAGTGGTTTTTATTTATGGTGTGAACATGGAAAACCACTATGAAGTCATTTTGGAAAACGAGTTAGATGTTCGAGTGCTAGATGACAGTTTCTATTTGGAATTGTTAGAGTGGTTACTCATTCAGCAAAACCAAAGTTAAGCCATAGATTTGTCTTTCGCCTGTGGAGCGTAAACGAAAACATATTTGTCGCAAGGGTAAACTGCACTGGTCCCCAGCCCTTGCGGCAAATCAGTAGAACTTAAAACATTAAGCAAATAAGAGTTTTCGTTTTTTACGCTCCGTCGAAAGACAAAAAAGGAGAAAAAGAGAAGATGAAAACTGCGGTAATCTACGCCCGTTATTCCAGTGATAAGCAGACCGAACAAAGCATTGAGGGACAAGTTCGTGTTTGTCAAGATTATGCCAATCGCAATAGTATTGTGATTGTCGATAAATATATTGATCGTGCGGTAACCGGAACAAATGATAACCGTAAGGATTTTCAACGAATGCTTAAAGACTCAGCGAAACGAAAATGGGATTATGTTTTAGTGTACAAGCTTGACCGTTTTTCCCGTGACCAATATGAAACTGTCATTCATAAAAAAACCTTAAAAGACAATGGCGTGAAACTTATTTCTGTAATGGAAAATATTCCGGATAGCCCCGAAGGAGCTTTAATGGAATCTGTTATTGTAGGAATTAATCAATATTATAGTGCAGAATTACGCCAAAAAGTAAATCGCGGTTTATACGAAAGTTGGATGAAAGGCAATGCAACCGGTGGTGGCAAACTTATTGGTTATGATATTATCAATAAAAAATTTGTTATCAATGAAAAAGAACGCAAAATCATTAACTTAATTTTTACTAAATATGCCCAAGGTTATACCGCACATGAAATTGCTGATGACTTAAATGACCATGGTTTTGTGCGCCCTACTGGACAATATTTTACAGAACGTTATATCTTCCATGTTTTACACAAACAACACTATAACGGAAAGACCGAACATCGCGGGCAAATCTTTACTAATATCTATCCACAAATTATTAACGATAATCTTTGGGAACAAGTTCAAGCCCTACTTGAGAAGAATAAGCATTCGCGTCATTCGGTAAAATCAGTTTATAACTACATTCTCAGTGGTAAATTAGTTTGTGGTTTATGCAACGAGAAAATGACTGGTGTCAGCGGCACTAGTCAGAATAAAACAAGTTACTATTATTATATTTGTAATAGAAATCGCCATAAACCCAAAGGCTGCGATACTAAACAAATCGCTAAAGAATATATTGAAGATTTAGTCATCGACACAATCTGCAAAGTAATGTATACCGAAGAAAACTTAATTTTTATTGTTAATAAAGTTTATGATTACTTACATAAGAAAATCACCGACGATTCCAATCTGGCCATTCTTGAGAACAAGAAGAAAGAAACTGCTAGGGCTATCCAAAACATAGTTAAAGCAATTGAGCAAGGTATTATTTCTGATTTCACACAAAAACGCTTGAATGAATTAGAAGTTGAATTAAACGAAATTGAAACCAAGATAAACAACGAAAGAAATCGAAGTTATGGCTATTTAGAAAAAACAGATATAGAAGATTTTTTGCGTTCACACTTATTTACTAAATTAAACAGCGTCAAAGTTCGAAAAGCGTTAATCAATTCCTTAGTAAAAGAAATTCGCTTGTATCCTAATAAAATTATTGTTATTTTCAACATTGTCGATAAATCAAAAGAGAGATTGTCTTTAGAAAAAAGTGAAAATATGGAGCAAAAAATCAATAACGCGATTTATGATGATGCTAGTTCGTTCAATCTGCCATCCACGCCACCATATGTATGTTTAACCGCGCTCTCGACCTGGCTCTTGGTCTTGGCACTGCCATTTCGGGGCGTAACTCATAATTTGTCGCAACAAAGCCAATTTACTTTGACTGGTTGCCAGTTCACATTGCAAGCCTTGTTGGTTATTATCAATCAAAGTGGTACTTTGCCAACCATAGCGTTCAGTATAAGTTTTTTGCAAACTATGTACTGTATAGGCCATATTCTGTTGGTCAGTTGCCACCGCCTTATAAAAATCTTTTATCCCGGTACGATTGTACTCGTATAAACGATTACGCAAATTTCCCCAAAAATGCAAGCCAAGAATGTGGTAAGTTTCTTCCATTTCCGCGTCAACCGATGTTTGCTTAGCGTCACGGTAATGGTAATTTATTTCTTTCTCAATCACGAATTGACACGCATTATAAAGTTGGTCAATGGTTGCGTTAGACAAAAAATTGTACATTTTATCCATCATTTGCGGCGTCAATTTTACCCGCTTACAACGATCGGCATTATAGCAATCAGCATAGTGTGCAATAAAGTTGCGTTGTTGAGTATAATCAGTGGTCATATTTTAATTCTCCTTAATCATTACATTATGCTGAATGGGTGTTGCTTTTGTCAAGGCAGTAAGCAATTTTCGTATCATTAGCGTTGGCTAACAGCCACTGTTCCAAAGCGTGTTCATCAAACATTAGCCCGTTACGATCAGTAACCACAAAAGTAGTCGGGTGACGAGCATCAACCATTTTATAAACCGTCAGTAGCTTCATTGATGACAAAACTCCGCATTGTACATACTTACCCACCTTGGCTCCGCAATAACGTTTGAAATGGTCATGATAGGTCGTAGCACGGTATTCCCAATTAATTTGCACCAATACCATTACCGCGAAAGCAATCCAACCAAAATTAAATTTAATTATTGCCACTAATAATACTAACGCAAAGGTTAAGTTTGACCACCATAACACGTATTTTGGCTTTACTAAACCCGCAATAACCTTACCGCCATCCAAAGGATAAACGGGCAATACATTCATCATTCCCACCAAAAAGTTTGCCACGACCAAATATTCCAAATAACCAAATACTACCGGGAACAGCCACACTAACACCCCAAAAAACATTGTCAACAACAAACTACCTGCCGGCCCAGCCAAGTAGATCAAGTTTCGTTGCTGAACCGTCAAAAATTCAGTTTGTAAATTTACTGCCCCACCAAACGGTGTCAACGCTAAGCGCGACGGCGAAAGTCCGTAATGCTTTGCGGCTAAGATGTGAGCAGATTCGTGCAGTAATACCGCGATAATTAACGCTACAAAAAAGTGCCCCGCCGAGTAAAAAAAGGCTAAGCCAGCGACCAATATAAACAGTGGGTGAATAAAGAATCGCACACCATCAATTTATGCGTCAATTGCCATTTTTAGAAACGTTTTACCAGCAGCTAATAAGTTACCAGTTCCTAATAAAGTCGCGTTGTTATGGTCGTCGGCAATTAAAGATTGCAGCCCAATAACGGAATACACCGCTTCCGGTAACCCGCGAACGCCCGCCCCAATGCCCCCGAACACTACTCCGGTACTGTTAATTTGTCGAATAATTTCAACACTGGCTTCCGATAACAAGTGGTTGATTGCCCCAATTATTTGTTCGTACAACGGATAAACAATTTCACGTACCTGTTCGGCTTTAATAATAAATTCAGGATATTTAGCAAAACGGCTGTCATTTGGTAATAAAGACGCAACGTTGTTAAAAATATCTCTTGTTTTTTCGTAGCCAATTTCCACATTGAATTTTTCGTTGATAAAGTCAGCAATGGCCGACAAACACGTATTAACCCCTATATCCAAGATGCCGCTGTACAAAATCTTATCACCCAAAATAATCGCTAAATCAGTTGCATCTTCACCAATTACTACTGACATTACCGGCATTGTTTCGTTAAATTGGTATCCAAAATAGGCCGCCAAGGCCACAGTAGGCTGTACGTAAACTAATTCGCAGAAACCCGCACTGTATAAAATTGCTTTTTCAGTAGCCGTACGTTCTTCGGTCGCCCCGGCACCAGCCACTACGGCAATCTTTTTTTGTTGTTGTTCAGGCATTACGCGGCGAATATCCTTTTTTAATTGCGGATTAATTTCCTCATTAAAAATGATACCCAACCCGCGTTTGAATAATTTTAAATTATCACCAGCAAACTCGGCAACAATATTGATATTCGCCATAAAATATTATACCGCCATATAATACCAAAAAGCAAATAATTATCGCTTTGAAAATTGTGGCGCCCGTCGGGCTTTTTTCAAGCCGTATTTTTTACGTTCTTTCATACGTGGATCACGCGTTAAGAAACCAGCCTTTTTCAATTCTGCTTTATAACTTTCATCTTCTTTTACCAAGGCTCGCGCAATACCGTGACGGATTGCCCCCGCTTGCCCCGCTAAGCCACCACCATTGACCGTAACCAAAGCGTCAAACGTAGCCACGTTTAACAAAGTGAACGGTTGATTAACCGTTAAGCGCATAAAACCATCACCAAAATATTCTTCCAACGGTTTTTGGTTAATAATAACCTTACCCGTACCGGCCACTAAGCGAACACGGGCGATGCTGGATTTACGACGCCCCGTACCCAAAGTTTGTGCTACTGTGTTTTTCTTTACTGCCATAATTAATTTGCCTTCCCTTTAATGTCTACCTTACGCGGTTTTTGTGCAGCGTGCGGGTGTTCCGCATTGTTGTAAACTTTTAATTTTTTGAACATTTCACGACCCAAAGAATTTTTGGGCAACATACCTTTGATGGCGTGTTCAATGACCCACGCCGGATTTTTGTGCATTGCTTCCTTAGCTTGCACATATTTATCACCACCAACGTAACCACTATAACTGAAATAATATTTATCAGTCATTTTTTTGCCGGTAAAGATGGCCTTTTCAGCATTGATAATAATAACGTAATCACCGGCATCATGATGCGGTGTATAAGTCGGTTTGTGCTTACCACGTAAGATCAAAGCCACGCGGCTGCAAAGACGACCAACCGGTAAACCCGTAGCGTCAATTAGCAACCATTCACGTTTAGTATTTTGCTGGTCTGCGAAAAAAGATTTTTGTGCTATCATATTTGTTAATTATAATGACAAATGCGCTATTTGTCAATTACTATTTATACGGTTTTATCTTCTTTCAACCTTTTTAATTTAATTTTTAATTTACCGTTACGCAACAACAGATAAACAGTCAAAGCCACTGCCGCAATCAGCAAGCCGACAACCATTAGTATTACCATCGTAACCGTGCTGCCAGCATTATCGTCATTTACAGGTTTAGGCTCGGGTTTTTCAATAACGGGTGGTTTTTCCGGCTCTTTTGCGGCACCAAGTTCATAGGTAATGGCACGATCATTGTCACCCACAATGATGGGGCCATTTGCACTTACGTCATATTCATCAACAAATTTTTGGTAATTGTATTTTTGGAAATCGCTGGCCGTCACCCCTGATAAGGCCATGTAACTTTGTGCCCCATTAGCAATCATTACGTTCGCGTGTACCGGACTACCTTCGCTGGTGAAAACGACACTGATATAATCATCACCATTACTGTTCAAATCCGCCACAAAAACTATTTCTTCACAGTTTTCCCGATTAGCAACACAGCCCCAGAAATAGCCGGTGTCTTCTCCTTCAAAGAGCCAACCCCGGATGTGGAAACCAGAAGTTGCCGTATCCGGAAGCCCTGAAATATCTGGCAAATAAATTGGTTCATTCAAGTAGTAAGTCATACCCTTACCACGTTCTGGTTCTTGCTCCGCATTAAACCAGTCACCCGTTGAACTGATTTCATAATTTCCGACTTTCCAACGGATCAACACTGTTTTCTTGTTTTCCTCCACGTATTGTGCGTAGAACACTTGCGACAAATTATCGTGGTAATACATGTTACCATTACGGAAACGTTCCCCCGAGCCACTGGAATACTTGCTCCAACCATCAGGAATTAAACCATCGCGGTCAAAGTTATTTTCCGCCAATTCGTACGGTACAGAATGCCATTTCCAAGCATCAGGTAAACTACCACGGCCACCATTGGCATCATAAGAGATTTTATAAACCTCGTATATAAAAGCTGTATAATTATTATTCATGGCATCCAATCCCGGATTAAGCATTAACGTTGCTTGTTGAGTATTTTCCGCAGTTAATTTGATACCGGATTCGCGGTTGGTTTTTTGGTCATCGCTAACTAAAGTATCCGACAAATAGTAATAATACTCGTTATAGCACTGTACGCGAATCACCCCTTGTCCACCATTTCCCGGTGAATTAACGCCGTACAATACGACGCTATCCTTATCCAACGGGTTATATTCGGTTTTGAATGGCGAATCTGCATATCCCATATTGCCAGTCAAATCAACCCACACGCGTAATAACGGCGGATTACTCTTATCGCGGATATCAATATTAACCAGCAAATCCTTAGCAATGGTAAAGGTTTCAAAAGGTTCCGTTTGCTCATAAGCAGTGAAGTTGCTTCCCGCTTCGGGGTCAATGAAGGCTTGAATTTCGTAAGTACCAATTTTATTTTTATCAAAGCCAAATTCTTTATCATTCCACAAATGCCAAGCGTCGTTGGTGAAATATTGGTCTCGGCGACGGAAACGATACTGAATTACTTCATTTAATTCCAAACCAAACTCATTAGAATAACTGCCTTGGTCAAAACCAATATTATAATTATTATCTTCATCAATGGTAATTATTGCACGAATTTCGTTTCCGGCAATAACTGCCGGCACAATAGTGGAGGTAAATTTACCAGCCCGATTATTACCGGTGTATTCAAAAATATTTTCGTCAAATATAAGTTCCCATTCAATTTCGTAAGTACCAATTTTGGCTGCTGTTGGCAAAGCACCTTCGCCTAACCAAGTACCACCATTTATACGGTAATTAACGTAAACACCATTGACGTCGGTTTCCGAAGTTGACAGTTCACCGCCTTGCACCAAAACTTGATTAGTAGCATTATAAGTGACCGTTGTGCTGGTTGGTTCGTCGCCACGGAAAGAGAATGCCAATTTCTGCATCAGCACTTGTATAACTTGTGGCCTAGTATATACATAACCATCGTCAGCGACTTGATCCGCATCGTACAACTCATCGTTATCAATAAAATAATTATTATCCGGTTTGAAACGAACTTGGTACCAACAATAGAAGATTTTTTCACCATGCCCCGTGGGAATATTAGTTTCCCACGCACCATCTTTGTTGATAGTGTACTGGATTGTTGCACCATCACCACCTTCGGCCGATAACATCCCCGCCGACAATAATTCTTGACTTTCGCCAGTATTTTTTAAGCCGTAACGTGCCGTGGGACGTGACAACCAAATGATTTCGCGTCGTTTAATTTCAATAACCAAAGTGTGCAACTGCCAACCGCCCTCTTCCGAATATTCGTCTACATAGTTGTTGGTACTATCACTGCCCGTAGTGTAATACTGAATGGTGTAGGTGCCGGCGGCCGTACGTCCCGGTAGTTTACCGCTTTCTCCCCAAACGTAATGGGCATCTTTTTCATCAGTAGCACGGTTGCTATCGTAATATTCGTACCAATGGTCATCGCCTTCATAACTAAATTTTATGCGACATCCCTGTGCTGCGGCCTCGGGCAATAATTTACCAAAATCAAGTAAATCTTGTGCTTGTTCGTTATAAACCAAGTATTCTTTGGCCAATGGCTTATCAATAAAGGTAGCCGTAGATCGTTGGATATAAACACGTAAGTTGTTGCTGTAATATTCCCAATTCGGGTTATCAATGACTGCATAGAAAACAGTATACCAACCCGCGTTTTGCCCAACCACGTCACGCCAATCGGTCAACCAATCACTGGCATCATAAACATTTCCCCCATCAGTCAAGCGGTAAACTACTTCTCCGAAATTCGCTTTACCCGGGGAGGCCAATAAACGTTGATCGCCTTGATAATAAAACAAATTTTCTGCACCAGCGATATCTGTCACCTCGGCCTTAGCTCGGTCGATTTTAACCTGTAAAACGCATTTAGTTTTAGTAGCAATATTAGCACTTTCGTCAATGCGTACCCAAATGTAATAGTATTCACTATCAGCCGTCGCCTCAGTAGCCGTGATTAAACTTAATGAATTAACCCAATTAGTTGGCTCTTGCCCTTTGTTAGGCCCTGAACCTAAACCATAAGCAATGTAACCACTGGTAACTTCAATATTATTAATCTTTTGCACTAATTTACCAGTTGCCAACTGTTGTGGAAGTCCCGAATAAACCAAATGCGGAGCGTATTGTACAATACCAGACAAGTCAACTTTATCCGCCCCTGCTTGTTTAATCAAGCGGTACTGACGCGGTTGGTCATGATCATCGTGTTCCAGACAAGCACGGAAAGATGCTATATTGTCGCCACCTTCAACCCAAACCCAAAGGTAATATTCTCCTGCATTAATTGCCGTCAGTTGCGACAAATCGGTTACCCAATCTTCATCGGCAAAATTAGGCGCCAATTTATTACTATTACCCCAAGCGTAACGCACAGTACCTGCTCCCGTCGCGGTAACCAATTCACTACCCATATCAATTTTCAAGACCAATTCACCACTGGCAATTGGTTGCCCGCGACCATTATAAGTTACGTCATCTTCATAACGAATTCCCGACAGCAACAAAGTACTTGCCCCTGCCTTGGTAATTTCCACTTGCCCAGCCAATATGGGTTTCAAGGCGGTGTGGTTGGTACCTTCCGTGAACATCACAAAAACATAATAGATGCCCCGGTCAGTCGCTGTAATTTGTTGATAGGATTGTGTCCAAGCTGATTGTTCAAGGTCGACATTAACACTGGGCAAAGTACTGTCATTCTTTTTCAGGTAATACCACGCCTTACCACGGATACCCGACAAGTCATTACCACTACGTAAAGCCAAATTAGCTTCACCTAAAATCATACGGTGCGGGCAACCATTATACTCAACCGCCTCGGATAAATTGGGGTTAACAATATAGATGTTGTCCTCGTTAGCGGGCGTAATCTTGACGGGATCGGCGTTAACCAATAGTACTACTTCTTCAGTTTTATCGGTGGCCGGAATTTTTACATATAAATAATAACTACCAACTTCACGACACGTAGCGTGTTCCAGCCCTTGTTCAGTTGGCCAGTTAGCCGATGGTTCGTTTTGCGTAGCCATGTATTGGAAGTACCCGGTTACTTCCGGCAAAATGTTCGCTTTAATTACCATTTGTTTGTTGCCAACATTGGCAATTGTATTGACCTGCAAGTTACCAACCGCCAAATTCAGCCAGCCGCCGTTGTACATTTGGTCGTAAAGCGTGATGCCCGTAATGCCTAAATCTTCGGCAATAGCTTTACCCAAGATGGCCGGATTAAACGGGTTAACACAACCAATTAACTGCGTTAAATTGTCGCTTTGATCTATTTTGACGTGCAAATAGTACTCACCCGCGTCTTCTTTGGTGGCGGCCAAATAAGTGTCTTTCCATTCGTCCGAAATTTCACCGGGACTGTTCGTTGAAGAAGTTAATGCGTACTGCACCTTACCGATCGTGTCTGTAACCACGTAATCCCCGATTTTTAACACGACATCACCTTGCGTTACGACCGTTCGTTGTTGACCATTGTAACGCATGATCGGCCCGAAATTGTCAGTCGACCACGATAAATCGACGACAGAACTGTCTGCCCGCAAAATATAAACTGGTTGCTTTTCGTTGAAGCATATCCAAGTCGGTACTTCACCACGGTCTTTACCGCCGGAGCCTAAATGGTTATCCCCCGCCCAAACGCGATAGTATAAGTAATACCTACCCGCTTCGCGTGCCGTTAAATCAAGATAGTTGCCGACAATTGTCGTCGGAGTTTCGGGAACGCCAGCCCCCGTACGTGCCTTAGCCACACCGTATTCAATATCGCCGATTTTACCGACCGTGTTCCAATATTTCTCTTCATTGGTCAAGGCGTAGTCGGGGCCTTCGGTGCCCAAGCCGTCCGTACCATTAAAGCCGAAAACCAAAGGCGTGCGCAACAAAGCGTAATCATCAGCCTTGTAGAATTTAGAATTTTCTTGGTTAGGCGTATCTGCCGTTTCCAAATAATCCAAACGTTTAGCATTGATGCGCGTACGAGCAATATCAATTTGCACTGATTGTAATGGGTTCTCACCAATACCATGGACTGTGTCGGCACGGTAATATATGGTGTAAGTACCAGCGTTGGTTCGCTTTAGTTTTTCGGGTTCAGTATACAGTGCGAACGTATTACTTTTGGTTAAGTATTCATCGAAACGGGTATAAAAATCTTGGTTAGTTACCGCGTTTTCATCTTTTTCGTTGAGATTTAACAGAGCATTCAACTCGCTGGGCGTAACAACGTGGTCAAAAACCGCGTAAACTAAATTCAAACGGTCGTCACCTTCAATCTTACCATAGCCTTGGTTAAAGAATAATTGCTCACGCCCGTTGTAGACCATATTAGCACTGCTGGGGACAACGGAGATGCTGGCGGTAGCGGGCTGAATTTGCACCACAACGTATTTGTAACCAACGCCCAAACCACTGGTATCTTTTTTACCGATTTGCCCAGCCGCGATTACTTCGGGTTGTTCCACACTGTGGTTGTCGTCGTGACCACCGCGGTAGAAGATATAATAAGTTCCCGGGTCAGCGGCCTTAATGGTGTTCGCCATGTTAGGTCCACCTTCAACATTCTCCGTATTGCGCACCCATTTTTGTTCGCCACCGGGCGAGTACAACATGTATTCTACGGGCGGTTTTATGCCATCAACAGCTTCCGATTCTTGCAGACTGTTACGAATCAAGACTTGCGAAGTACCCGCGATGTAAGACAAATTGGGGTACGGTCGCGGCGGTTTGTCGTCATCGACGTAGGCTTCTTGCAAATTCATCGTGGTTTCCCAATCTTGACCTTGGTGGTAAATAGAATCTTCAACGTTACGGTCACCTTGAATCATCACGTACAAATAATACGGAGCAATATTGTCTACCGAGTCATGACTGGTATTAACCTTCCAAGCCACCCTTAACTGGGTAGCCTCCGCCAAGGTTGCCACCCATTGGCTGTCGGTCGGTGCCGGTGCCTCGTCGGTTGACGTCAAAGCGTACTTAATAATACCACCATACAAGTTGAACGTTTTGTAATTTTTAATTGGCTCAGCCCCTTCCCCGCCCGAGATTTCCGGTTGCATTGAATTCAAGACCGAGAACAACGGCAAGCCCGAATCGTCGACAAAGCCAAACAACGGGATTTGCGAGCCGGTATAGGTACGGTCGGCGGCACTTAACGCTTGGATATTGTCGATTTTAATTTGCTCCTTGGTCGCCTTAATGATTGATAAGTATTCGTCCGGATTGTAAATTTTCAAACCGTTTTTAACGTTCGCTTTGTCGCCGGTCCAACTGACGAACAAGTAGTAATCACCGACGTCCGTAGCTTCGGGAATGGTAGCCGAATATACGGTCGGCATTACGTTAGCGTCCAACGACAAGCCGAAAGTAATAATGTCGAAGCAGTCCGCGTATTTTTTTGCCAAAGGATCCGGGCGTTTTTCCGCGTCGTAGTCAATAAAGAACTGTAACGCAGTTTCCGGGGCGGCCGAATAACGTACCGCCGTGTTATCGTACATGTGCGGTTGCTCCGCCGGAGCCGTACTCGGTAAGCCACCAAAAGTCAAATCGTCGAAGTTGGTTTTGGTCGTAATTTTGAACGGTCGATCCAAGTAGTACAAACGGATACCGGCTTCGTCGGTAATGTCCACATTTTCGTGGTAGTAATTGTCGCCATTTTCGTCCGTGGTATAACCCCAACGCACGGTCAAGAAGTAACTGCCGAAAGTATCGACCTGTAATTGGGTTTTATCTTTCGTCCAGTCGCGGATTAAAGCGTTCGCACTGAGATCGAAAATGTTGTATTCGACATCGTTTTCGTCAATCTTGATAAAATCTTCGGCGTACAAGAAATCACCCGTGGCAATTTGGTGGTAACGCGCATCGAACGGCAAGTCGTCGTTGTGGCGTAACCCACCGTTAACGTCCTGCAAAGTAACGTTGGTCGCGGGCAAGTTGTTAACTACCACCGTGAAATCATAGCGCACCAAAGTGTCTTTCGCGATGTTGCGATGCTGGTCAAACTTAATCCACAAGTACCATGTGCCGGCCAACGGCGTGCGGTAATTGTACAATAACTGCATGCTGGTCGCACCGGAAACACCACCAATCGGCCCTTGCTTTAAGAACGCGTCCTGCACCGCGGCAACGTCCAAGTTCGGCGGGTTAACGCCATCTTGGCTCCAATAGAAACTGACGTAGTTGCCGTCCGCCGTGCCGTCAATCACGTCGTTAAGTTCGGTAGCCATGTTGCCGTCCATGATACATTCCAAACGGCCGTCCGCCACCAACGGCACCCCGCCCGTGGCAATGGTTTGACCGTTAATTAAGGTCAAGCCACTGCCCAAAGTGATGTTGTGGTCGGCTTTGCGAATGGTGAAAGTACCAATGTGCGTACCGTCTTGGGGATTGGTGCTGTTTTCCGGGTCACTGGACTCGACGTTGTTACTGCCCGTCCAGGTAACCACCAATTCGTAAGTACCGGCGTCCTTGGCTTGGTTAACGGTCGCGAAATCAAGACCGTACAAAGTGCGGTCAACCTTCACTTCGTAACTGGGGTCCTGCTCTTTTTTGGCCAATTCGTCGGCCGCAATAAACCAACGCCAATATTGGACTTTGCCCATGTCCGGCGAATTAAGCGGAATTGATTGTTCTAAATTGGTGGCCGGCGTGCCGGCGATAAACGGCAAAGACCGACCGTTGTAATCGCGACTGTTGGGTTCACTGACTTTTAAGCCCGTCGCGTAAAGCGTAGCCTTCTGGATGCGCGACTTGGTCACTTCGCCCATAAATTTCCAGTCGGTACCGTTAAGGTTGGCACTGTCATCCGCTTTCGCCCACAAATAATACGACGATAAACTTACCGCATCGGTGCACAATTTACTTAACTGGCTGGTCGGGGTAAATAACGCGTTCGGGTTTTCGGTGCTGGTAGAAAGGTTATATAAAATGTTGGCTGCCGACGCGACGTTGTAACTGTTACCGCGATAATTGACGGTAACGTTCGGCGCCCCGGTAAATAACGCCTGCATTTGCCCGTTGTATTTTGGATTCGTGCCCTTCAACGTGCCCGTACTTAACGTGGGCGTACTTTTGTTAATGGTGAACTTCGTCCACTTCACCTTGGATTCGGTGTTGCCGGGGTCGTTGCCCGACGGGGCTCTGGCCACTACGTACCAATGCACGTAATAAGTACCGGCGTTGACCGGCCAATTATTTTCGCCCCGCATGGTGGACAACGGCTTCCACGTAAAACCATCGTTCGGGTTTTTGGCCAACTTGCCACTTTCTTCGCGGGTGTAATAACCACCCGCGTCGGTCGTAATCGCGTAATGCACGGTGGCACCGGCGGTCGCGCCGGTGGGGTCATTGGTGATAAATTTATGTTGTTGGCCGGTGTAATTAACAGCGTCAAAATTCAACGTCCCGGCGTTACCAGCACCGGTAATAATTAACTTTGCCGTACCTTGGTGAATAATACCTTTGTCGTTGGATTGCGCCGGGGTGTAACTGGTACTATCTAAACCGTAAATTTGGTAACGCCATTGCACGGTGGTAATACCGACATTGGTGGCACTGGGGGCTGTGGTCGCCCAATCCGTCCAATTCTTGCCACCGTCGGTACTCCAAATGAACCGTGTTTTGAAACCGGAAAACGACGAATCGCTGACCACTGTGCCACCGGGCATGGTATGACTGCGGTTGTCATTAACGAAGGACACGTCCTTGGGGTAACTGCTGGCGTTCAAACGGATAACTTTGACGTACCCTTGTCCGGTACTAACGGAGTCTTTCCAGTAATCGCTATAGTTCATTCGGCCGCCCCGACCATAATAGTAATTATCTTGAGTATTTTTGGGATATGAATTGGGCGAACTGCTACCGCCCGCGCCGCCACCGAATGTATAACCTAGTATATCACCATTGGTCATGTACTTGGTTGTGGTACTAGTAGAGTGACTGCTGTCTGTAACACCATAATCGTAGTCGGTATCGAATGTATCATAACCGCCACTACTACCGCCGAAATAACCATTACCGCCTTGTCCAGAAAAACCATTATTAATGGTGGCGCTACTACCACCATTATTACTGGAACCGGCATTACCAGACATATACGAATACCCAGCGTGATCATGCGTTCCGCCAAGGCCCGCCAACCCCGGTTCCCCGCCTAGAGCCCAACCACCATGGCCAACCTCGCCAGAGTATCCATTGTTGAACTCTTTACTGTATGGACTACTAGTTTTACCATTATACACATTGCTTATTGTAAAAGTTTTTGGGTCAGCAACACCACCACCGCCCGCAGCGTAGGAATCACCTTCACCACTGCCGTCTTTGTTCATAAAATTTAAGACAACCTTGGTGTAGCCACCACCGCTGGTTTTATCAGTACCACGGTAACCTTGGATATTGGTGGCCATGCTGGTGCCTTTGTAGAAACCGTAAACAACGGCACCTCTACCGGCCGATGATGTTTTACCACCACCACCATTGGCGCCGGCAAATTCGACGTAATACACAGGGGTTTCGCCCGCCACGCCGTTGGAGAATTTGAAAGTATACTGACCGGGACTGCTTTGCGTATTGGTTTTACCGGTACCGACATCAACGTCGGCGGCATAGATTTTTTCACGGGTTAACAACGTAAAATCATTGAAGCAAAACGCCAAAGCCACCACAGCAAAAATGACGGCACAAAGGCCGGTCACCAGCAATGCGGCTTTTCTTCTTTTGTTTTTGCCCCCCATATACAGATATTATTTATCACATTGCCAAAAAAATGTAAAATGATTTTACCGGTGATTAAGTTCGTCAAGGCGTGCGACGCGGGCGGTCACCACCGCGTTGGTCAGTGGTTTTAATTGGGCGGCCGGCGTGCCGGCGCGGGGCGAAAACGGAAAGATATGCAATTTGTCCAAACGCAGATTTTGCAAGAATTGATAAGTACGTTCAAACGCGTCATCAGTTTCGGTAGGATAGCCGACAATCACGTCGGTGGCGAAGGAGCCGTCCGGGAACGCGGTGCGCAAAGCGTCAATAATCCGGGCGTAATCGGCGGTGGTATAATGGCGGTTCATGTCCCGCAGTACCCCGTCGTCGCCGGCTTGCAAACAAATGTGGAACGCCGGCACGAAATGGCGACACGCGCGCCAAGTAGCGATCAGTTCCGGGGTGATCAGGGGCGGTTCTAAACTGCTGATCCGCCACGCGCGACCGCACGCGTCCACCGCCCGGCACAATTCCGCAAAATTGGGGTAATAACACAGGTTAATCCCGCACAGCACGATTTCCGTCACGTGCGCCCCTTGGGCGTTAATTTCCGCCACCACGTCGGCCGGCGTCCGGTGGCCAAGCGTGTTACGGCGGTACGGAATGATACAGTAATTACAAAAGTTGCGACAGCCGTCTTGCACCTTGATAAAGGCCTTTTCGCGCCGGTGTTGCACGGTGGTTGGCGCCCCGACGTCACGGTCAACACCGTCCCCCGCCAAACCGGCACACACTGCGGTGGCGACTTGTTCTGGCGATTTACGTCCCAGTGCACAACCCATGGTGACGATAAGCGCGTGCGGGTGGTACTTTTTAATCTTGGCGATGCCGTAGCGCGATTTTTTTTCGGCCATACTGGTCACCGCGCACGAATTAACGACGAAAACGTCGCCGTCCGGCACGCGCGCAATCGCCCCGTCGTTTAACATCTGGTTAGCGACGCCCACGCGGTCGAGTAGCGTCGCGACGGCTTCGCTTTCCCAGTAATTAACTTTGCAACCGTAAGTAACTAAATAAACCATTGACTTCTGTCCCATGATACGCTATTTTAGAAATATTGTAAATTAAAAGCGGGGTGAGAAAAAGTGAGCCAAGTCATCGTCGGTGAAAACGAAAGTTTGGAAAACGCGTTAAAACGCTTCAAACGCAAAGTCCAAAAAGACGGCATTATGGCGGACATGAAACGCAAAGAAGAATACGTCAAGCCCAGTGTCGCCCGCAAATTAAAAAGCGAAAACGCCCGCAAGCGCGCCCGCAAAGAAGCGCGTGGCAAATCCGCGTACTAAGCACGATACTACACCAAACGAAAAGACCGCCACGACGACGGTCTTTTTTAATGCGTTAATCCTGCCCCGTTATTTGGCCAGTTCCGTGGCGCGGGTTTCCCGGATCACGTTGACTTTGATTTGACCCGGGTATTGCAGTTTGCTTTCAATTTCTTTGGCAATGTCTTTCGCCATGAACAGGGCTTGGCTGTCGGAGACTTGGTCGGGCTTAACGATCACGCGCACTTCCCGGCCGGCCGAAATCGCGTAACATTTATCCACGCCGGTTTTAGACTGGCAAATATCTTCCAAATCGTGCAGGCGTTTAATATAGTTTTCCAAATTCTCACGGCGCGCACCCGGACGCGAAGCACTGATCGCGTCGGCAACTTGGACAATGACGGCTTCCAACGACTTGAACGGCACGTCGAAATGGTGAGCCTCGATACAGTGAATCACGGCGTCACTTTCTTTGCAACGGCGCGCCAAATCGACACCAATCGAAACGTGCGTGCCGTCAACTTCGTGGTCGGTGGCCTTACCAATGTCGTGCAGTAAGCCCGCGCGACGGCAGACTTGTTCGTTGGCACCCAATTCAATCGCCAGCAGTCCGGCCAGTTGCGACACTTCGACGCTGTGTTTTAACACGTTTTGGCCGTAACTGTAACGGAACTTTAAGCGCCCCAAATGTTTGATGATTTCACTGGGCAAACCGTTAACGCGCGCGTCATAGGCCGCGTGTTCGCCGACGTTACGGCAGTTCTGCTCCAATTCTTTTTTAGTGCGCTCGACGATTTCTTCAATACGGGCGGGATTGACACGGCCGTCCATAATCAGTTTTTCCAGTGCCAGTCGTGCAATTTCGCGACGGTACGGGTCGAACGACGAAACGGTAATCACGTCGGGCGTATCGTCGATAATCAAGTCCACACCGGTCGCGGCCTCAATGGCACGGATATTGCGACCTTCTTTACCAATCAAACGGCCTTTAATTTCGTCGCCCGAAATATTGACGGTCGAAGTCATAATTTCGTTGCTGACTTCGGTTGACAGCCGTTGCACCGCGTTGGTAATCACTTCGCGCGCCTTTTGGTCGGCGTTTTCTTTGGCGTCTTCTTCGATTTCGCGAATCGTTTTGACGGCGTCGGCTTTGGCTTCTTCGGTCAAGTTGTCGATAATCAGTTTCTTGGCCTCGGCCTTGGTCAATCCCGACAGCGTTTCCAATTTAGTCACGGCCTCTTCTTTTTTCTTCTGGGCAGCCTGCAAGTTGCTTTCGACTTGGCGCTTAGTGTTCTCAATTTGCGCACGCGTATTTTCCAAGGCCAGTTCCTTGTTCTCCAAATTTTCTTCCCGTTTGCCCAGTTGCTCTTCCCGCGTTAAGATACGGGACTCCATACGTTGAATTTCCGCACGACGCTCGCGGATTTCGTTATCGCATTCCACGCGCAGTTGGTGGACTTCTTGTTGCGCGTCCAACAAGGTTTTCTGTTTTATCGTGGCGGCTTCGTTAATGGCCTTTTTCGCCAGTTCGCTGGCGGCTTGACGATTTTTTTTCATCGCCTTGGATTGAAAGAACCAGCAACACAAGTAGCCTAACCCAAGACCTACAACCAGAGCCACGATAATGAGGGTAATCGCTACACCTACATTCATCGTTAATTTTCTCCTTTACTTTAATAAGTATATTTGATTATACTCTTTTGAGGTGACCATGTCAAAACATATTCCCAACATCATTACTGCTGTCCGTATTTTATTATTACCATTAATTTACTTATTCTATCTGGTCGATTTAGTCCCGTACAGCAAAATCATAGCAATTACAATTTATATCGTTGCGGCCGTTACTGATTTCCTAGACGGTCATTTAGCCCGCAAACACAATGTTGTCAGCAACGTCGGCAAAATGTTAGACCCCATCGCCGACAAGATGTTGTACTATACGGGTTTGTTCCTAATCGTGGTTAGTGACATTTTACCGTTATGGGCATGCGTAATTATTTACTTTATCAATTTGATTCGCGATTTCGCCATTGACTGCCTACGCATGTTAGCCGCCACCAAGGGCACAATCATGGCCGCCAACATGTTTGGTAAAATTAAAACCACGATTGCTTTTATCGCTGTACCATGGTTAATGCTGTTACCGTGCTTACCGGCCGACCTTAGTTGGCTGTTGGTCTTGCAAATCATTGGCTACGTCTTAATCGGCTTGCAAACTGTTTGTTGTTTACTGTCGGGGTTGGTGTACCTAATCCAAAACCGCAAAGTCTTGGCGTCATAACGTATCGTCAACGGTAATGTTTACGTCCAACTTAACGGACAGTTCTACCACACTTTCCATTTGTCGCTTAGCGATCTCGCAGACAATGTCGACTTCTTCGGGTACGCAGTCGAAAACCAGTTCGTCGTGTATTTGTAGCACCATTAAACTTTTCAAGCCACGTGCTTTGAATTCGGTGTCAATTTTAATCATCGCCTTTTTAATAATGTCGGCGGCGGTACCTTGCATTGGCATGTTCATTGCCGCCCGCGTTGCGAACGCTACTACGTTATTATTATTGGCGTACAATTCGGGGATATAACGACGGCGGCCAAACAGCGTCGCTGCGTAACCATTTTTCTTGGCGGAATCCACGCAGTTATCCAGGAACTCTTTAATTTTCGGAAATGTTGTAAAATAATTGTTAATGACGGCAGCGGCTTCGCGGAACGAACAGTTCAAATCTTTCGCTAAACCGAACGATGAAATTCCGTAAATAATCCCAAAATTAACCGCCTTGGCATCACGGCGCCGTTCGGGGTCACCAAACATAATTGTGGCTGTTTGCCGGTGAATATCTGCCCCATTATTAAAAGCGTCAATCAGGCTCTGTTCACCCGACAAAGCCGCTAGCAAGCGTAATTCGATTTGCGAGTAGTCTGCTGATACCATTTTACCTTGCGGGAAACGGGACACAAACATTTTACGGAACTCGGCACTACCCGCACTGCGTTGGGGAATGTTTTGCAGGTTTGGTTCGCTGGATGACAAACGCCCCGTGGCCGTGCGGTCAATATTAAAAGTGGTATGGATTAAACCTTCTAAGTCCACCGCGTTGCCATAACCACGGACGTAAGTCGAATACAATTTATGCTTACCACGGTAAGCCAACACTTCGGCCGCCAATGGTACAGTCGGTGCTAATTTAGTCAGCACTTCCTCATCAGTTGAAAAGCCAGTCTTGGTTTTCTTTGTTAAGTTGACACCCAATTTTTTTTGCAGCACTTCACTTAATTCCTGCGGTGATTTAATGTTAAACGGTTCACCAACCAAAGCGTAAATACGTGTTTCCAATGCCTTAATTTCGGTTGCTAAACGATCCCCTAAAACCGTCAATGCCGCAACATCAACTTTCAGTCCATTATTTGACATGGTTTGCAGAATCGGGGTCACGTCGCGGTCAATAGTTTTACTTTCGTCCGGAACCCCCTCGAAGACACCCGCCAAGGGTTTTTCGGGAGTCACACCATTTTGCCAAATATTGCGTCGCAGGAGACTCTTAAACCCGTATTGTTCAAACTTGGTTTTAACAGCGTCGGGAAACGGAAATATAAATCGACAATCATCAATTAAAAATTTAATTGGTACTTCGCAATTAATAGTTGCTAATTTTTTTGACAATTCTACCAGTGCCGCGTTATCGTTTACCTTCTTGTTGGCTTGGGCAGCAATTACACTTTCGACACTGCCATAACGTTGTATTAAGGCCAAAGCAGTTTTCTCACCTACGCCTGGCGCTCCGGGTATATTATCACTTTTATCACCCATCAAAGCCTTAACGTCAATCATTTGCTTAGGAGTCACGCCATATACTTTCTTGACGCGATTTTCTGTCCAAACATCTAAGTTAGTTACCCCCGTCTTGGTTAAATGTAATTCCACATTCGGTGACACCAATTGCAAACCGTCACGGTCCGCGGTTAAGTTAATCACCGTTAAGTCGGTCACCCGTTTCGCAATGGTACCAACAATATCGTCACCTTCGTAACCTTCACATTGATAAATTTTAATTTGCATCGTGTGCAAAATATCTTTTAATTGATCAAACTGCAAAGCCAAATCTTCGGGCATTTTATGCCGATTGGCTTTATAGCCCGCGAACATTTGGTGACGGAAAGTTTTAGCCCGCATATCAAAAGCCACACAGATGTGACTGACTTGCAAATCGGTAGCCGCCCGGATCATCATGTTCAAGAAGCCATACACCGCGTTAGTTGGCATACCACCGAAACTCAACTCCCCAATTTCACCCCGCCCACCAAAAGCATAGTAAGCACGATTCAGTAAACTGTTGCCATCAATTACTAAAAATTTATCCACAGTATAATTATAACATACTTTACGCCACTTCTACATCTTTATTTCGCATGCGTAAAATTACAGCTGATACTACACCGACTAAGGTTTGGAACAACAAATCACTTAAAGCGCCAAAGCCGATTTGAAAATTTCCGTCCAGTAGCGAAAATATTAAGCAAGTAAACACCATGTATAAAATGCCAACTAAGCCACCACACAACCAACCTTTACTCTTGGCTTTACGTAACGCAATCGCCACCCCTAAAAAGATACCTAAAACCTTAACTACTTGCATTACGGGTCTAATAACTACGTTACCCAAATTTGCCCACTTAATTATCAAGGCAAATAATAAAACAAAGAGTAAGGTACTGATGACTGCGTACATTACTCCTTTAAAAACACTTTTAACCATAGCAATCTATATGGTTGCTAGTGATTGATTATTCTACTGAACAAAACTTTTTGTCGTTCGCTTTACGCGTAAAATGTACTGTACCTTCTTTCAAAGCGAACAAAGTATGGTCGTGACCACAACCGACATTTTCACCCGGCTTAACGTCGGTACCACGTTGACGCACAATAATCGCGCCGGCCTTCGCGTGTTGTCCGTCGGCCAATTTTACGCCCAAGCGTTTAGCATTACTATCTCTTCCGTTAGCAGTTGAACCGCCACCTTTGTGATGTGCCATGGTTAGTTATTACCTCCGATTTTAATTTTGGTATAGGGTTGTCGGTGTCCAAATTTTTTACGCACGTTATTTTTAGGCTTATACTTGAAACCGTTAATCTTTTCACCTTTACCGTGTTCCACGATGGTGGCATCAATTTTTCCGGGCTTAGTATCAATTTTACCATTATCAAAAGTCATAACAGTCGGGACGGTGATTTTGGCACCGATATCCGCGTCAATTTTTTCGACAATAACTTCGTCACCTTTTTTGACGGTATATTGCTTGCCACCTTGCATAATAATTGCATTCATAACAACAATATTAAAATAGATCAACCAATTTGTCAATCACTAATTATCAATTAAATAACGTGTTCATCAGCATTAAAATAGTCCCGCATCGTCCGTAAAACCTTTTGTTCAATTCGACTGACTTGTACTTGCGATAAATTCAACTGCCGAGCCACTTCGCTTTGTGTGGCATTGCGATAATACCGCAACAAAATAACCTTGCGTTCCCGATTAGGTAATTTGCTTAACAGATCTTTAATCATTAAGTTGTCAACATAGTGGCTGTCATCCGCAGCCACAATTTTCTCACCCAAACTTAACGCTTCTTCGCCATCGTCATTTTCAGCATTGTTAAACAAGGGCAATGGCATGTGCGACGCCTCCATTGCGAAAATTATATCTTCTTTACTGACCCCGAATTCTGTTGCCATCACCTCCACAGTTGGTGGCACCGGGTCGCCGCTTTTTTCGGCCAAAAACTTTTTAATTTTGACATACAGCGTTTTAACCGAACGACTAACTTTAATCGTACCATCATCGCGCAAAAAACGTTTAATTTCGCCTATAATTAACGGCGTAGCGTACGTGGTAAATTTGACTTTGTACTGTGGGTCAAACTTATTAATTGCTTTAACAAAGCCCAAACAACCTAGTTGGTATAAATCATCGTACTCTACCCCTTTACCGATGTAGCGTTTTAATAAGGACTTAATCAAGGGGCTGTTTTGCAACACCAACTGTTGCTTGGCATCTTTGTCACCATGCTTGGCTTTAATTACCAAGTCTATAACTTTATCTTCCATCGGCGGGGTCATTCCCCACTGACTTTTTCCGCTTCCTTAGTAAAATTTTTAATCATCGTTACCACTGTTCCGCCCCCGTCGTTATTATTGACCGATATCTCGTCCATAAAACTTTGCATAACCGTAAACCCCATACCACTGCGCTCACCGTCTTGCACCGTAGTATAAAAAGGTTGCATCGCTTGATTGATATCAGTAATTCCCACTCCGTGATCGGCAATTTTGACCCGCACCATATCTTCATAAAGTTCACAATCTAAAGCAATTAGATCCTCATTACTTTGACGTTTTTGGTAAGCGTGAACCACACAGTTAGTAACGGCTTCACTAACCGCCGTTTTTAAATCACTGATTTCATCCACTGTCGGGTCAAGACTACTACAAAAGGCTGCTACCACTGCACGAGCAAACGATTCGTTTTCGCTTTTTGCGGGAATTTTAATTGACATTGTATTAATAATTTTTTTATTCATTATATTGCCCCTTTTATTTTGGGCATAATTTTATATAGCCCAGTCATGTTAAAAATACGTTCCGCCTGTACCGACGGATTAGAAATAAAAATTGGTATACCCCGGTCCTTCATTTTTTTGTAGCGACCTATAAGTACGCCAATACCGGTTGAATCCATAAACGACAAATTGGCCAAATCAATCACGATTTGTCCCGCATTCGCTTGTAACATACATTTTTCCAATGCTAACCGCGTGTATTCCGCGGTTTTTTCGTCTAACTCGCCGTTTAAGGAGATGTACAAGATGTTACGGTGTGTTTTGGTTAAAACTTCCATGGTTTTCCCTCCTTACCCGAAGGATAAACCACTGCCGTTGCCGAATATTGACGAATTTTACTTTTTTATTAGGAAAATTGTCACTAATGCGGTTACGACAACAAAAGACACACCAACACATAAATCAATAATTAAACAGTCAAGCAAGTAACGACTCCATAATTTGTACAGCATTAGTGGCGGCGCCTTTGCGTAAATTATCGCTGACCGTCCACAAATTTAAAGTCCGCGGATGATCAAGATCACGGCGTACTCGTCCCACATAAACAGCATCTTGACCATCAACTTGGGTCGGCACTGCGTAATCATCACACCAAACTACACCCGCCGCTTGCGATAAGATACTTTTGACATCAGCCAAATCAAATTCCCGTTCAAACTCAACGTTGATCGCAACGCAATGACAATTAGCCACGGGTACTCGGGCGGCCGTTGCCGTTACTGCTAAATCGGTACGTCCCAAAATTTTTTTTGTTTCGTTAATCATTTTTGTTTCTTCCTTAGTACTGCCATCAGGCATAAATACGTCTATTTCCGGCAACACATTATTGATAATTGGCTGCGGGAATTGTGGCTTACTACCCGCGCCACTGATGGCTTGGTAAGTAGCGTAAACGATACGTTTAATGCGATAGACGCGATCTAACGGGGCTAAGGCCACCACTGCTCCTATCGTCGAACAATTAGGGTTAGCAATCAATTTAGCGTTACCAATTGACGTTAAGTTAATTTCCGGAACAATTAAAGGCACGGTAGGATCCATGCGGTAATGGCTGCTGTTATCAATTACCGTAGTTCCCGCTGCTACAAAAATTGGCGCCCATTCAGCAGCGACATCAGCACTCGCCGCAAACAATGCAAAATCAGCCTTGATTTCTTGTACGCGTTCCGTAGTTAAAGTCTCAGTAACATATTCATCACCGTTAATAATAATTTTATCACCAGCATGCTTTGATCCAGCAAACAAAAAATATTCGCCAACAATTTTACGCTCCTGCAAGACTTTAATTATCATTTGTCCGACCAGTCCCGTTGCACCGACAATGGCAATTTTAGTTGTTAACATATCAATAATATATTAAAATATGGCAGAATTTGTTTATGGGGGAATAAATGCTTTTTGGTTACGAATTCAAAAAAGTTTGTCGTCGTGTGTCACCACTTCTGTTACTAATTTGCGTCGTGGGGGTGGCGACGGTTACCTTGTTAATTTCTGGTTTAGTTTTGAATCACGCGCCCACGCCCCCGGTTGACGTCAGTGCAGAATATTCAGCATTAGCCAGTAAAATTGCTGATTGGGATAATAATCGCCAAGTAGCAATCAAAAACGCTTTTGACGATTTTTACACTGCTTACAAACGGTTAAATGCCGATACGCCAATCGTTACCGACGCAGTACTGGTTAACGAATACAAAACTGCCGGTGAAAAGTTTAAACATTTTTATAGCGATTATTACCACCAATTCATTTACACTGACGAAAATAATAAGGTAGCCGATTATTTATTACTAAAAGCCAACACGGTAACCGAACTTAACGCGACCTTGCTGCGTTTACATAAATTTTTTGTACCTGAATTATCAACGGCTAAGGCCATTCGGGACGGCTTAGAAGTTAACGCCGAAGTTGAAGCGACAATGTTCACCACCTTAGACAATTTGCAAATTCAAATCCTAGCCGATAACGATTTAACGGCCTTGCAAGACTTTTTCACCACCTATCCCGCAGGCGTTCCCGAGCAAGACTATACTGTTGCTTACGCTTACGCACTTAACCGCTACTGGGTAAGTATTGACCAAAATACGCCCCACGAACAAAATCTAAATACCTACGACGGTTTTAACGATTACCAAGACGCAGACACCAGTACCCAAACCGCACTTACCGCCGAATATCGTCTTAACCACCCGAATCAAGACTTTGCCCAACCCTTTACCTTCGGCAAAATATATAATAATAGGACGAAAGTCAGTTTGTTAGATTTTGTTTTTACTAATTTAGAAATGGCGATGATTCCGTTGCTATTGTTAGTTATTATTGTGGCGACGGCAACATTTTTTACCGACACTTATCAAAACACAATTATTACTGCGGTGGCTGCTACTAAGAACCGCTCTTTGATGATCTTAACCAAAACCATGGTTGTATTAACTATGGCAGTAATTGGTCTACTGCTATTTACTATGCTCTATCTATTTAGTGGGTGGTTGTTTTTTCAAGGTACCGTTACGACTGACATTTTATTCTTGTTTAACGGCACGACTCCGACCGTGATGTCCGCCATTAACTATTTCGTTTTGTACCTATTAAGTCTGCTTTTCAAGATATTACCATTTATCGCCTTGACCGGCATTTTATCGTTTGCCAAAACTAAGCCATTCGTTATCGTCGGTTCAGTTTTCGCCATTGTCGTAGCGGTAATCTTGGGCAACAGCCTGTTAGGTTATTTCGCTTTTTACCGTTTCTTTCCCTGGCAAGCCTTAGACTTCATGCGTTACTTTGGCGCGACCTTATTTATCTCACCGACCCCAGTTGGTAGCAACTTATGGTACACCTTGCCCGTAATGTCGCTAATTACAATTTATTTATATTGGCAATTGATTCATAATTTTCGTCGCCGTGATTTCTAAATATTTCATTGCCCAAACGCCCAGATTCGGGCTACACTGCGTCAATGGACGAAATTGCGATCTATACTGACGGTGCGTGCAGTGGCAATCCCGGGCCCGGTGGCTGGGGCGTGGTGTTACTGTACCGTGACCAAAAAAAAGAGTTATCAGGCTTTGTAGCGGATACTACTAACAACCGTATGGAATTAACGGCGGTAATTACCGGGCTGTCATCTTTGAAAACCAACCAAGTACCCATTACCGTTTATACCGACAGTAAATACATTGTCGATGCGGTTAACCAGAACTGGTTAACTAATTGGCAGAATAAAGGTTGGCGAAATACCGCTAAAAAACCCGTGGCCAACCGTGACCTTTGGGAACAACTATTAGCACTTAACCAAAAATACCACCCGCGTTACACTTGGGTCAAAGGCCACAGCACTAACGTTTATAACAATCGCTGCGACGAAATGGCCGTACAAGCCATCAAAGACCACACGCTTTAACTTTGTTTAACATCATTAACCCACTCACCTTCATCACGTGTACCATCAGCATAAAGATAAGTTCCCCGACCATGTTTTTTGTTGTTTTTCCATTCGCCAACGTATTGTTCGCCATTAGCGAAAAATTGGCGACCTAAGCCTTGGCGTTGGTCGGCGTGCCAGTTGCCCTCGTAACCGTTACCACCACCACAATCCAAGAGCCCCTTGCCTTCGCGTTGACCCTTGACCCAATCACCTTGGTATTGACCACCTTCGGCGTAAAACAAAACACCTTGACCATGTTGTTGTCCATCTTGCCATTGTCCGCTGTAAGCGTTACCGTTATGGTAGCGATAAATACCTTTGCCGTGGTATTGGTTGTCTTTTAATTCACCTTCGTATTCATCGTTATTCGCGAACTGGTACAACACCTTGCCCGTTAACTGTCCCTCTTGCCACGTGCCGGCCAAAACGTCGCCATTGGCAAAATAGAAGATACCCCGGCCGTGCTTTTTATCGCCTTGCCATTGGCCTTCGTAACGACTGCCACTTTTGTAAAAATACGCACCAATGCCTTCTTTTTTGTTATCCGTCATTTGTCCCGCGTAAGCGTCACCGTTGGGATACTTAATACTTGTTTCCATTGTGTACTCCTTCATCATTATAAGCATTGGTTGCCCGTAAAGGACTGGGTATCAGGGGTGTTAATTCGGGGTCGGTCTGCGACACCTTATAGATGTACTTAGGTTTACTAACCCCCGCCACCACGTCAGCGGTAATAATAATCTTACTTAAATCCTTTTCGTTAGGAATATCGTACATGATATTGGTCATAAAGCGTTCGCAAATTGTCCGCAAACCACGAGCCCCCGTCTTTAACGCTTCCGCCATTTCCGCAATTTTATCAATACTACTTTCGTCAAATTCAATTTCAACTTGTTCTACGTCCAGCATTCTTTTATACTGCGAAAGTAACGAGTTTTTCGGTTTAACCAGGGCCTCTTTCAAAGCTTCGCGATTTAAGGCTTCCAGTACCACCACCACGGGAAAACGACCGCAGAATTCGGGAATCATACCAAAGGTAGCAAAGTCGTCAGCCACGACTTCTTTTAAGATTTGAAAATCACTTAATAAAATGGATTCGCGTTCTCCCAAGCGCGTACGAATGATACCCGGTAAGTCCACGAACGCCCCACCACAAATAAACAAGATATTGTTGGTGTCCATTTTGACCGTTTGTCCTTTGTACGGCACTTCGGCAATGGTACCTTCAACAATCTTTAACATAATTTGTTGGATACTTTCACCTTTCATGCGGTTGACACCCGTAACCAATTTGTCAATTTCGTCCAAGAACACAATGCCCATTTCGGCAGCATGCACGTCACCATTGGTCTTGTCCAACAACTTAATCAACATTTTATTGATTTCATCGCCCACGTTATCCGAAGCCACAATGGCGGTCGCATCAGCCACCACAAAAGTCGTGTTCAAAATTTTCGCCAACGTGGTAACTTGCAATGTTTTACCCGAGCCGGTCGGCCCCAACATCATGACGTTGCTCTTTTTAACTTCGACATCACTGTTGCCACCCGACTGGGCAAACTGAACCCGTTTATAATGGTTATAAACCGCTACTGCCAAAACCCGTTTGGCGTCATCTTGGCCAATGACGTATTCGTCCAATTTGCTGACAATCTCGGCTGGTGTATACAAATTTACCATACCTTTATCATACCCCAAAAATTCACTCTTACCAAGAACTTTTGTGGCAATTAGCAGTTGCCTAACCGCACCCGACTGTGTTAAACTGTTAAATCTTAGGAGCGTAGTTTAGTGGTAGAACATGGGTCTCCAAAACCTGTGGTGTGGGTCCGATTCCTACCGCTCCTGCCAAAAATCAAACTAACTGTAACCATAATTGGTTAAGAATTTTTAAGCCTTTGGTGGTGGCGATGAGGTGGTCGTCTTTAATTTTAACCAAGCCATGATCTTGCAAGGTTTTGACCGTGTTCTCGCGCCCCGACAGCAACCCCAGTGACACCCCCGTCCGTAAACGCAAGCCCAACATAATTTGTTCTTCTCGCACCATGGCGGGCGTCAAAACCGCAGTAGTATAACGATGATAGTTCAATAAGTCGTTAGTGTTGGCGAAACGTTCCCCGTTCAACAAGGAGTGGGCAGCGCAACCAAACCCAATGTATTCCCCACCCGACCAGTAAGCCAAATTATGCCGGCTTTCGTAACCTTGACGCGCGTAGTTGCTGACTTCGTAACGGTGAAACGCCCGCGGTAGACGCACGGGTTCGTCGGTTTCTAAGACACAATGGTCGTCGCGGGTTAGACTGTAAATTGAGAGGTGTTTAATCTTGTCTAACACGGTGGCCGGCGGTGTCACGAAGTGGTGACCGGGTATGTCTTTGATTAAGTCAATCGACACGTTGGTAAAGTGCTCGGCCGCCAAGTCTATCGCGGCAACCGCTTGTTTAACGTCATGGCGGCGCCCTAGGTCGCGCAAAGTGGCATCATCGAAAGATTGCACGCCGATGCTGATGCGGTTAATACCCACCGCCCGGTAAGCCACACACTTGTCCACCGTTAACGAATTAGGATTGACTTCAATAGTCACTTCCCCAGCGCTTGGGGGCAAAACAGTGAAAATTTTTTTGATCTGCACGGGCGACAATAGACTGGGCGTACCACCACCAAGGTATATGCTTTGCACGGTATATTTAGTGAAATCAAATGCCTTAATTTCCGCGACTAAACGTTCTAGGTACGCGTCAATTTTGGTTAAATCGCACCCCGATACAAAATCACAATAACCACAACGTTGTTCGCAAAAAGGAATATGGATATAAACAGCCAACGGTTTCATTAAATTTTTAAAATCTCCACGAAGGCTTCACTAGGAACTTCGACCGTGCCCAACATGCGCATTTTTTTCTTACCTTCTTTTTGTTTTTCCAACAACTTCATTTTGCGGGTAATGTCACCCCCGTAGCATTTCGCCAACACGTCTTTGCGCAACGCCTTGACCGTTTCGCGGGCAATAACCTTACCGCCAATCGCAGCCTGAATCGGGACTTCGAACATTTGTCTGGGAATGACTTCTTTTAATTTTTCCGTTAACGCTTTACCTTTTTTATACGCGGCATCTTCGTGCACGATAATTGACAACGCATCACAAACTTTACCGTTTAACAAAATATCCAACTTCACCAGTTTCGCACGCACGTAACCTGCTGGTTCGTAATCTAAACTGGCGTAACCGCGACTGCAACTTTTCAAACGGTCAAAAAAATCGTATACAATTTCGTTTAAGGGGATACGGAAATTCAACGTCGTACGTCGGTCGTCTAAATGTTGCATAGTAATAAACTCTCCGCGTTTTTCGGTCGCCAGATCCATTAACGGGCCAATGTATTCGGGCGGTGTCCACATCTGTAAATTAACAATTGGTTCTTCAAAATAATCAATATCGGCAGCCTTGGGCAAATTGCTGGGGTTCGCAACGTGCACCACGGTGCCGTCCGTTTTGTGAACGATATAATTAACACTGGGTGCAGTAGTAATAATGTCCAAATTGAATTCGCGTTCTAGTCGTTCGGTGATAATTTCCATGTGCAATAATCCCAAGAAACCCACACGGAAACCAAAGCCCAACGCGGTGCTGGTTTCCTTGGTAAATTCCAAACTGGCGTCGTTCAGTTTCAGTTTATCTAACGCGTCTTTCAATTCGCCGTACTTGTCCCCCGCGACGGGATAAATGCCAGTAAAGACCACGGGTAAAACTTCCTTGTAACCCGGTAACGCCACACACGGGCGTGCGGCTTCGGTAATCGTGTCGCCAATCTTAATTTCGTTCACCGTCTTTATGCTGGCACAAATGTAACCGACGTCGCCAACCGTTAACTCAGCAATTGGAGTTTGTTTAGGCGTGAAGACCCCGACTTCGGTGACTTCAAACTCTTTATTTGTCGCCAACATTTTAATACGGTCACCAACTTTAACCCTACCGTCAAAGACACGCACCAAACACACCGCCCCCAAGAAATTGTTGTAGTAGCAATCGAACAGTAACGCCTTTAACGGCGCGTCAGGATCGCCCACGGGTGCGGGCAACAGTTCAATCACTTGCTCTAACACTTGTTCAACATTCAAACCCGTCTTAGCCGAAATTGCGGGTGCCAAGCCGGCCGGAATGCCAATCACTTGTTCAATATCCGCGCGCACTTGTTCAACATTGGCGGCGGGCAAATCAACCTTATTCAAAACAGGAATGATTTCTAAGCCGTTATCCAACGCCAAGTACGCGTTCGACAAGGTTTGCGCCTCAATCCCCTGGGTTGCATCAACAATTAAAATTGCCCCTTCGCAAGCCTTTAATGAACGTGACACTTCGTAAGTGAAATCCACGTGCCCGGGGGTGTCGATTAAGTTCAAAATGTATTCTTCGCCCCGGTAAGTATAATGCATGCGGGTGGGCGTCAATTTAATAGTAATGCCACGTTCACGTTCCAATTCCATGCTATCCAATAATTGGGCGGACATATCGCGTGGGGCGACGGTATGCGTAATTTCCAACAAGCGGTCGGCCAAAGTCGATTTGCCATGGTCGATATGGGCAACGATGCAAAAATTCCGCGTGTGTTTCACGCTTATAGGTTAACGCTTTTTTTCGTCCAACGCAATGTAAAGATTGTAATACCCAATTTCACCCGTCAGTTCAAACAGTTGCCATAAAGTATTTTTTAGTTCCATACCCTTATTATTTGCGTTAAACTGCGATTGTATGCGGGAAAGTTTTGTCGAATTGGGAGTGATAATTAAAAGCGTACGTTACGGCGATTACGACGCTCGTTTGGCAATTTTTACCGCGGGCGGGATCAAGTGGTTTAATTTGAAAGGCGTATACCGTCCAAAGGCTAAATTAGCCAGCAGTTGCGGACTGTTCACTGTGGCGGAGTTCACCGGCAGTGGCTCGGCGATCACCGGCATTAACGTACTGACCGCACCGTACGGACTAACCAAAGATTTGAACCGCTACTACTTGGCCTGCGGAATTGCCGACGCGTTATTGCATTTGGAATTCGTCGAACAAGCCCCGGCCGCCTTGGTGGCCGCCGTCAACGCCATCAGCGACTTGGCCACGACGGATAAAAGTTGCTACCCCATTTTTATCGAATTTTTTGGCACCTTATTACACTTATTGGGTTACGAACTGGATTTGCATTATGACTCCGCTAAACTGACCCACAGCCAAGGTAAAACCTTGGTACGCCAAATTGTCCAAGCCTTTATCGCCAACGTAGATTACCAAATTCAATTTTGCGACATGATGTATTTGAACGCTTGAAAGAAACCGTTTTTATTACCGGTGTCAAAACGCCGAGCGGTGGTGACCACCGTGTTTTTCGGCTGTAACGCGTTTAACGCCGCAATCATATCGTCACCTAAGGTATCGCAAAAATGCGGTGGCAATAAATACCGCCCGACCACCGCCAAATTACTTTGTGGCTGGGTCGGCTTTTCCACGATTACGCCGTCCGGGCCAATAATGCCGTACTGGTGGGCGTCCGCCGCCGGCACCGTCGCCGCCACTACACCGGGTTGCCCGTTTTGCGCGTACGCTGTTACCAATTCGCGCGTAGGGTTACCACCAAAAAACACATCGTCACAATACGCCAACACAAACGGGTCGTCACCAACAAAACTGCGCGCGTGGCGCACACAATCGGCCACGCCTTGCGGTAATGGTACCCGACGATAATAAATGTTTAACTCGCCAAAAAAATTGGTGGCGGTACTTTGACCGCGTTTGTGCAAATAATCATCAACTTCGTAGTTTTTGTCCAAATAATTTAATAAACTTTCCCGTCCTCGGCCAATTAAAATTAACACATCGGTAATGCCGGCCGTGGCCAATTCTTGTAAAATGTAATGAATTACCGGCCGGTCACCTAATGGTAACATTTCTTTGGGCACGGCTTTGGTAATTGGTAAAAAACGGGTGGCGTACCCGCCCGCGGTAATTACCGCTTTGGTAATGGTTGGCATGGCGTTATATATGCCACAAAAAAACACGGTGTGCGACCGTGTTTTTTTGTAATTTTTGTAACGCAATTATTTATTTAGTAGTATTAGTCATCGCTTGATTAATCGCATTGGTGATAACGGGCGTTAAGATTAAGAAAATAATCAACACCACGACCCCAATGATCGCGTAAATCATTTGACCTTTCGCATTTTTACGTTTATCTTCGGTGCTGGCGGTAAACATTTTGAACGCTAAATAAACCGCGACCCCAACCATGCCAATAATCAAAACCCCAAAAATCGTCGATGCAATGGTGTTAATCTGTTTGGCGATACCTTTAATTGCATCATTAGCACTTGACAATCCCGTACCTGCACCAAGATCATCTGCTAGTAAATTTTTAATGAAATTCATTTTTTTAATTTTCTCCTTTTAGTTATTATTAACTATAACAATTTTATAATACGCAAAATACACTGTCAAACAATTTTTTTGCTTTTTTTCACAATCTTTTCGTCTTTTAACGACGCAAGTAAGCGTAGACATCCGTGGTTACTGCCGAATATAATTTTAATTGCCCGTTATCGTAAAGGAATACCAAATTATTACCCGCCGCTCCGCCGTCCGCGTAGGCTTGATACAGTGCCGACAACGGTAACGCCGATTCCGTGCTGGTGGTACCGGTATCATCGTCCGTGGTGGCTGTCAGGTTAATCGTAGTGCCACTGCCGGACGTAGTACCGTTCGCCGCAAAGGTAATTACCACCGCTGACGATGAAGTTTGATAATAGACCGTATTACCCATCACGGCAAAAACGTTGCTGACCCCCGTACGGCCGAGATTGGTTTGATTAGTAATACTTTTACCGCGATCTTGATTGACGTAGCCTAAATCGTAACGCCACAAGGTTTCGTCCACAGTGTAAAAACCATTCGCGTAAATTTTAATTGTGCTGCCCGAACCGGCTAGGTTCACCCCCGTTAACGCGTCAAAGTCGGCTTTGGTAGTCAAATTACCATCACTGGTGGCTACGCAGTATTTAGTCGCCGCAAATTCAGTACCACTCCGGGTTTCTTTGGTAGTATAGACAAATTGCGCGTTGTCGGTACCGAACGGCGTCACCACCACCGGCGTATAGGTAATACTGGTTTCGTCGGTAGTTTGGTCGCCAATCAATTCGGCGTCGGCATTGTCCGCTATCGCGTAACGGTACATTAAATTGCCGTTACCACTGCCCGTTTGGTTGGCGGTATCACGGTCGGTCGTGTAATAAACGTAACTCATCACCCCACCGTAAATTTCGGCCAGTCGTTCGTTATTGGCGTTGGTACGGTACTGGGTTGCCGTTGGGAATGCCGCAGCGGTAACTTTTTCCGCAATGGTGGTAACTTTTTTATCACTAACCTTAATTTTTTTCAAGGTTGTCCCTTCTTTAATTAACAAATAAATATTATTAGTGTTGTTCGCCCACAGCGTAAAGTCACTGCGCGTTACGTCGGCTGCCGAAGTGTAAATTAAACGGTGGTTGGTGCCGTCCAAGTTCACACAGTAGAAGTCTAACTTGTTCGACAGTAAAACACCGGTGCTGTTTAGCAAATTGTGCGGCGTAGTATAAATCAAATTATTACCGAACACCCACATGGCGGCTTGGTCGTGCCCGGCAATCTTCGGGACAACCGCTTTGATGTGGGACTTTTTCGCAGTTACGTCCTCCCAATCAGTAATTTTGGTCACGTTGTCCATTTGGTTGTATTCCGGATCGTCGGGGCCGTATTCCAAAGTCTTATCACCGTCTTCGTAGGTATTATCGTATTCGTAATTCAACACGGGTTGGTTATCTTTGACCTCTACCCGGTAAATACCCGCCGTGGGGATTTTACCATTGGCATAATAATCATTATCGCCGTACTTAATTTCACTGGTTTTAGTATAACCACCAACAAAATACAGATAGTTATCTACCATTACCGCCGCCGAGCCGTTACCCGATACACTGTACGCCCCAGGGACGGTGTCAATGCCGGAACGGAAAGTCGGCTTTAAGGACGCGACAATCGCCCAAATAATACCGCTTATCGCAATCACCGCGACCAACGCGATTAAAACAATCTTTTTGGTTCCCAATTTGGTCATATTCTTTATTATACAAATTATTGCCCGTAATAGCAAATTTTAATTTGAGTTGGAGCCTCCGGTCAGATTCGAACTGACGACCTACTGATTACAAGTCAGTTGCTCTACCAACTGAGCCACGGAGGCGAATCGGTAACAGTATGCGTTACCTAGGTCAAAAAGTCAAGATTGGTGTTCCTTTTCGGCCGCGGCCTTACGTTGGTGATAATTTTGGTAGCCAGCCTTTTGATTGTCCCCCGCGTCCCATTTACGACCGCCGGTAAACACCACCCCCAGAAACAACGCCCCGGTAATAATGATCGCAACTAATGGTGCGATCCAGTCCTTAGGTACCGCAATTGCCCAAGTTAAACAAAATAAGGTTACTACTAAGAATAACGCCCCAAACCACAAATTGGCTTTGCGTACGACGGCATCGCCGTGACCAAAGATACCGGCCAATAAATAACGCAGCCCCAACGCGCCCGCAATAATCGTCACCACCCACGCCCACGAAAACCACGTAAAATACGTCGCCGTAGCCGGAATTACCATTAATAAAGAGATTATCGCAACAGCCAGCAGTACCGTTGGCACAATTAACCTTAACAATATTTTTTTATCCATATTATCTCCTTTATTATTGTACCCGGATTATAAAACCATAGCAAGCAAAAACGCACCCACCACCGCTGCCAAGCCTAAGGCCGTCACCAACAGCACTTTCCATGGCGAAACTGGCGTCTTGCCGTAAGCCTTCCCCGTTTGACCGTTAACGTACAGCTCGTACTTTTTGTTGTTGTACTCACTGTGCCCCACATAAAGTGGCAATAAGACGTATTTATAAGTTATGTTACTGACGTTGGTATCAATCACTAAATCGACAACATCACCATCATAACGGTCCAGGATTTCGGCTTTAATTTGTTCTCCCATACGTTGTTTTGCCGTAAACCAACATTGCTGGGCATCTTGGGTATAATGACCGGCCGTATAACCCAGCAATAATTCCTTTTGATAAGCCACTGCTTCGTTGGTCTGAAAAGGTTGTAGTTTTGACAAAATACCGCTATCAACTGTTGTTGCTGCGGGGATTAAAATGTCGTCAAACACTTTGGCTAATTGCCCCGTTACCGGATGCGAAGTAGTATACGTACGGGTAACCGGCTTACCGTCTACGTAATAGGTATTGGTGTGTGTTTCAATTTGTACGCCGCGGTAATTACTGAAAGTTTGGGCGTCAAAAGTAAATGCTGGATAATAAATACCGTGCATATTTTTAGCACGGGCGGACTTTTTATACCACCGAGGCGCGAAGAAACGTCGGCTCAGCCAACCACGTGCTTTGGCCACGGCTTCATCTTTGGTAATTTTGAATACCGCGACTGTATCAGGGCGAATTCCCGGTAAGTCTTCAACCTTAATAATATTAGTTGCCCCGCAGTAATCGCAACGTTTAGCCAAGTCGTTACGGCTGATCACCGCTTTGGCACCACAGTGTTCACAACGATAAACTACCGTATCTTTTTGCCATTGGGGTGCATTACGCAGCAAGTTTTCAAATGACTTTTCGGTCGTTAGTGTAGTTCTCACCGGCACAGCATTACCGCATTGCACACATTGCAACACTTGCTTTTTGGGATTAAAAACTAAGTCACCGCCACAGGTCACACATTTTTTACTGTACGTTTTTTGTTCTTTTTCTGCCATCTGCCTTACAATTTATTGCCACATTCGGGGCAAAATTTTGACCCCGGCTTGACCGTTGCTCCACACTTTCCGCAAGTATTCACTGCAGCCATTTTGGCACCACACATCACACAAAATTTGGCTTTGGCACCAACCGTTGCACCGCACTCGGGACAAAAACGTTGTGCGTTATGATTAGTGTACGCAGGGTCACTGATTTGACCGAACATACGTCCCATATTGGCACCCATACCCATGCCAATCCCCGCCCCCAACATTGAGCCCGCCATGCCCGGGTTCTTCGCGGCCTCTTTCAAGGCTTCGGCTTGCGCCAAGCGCATTTCAATGTCAGTCGTGTTACGACGCATCATCGCCGCTGCGTTTTTGTCCAAAGCTTTTTCCAGTTCTTCGGGTAACGAAAAATTTTCAAAAGTAAAACGGGTCAGTTCTAAACCTAAGGTGCTGAATGTCTTGGTCAAACTTTGTTGGACGGCCTGTCCCAATTCTTCTAAGTTCGCAGCAAAATCCAAAATTGACAACTTACTTTCACCAATAGCGTCGGTAATACCACTAACCACAATACTGCGCAGATAGTCAGCAATTTCTTCCGTAGTAAAAGCGTACTTCGAGCCCGACAGTTCAGTTAGGAACACGTAAGCATCTTGTACACGGAAACCGTAAGTACCGAAACCACGCACACGCACCGCCCCGTATTCTTGGTCACGAATAGTAATTGGATTAGGCGTGCCCCATTTTTGGTTAGTAAATTGCTTGGTTGAAACAAAATAAACGTCACTGCGGAACGGATTTTGGAAACCATACTTCCAGGACATCAACTTAGTTATAATGGGAATACTTTTGGTATCCAATTTGTAACGACCAGGTAAAAACACGTCGGCCATTTTACCTTCGGTGGCAAAGACCGCTACTTGGCCGTCACGCACGGTTAAAACCGACCCTTTGGAAATGTAATCGTTTTTCATGTCCAACTTATGAACCAGCGTGTTGTTGGAATTATCTTTCCATTCAATATTTTTCAGTAAACCCATATTTATTACTTACCATTTTTTGACAAATTAAGCAATAAATTTTACTACTTTTTGATATACATGGGTATGGCAACGGTTTGTGACCTTTATGATGGTTGGGAGTACTATATTGCGCGTGCCGAACTAGCTTACCAACAGCACCAAACCAACGCGGCTTTAACCGCCGCTCAAATTGCCAAAAAATATGCCGACACCAAGGCACGCCAAACAGCTATCGGCATTTTTATTGCCAAATGTTACTCTGCCTTGGGTGAGTTTGAAAAAAGTTCGCAAACCTACCGCGAGTTAATTAAAGACGGTGCATACTTACCCCCCGTAATTATGGGCATGATGTACAATAATTTAGAAAACAAGAAAACCGAAAAAGTTCGCCGCAACATTACCATGGTCAAACTGTTCGCGGAACAAGAGGATTAAACCATGGGTGTACTGACCATGACCATGTTGTTTATTGGCACGATTATCGGGGCGGGTTTCGCCACCGGTGCGGAAATCGTCACCTTTTTTGGTGGCTTAGGCTTACCCTTGTGGCTGATTGCGTTGCTGGTCGGGGTCGCTATGTTCGCGTTAATCGCGTTAAGTATCCATTGCGGGTACACAGGAACGCACCGCCAACACCCACTGCTTAATTACGCGTTTATTGGCCTTTATTTCATTATGTTCACGGCCATGACCGCGGGCGTCACCCAGTTGGCCGGCGTCGGTGGCAGTTTATTAAGCCTGATCGTAGCGGGCATGGTGGTCTGCTTTGGTTTTGAACGCTTGACACGTTTTAACACCTTGGTGGTCATCAGCATCATTATCGTGTTGTTTGGCGTGTGCTTCCGCAGTCTGGTGATTCCCCTTGATCCCATTACCACTTACCACGCTATACCACAGGGCATATTGTGGGCGACTTTGTACGCGGGGTTAAATTGCATGATGCTCCCCGAACTGGTGGCGGCGGCCGCCCCGCGTTACCGTAAACGCACTTTGTATACGGCAGGCTTAGTAACCGCGGTGATTATTGCGGTGCTGGTCTACTTAATTTTGAAAACAATCGTGATTACTGACACCGCCGACGCCGCCTTGCCCTTGCTGGCGTGCAGTCACCACCCCGCAACTTTCATCGTTATTTTGTTGGCCATGTTAACCAGCCAATACGCCGCCTTGTTCGCTATCGTGCAGAAAGTACAAATTGCGTTGCCGAAAACAAAACAAAAAACCCGCACGGTGCTACTCGGCATCAGCGGGCTGGCTTTTATCGCGTCCTTTTGTGGTTTCAACCACATTGTACAATGGGGTTACCCATTGATTGGCGTTTTGGTCAGTTGCTTTTTGTTTTTTTCTTGGTTGTTGGCTTGGTGGCGGCGGGTTTTTCGTCAACCGGTTCGCCATTAACTTTGGTAACTGTGTCGGTGGTCGCAGTCGTTTCCGCACCCGCTTCTTGGGCATTAACGGCGGCCGCTAACTGCTCCACGTTCAAACGGTTAATCGCTTCCTCGTTAACGATGCCTTGCACCGCTTCAATCATAAAGGTCATCGTCGTGGCGTTTTTGTCATCACCGGTGCTGACCACAATCGTTTTGAAACCGGGGGCTTCTTCGCGAATCTCTTTAATACGTCCCAATAAACCCGACGCCATTTTGACTTTGACACCCACCCGCAAAGTATCCAACATCGACATGTAATCGTCTTGCGCTTTTTTGGAACGACGCCCTTGCACGAACATCATCACGATCATACCGACCAACAACACACCAATTAAAATGTACGAAACAATTTCGGTACCGGCTAAAATTTCTTTAATCATAAGTTATATATACCCCCTATTCACTAATTAAGCAAACACTTATTTTGTCGATTACTGTATACGTTTACGCCGCCGCGACTTCGGCTTTGGGGTGTTTGGGTTTGAACAAGACAATCAGCAACCACGCCAAGCCACCACAACCCGCCAAGACCGCAATCGCACCAATAATTATGCCCCACAGCAACGGGCCCGAATTATCTTTTTCGCCACCGTTAGTGGTGGTACCGGCCAAGGCCGGTAAAGTCCGCGTTTGCATCGCACCGCAAACTTCGCAAGTACGTTGTTGTTCGCCCGGGTGGTCGGTCGTCGCCGGTTCGGTCGTTGTCCAAGTGCCATACTTGTGACCAGTGGCCGCGGTATAAGTATCATTATAACTGTGTTCGCAACGTTGGCATTGGTGCGTGGTATAACCGCTTTCCGTACAGGTCGGTTGGTGCACCGTATCCCCGTACTCGTGACCTAAGGCGGCGGTAGGTTCGTCGCGGTAACTGGCGGTACAGCCCGGATTTTGGCAAGCGTGTTCGGTATACCCCGCCGCGGTACAGGTGGGATCAATAATTTGCGTGCCGTAATTATGCCCCGTGGCGGACGTGTGTTCGCTTTCGGTCAAACCGCACGCGTTACAAGTATGTTGCTGAGTACCGCCGTCGGTACAGGTTGGTTCGTCCGTAGTCGTCCATTCGCCCCAACTATGTTCGCCTGTGGCGGCGACAAAATCATCTTGGTACTGCTCTGGGCAACGGGTGCAAGTATACACGGTGTAACCTTGTGCACCGCAAGTCGGGGCGACGGGTACACCTTGGTAATCGTGCCCCAGCGCCGTAATTGTTTCACTTTCGGCATGACCACAACCCGTACAAGTGTGTTCGCGGACACCGTCGGTGGTACACGTCGCCGGCGTGGTGATTGTCCACTCGCCGTACACATGGTTGGTACAATTTACGTAAAATTCTTTAACCGCCAACGGGGTCACCGTGGTGGTGTCGGTGTTCGGCGTGTAATAATAAACGTAATATTTGGTGTTGGCTTGCAAAGTTACATTGTTTTGCTCATCGTCCACACTGTCCAGCCATTCCCAATCTTTAATGGCGGTATTGACTTCATCGCCCGCAACAAAATCGTCACCATCGCCTTGGTTTTTGTACAATTCACCCGTGCACAAATCGTACATGCCTAACGTACCGTCGTCGGCGCGCACGGGAACGAAATCACGTTGCAATACGCCTTTTTCGTACATTTGGCAACTGTACGCGTTAGCGTGAGCAACACAGTCACTACTATTCATTATACGATTAAAAAATATAGCGATTGTTGTATCCGAAAAATTATTCACAGTATTATAACTTAATCCACTGTTAAAAGTTTTACCATTGTCAATTTGCAAAGTTTTTGCTAAACCATTGAGATCAAAAACATGACGCTCGGTATCAGCTGCAACCTGAGTATTAACCCAATTACCATTATCATCATTATAACAATACGAAATCCCAAAGTGAGAGTTAAGATATATTTCAAAATTAAAACTATCACTTCCCGTCATATTACCAAAAATGCGTTGTTGAGCATTCGTAATATCATTAAATTGCCAATCAATTACTACTCGTGTGTCGCCCGACGCCAATACCCCCGTATCAATATATTGCGTACCCGTACTTTGCAAGTAATCTAACGCAGTGTAACCAGTCGGCACAATTTTGCCCGCGTCGATATTGGTGGTATCAATTTTGTCTGTACGAATTATATATTTCATACCCGATGGTAAATCCGTAACGATTTTTTGTGCGGTACCCGTGTATTCGGCAACCGCCCCACCCAAAATGGTCGGCGTGGCGGTCGGTTCACCCGCAGCCTTGGCCGGTTTAATATTGACGGCGCACGCGGTAATCACCGCCACGCCAATTAAAATAACAGCAGTTAACAAACTGCCAAAAATAGTTAGTTTACGCTTGCTTGCTTGCTTGCTTGCTTGCTTGCTTGCTTGCTTGCAAGTTCTCGGTCGTATTTTTCATATAAATTATTATAGCACAATTACCCCACTGTTACAAGTGTTTTTTATGAACTTTTTACCACAACTGGCCGTTCATTTACCACGTGAAATTATTTCGCTGACGGTTTTGTTTTAGCTTTCAGGGGACTGTGTCCCGCCTTAACGGCAGGCGGCTTTCCCGTGACGATTCCCGTCGTGGCAACTTTTTTAACCGCTTTCTCGGCCGGGTCGCCGTGGTAAAAGCGCTCGTAAAATTCGTGCTTGAAGGCCAGAAAGCGGTCGTCTTTAATCGACGCTCGAATTTTGTCCATTAACTTTAACGTCCAATGGATATTGTGGATCGACAGCAACCGCAAACCAAACATTTCCCCACACAACACCAAATGGCGAATATAGGCACGCGTATAGTGTTGGCAAGCGTAACATTGGCAATCGCTTTGGATCGGGGTAAAGTCTTCCTTATATTTAGTATTACGGATATTCATGTTCCCGTCGTCGGTCAACGCCATGCCATTACGCGCCACGCGGGTTTGATACACACAGTCGAACATGTCAATGCCGTTCTCAACCCCTTCAAAAATATAATCAGGCGTACCCGCCCCCATTAAATAATGCGGAACGTCGGTCGGCAAATGCGGTGCCAAATTTTGTAACTGGGTGCGTAACTCCGTTAACGGTTCCCCAATTGCTAAGCCCCCAATCGCCACCCCGTGCTTAATATACGGTAACGCGTTGCGCAAACTGGCCAGCCGTAAATCTTGGTAAAAATTGCCTTGAATAATGGGAAACAACGCCTGGTTGTGGTTCTTATGAGCAAGATAACACCTTTTTAGCCACGCAAAGGTACGCGCGTCGGCTTCGGCGGCCGCTTGTTTTGAAGCCCCGTACGGCATGCAAATGTCCAGTTGCATAATAATGTCGGCGCCCAACTGCTCTTGCACCGCCATGTTACTTTCCGGAGTAAATTTGAACGTTTTGCCGTCCAAGTGACTTTTGAACGATACTCCGTCATCATCAATTACCCGCGAATTTGCCAAGGAAAAGACCTGAAAGCCACCGCTATCGGTCAAAATCGGGCGTGACCACTGCATAAATTGATGCAAACCGCCGGCTTTTTGCACCGTTTCACTGCCCGGACGTAAAAAACAATGGTAAGTATTCGCCAAAATGATTTCCGCGCCGGCGGTGGCAACTTCTTCGGGCGCCAACCCCTTAACCGACGCCCGTGTCCCGACCGGCATAAAAATGGGCGTATGGATTTCTCCGTGTGGTGTCTTAAACACCCCCGTGCGGGCAAAGCATTCTGTCGATTGGTGTTCCACGTGATAAGAAAAAAACTCATTATTCATAATTAAACTCCTGATGAGTAACAAGTTTAAACAAATCTTTAATTACATTGTTTTTGTCTGCCCCTTCGTATAAAATACTATATATAGTGTTTGTTATAGGCATAATAACCCCAAGTTGTTGTGCTAAACCATGTAACGCTTTTGTGGTCGCTACCCCTTCGGCGGTACCGATGTCGTTGGATAATTTCCCCTTGATAAACTCTTCTCCATAGCGTCGGTTGTGGCTGTTTTTACTGAACAAAGTGGCTTCGAAATCACCTAAATGACTCATACCAAAGGCTGTCAATTTATTACCGCCCATTTTTTCAATCAGCAACGACACTTCGTAGCAACCACGTGCCATTAAGGCACCTTTTAACGATGATTTTCCCAAACCGTCTAAAAACCCCGCCGCGATACCCATAACGTTTTTAGCGGCTGCGCCCACTTCTACCCCAATCATGTCGTCACTACGTAAAATTGAGATTAACGGACTTTCAAACATGGTAATCACGCGTCGCACGGTATCGGCATGATCACCCGCGATAATCATCACGTTCGGTTGCCCCGCCGTCAGTTCTTCAACATGCCCCGGCCCTACCCAAACGCAAATGTGATTACTCTTATCGATATTTTTGCGCAAAATTTCACTCAGCCGTTCCCCCGTGTTTTGGTCAAGGCCTTTCATACACAGCACAAACGTTTTATTTTCTGGCTGGCATTTACCAAGGGTAACTGCAAAACTTTGCATCGCTTGGGCAGCAATCGCAATGATTATTGTATCCGCGTACCGCACGGCTTTTAACAAATCGGTAGTATAGTTGATACCTTTCGGTAACTCGATATACGCGTTTTTACCCGTTTTAACAACTGCTTCATAAATCGGGTCACCAGCCCGTCCCCACATTGTTACTTCATTATGCAGTTTTTCGCTTTGGTACCACGCGTGGAACGATGCCCACCGACCGCAGCCCAATATTGTTACTTTACTCATACTTTAATTATAACAATAAATCTAATTGCAAACAATTAAAATATAGGTCATAATTAATCATGGGATTATTTAACTTACTGAAAAACGGTTTAACTATTGAAAAAAAGAAAAAAGACCCCGCGCCAACGGCCATGGACGACGAATCCGCCATAGACGAAACCGAAGTGACCAACGAACCAGTTACTGAACAGCCAACACCGGTTACCGATAATACACCAACCGACAAACGTTTGGCCGCCGAATACATTTTATACGGCGATACCAATGTGCACCCGACTACTGAACCAACGGCCAAAGCCACTACGGCAACAACCGAGCCAGTACCTCCTACGCCAACTCAACAAACATTTAACGCGTACAGCAGCAACGTTACGTCCACTTTTAATAACGCTTTATTAGGGCAAGCCACGGCTAACCAAAATTTATTGGTAATTTCACCAAAATCACCCGCCGAAATTTCGGCCATTTTATCCAATTTAGCCAGTGGTAACGCGTGTATTGTTTCTTTGGCCAACATTGCGGACGCACAACGGCATTTAGACTATATCTGTGGTTTTATGAACGCTATCGGTGGCACCATTATGCAACGCACACAAACTGAATACATTTTAACTCCCAAAGGCGTTGGTATTAAAAGTTAATTTTCGTCACTGTTAGTTAAAACTTCAACACCATGATCAGTTATCAAAATAGTATTTTCGTAATGCGCGCTTAAAGCCCCCGTTGTCGAAATTACCGTCCAACCATCGGGCGCAACTTTGGTGGCGTTACTGTCACCCTGAAAAATCATTGGTTCAATACAAATTGCGGTATTAGCCTGAAATTTTTTGCGAACTTCCCGTTCCAATCGGGCGTTACGCACAATATAATTAGGAATTAACGGGTCTTCGTGCAGATTTTTACCGATACCATGACCAAAATAATCTTCCAAAATACTGTAACCACCCACTCCGTTAAGGTAATTTTCAATAGTTTTACCGACAATTGTGGCTTCGGCGCCAACTTTTACCTTGTCTAAGGCGCGATAAAAACAATTTCGGGTCACATCAATCAGTTTTTGGGCGTCGGGCGCAATCTTCCCTACCGGAAAGGTACGACAAGCATCGGTACAAATGCCGTTAAAGCCGGCTCCGCAATCGACCGTAAGAATGTCACCTTCGTGTAACACCTTGCCCGTCGGTATGCCGTGGATAATTTCTTCGTTAACGCTGGTATTGCAAGTATATTTATAACCATAAACACCTTTAAAGCAAGGATAACAATTATGGGCGACAATGTATTCTTCCGCCATTTTGTCTACGTCGGCGGTAGTCATACCCGCACGTAAGTGTTCGCGAATGTGGGTAAAAGTTCCCGCCAGCACTTTGCCCGCATAACGCATATTGTTGATTTGGGCTGCCGTCAATTGTTTCATAATTTAGCAACGACGTCCTTTACGGCGCGGTAAGTATCTTCGGGAGTATTTTCTAATTTATCGTGCACCACAAACAATTTGTTGTCTGCACGGTAAAAGTCCAAAATCTCCGCGTTATTTTGTTTGAAATTTTCTAAGCGTTTTTGGATAAATTCCGCCTTGTCATCATCACGTTGGTATAATTCACCGCCACATTTTTTGCATTTATCAATTTTATCCCAACGTGCCGCGTGAATCGTACCGCATTTACGACACATGTAACGCCCCCCTAAACGGGCTTGAACAATTTCATCAGTAACGTCAATAGCAATTACTAAATCAACGTCCAGCACTGCTTTCAAGGCTTTGGCTTGGTTTAAGGTACGCGGGAAGCCGTCCAAAATTACCCCTTTTTTACAATCAGGTTGCTTAATACGATCCAACAATACCGCAATAGTAACTTCATCAGGCACCCATTTCCCTGTCGAAACATAAGACTCAACCTTTTTACCTAATTCCGTCTTTTTTGCCATATTTTCACGGAATAAATCCCCCGTTGAAATATGTACTAAGCCAAAATCACGCACCAACAAAGCCGCCATACTGCCTTTGCCGCTGCCACTTGCCCCATTCAAGATAATATTCATAATGTTCCCCCTTATTTTAAGAAGCCTTTGTATTGCTTCATCAGCATTTGGTTTTGAATTGATTTATCAAACTCCAAAGCCACCGAAACCAGTACTAACATACCAATCGAAGTGAACGCCGATGTTAAAGAATCGCCCGCAATTGCTGGAATTGAAGTGAAAATTAAGGACGGAATTAAAGCAACCAGCATTAAGAAAATTGCGCCAAACAAAGTAATACGGTGTGAAACTTTTTTCAAATAATCGGTAGTTGGTTTGCCCGGACGATAACCTAAAATAAAGCCGCCGTTACGTTGAATTTGTAGTGACACATCTTGCGGATTGAAAACCAAGGTGGCGTAGAAATACGAAAAGCCAAGAATTAATAACGCCGTGACCACAATATTAATCCATGTACCCGTTCCCATATATTTGGCATACCAAGCGTAAGCATTCTGTACACCACTGCCTAAGGGTAATAACATCTGCATAATCAGTTGCGGGAAGTTAACCAAAGCCGTGGCAAAAATAATTGGCATAACCCCCGTTGCATTTAATTTAATCGGGATATTTGCCGACTGGCCACCGTACATTTTGTTACCTTTGACTTGTTTTGCGTAAGTTACCGGTATTCGGCGTTCGGCCAAATCGAAAGTAACAATAAAAGCAAAAATAAAAACCAATAACAAAATAAAAATAATCGGTGTCACAATGGCATCAATACCATCAGTAAAGATACGCACAATGCTGGCGTAGAAAGCCGATACACCCGAACTTAAAATACCAACAAAGACTAACATGCTCATGCCATTGGCCACACCGATCTCGGTAATTTTGTCACCAAGCCAAACGGTCAACATTGCCCCCGCCACTAACGAGATAATTACCATAATTTTAACCAAGAAATCAGGCGCTTCTTGCCACAACAGTGTTCCCCCACTGGTAGTATTCAGCGACAAAACAATTGCAATTGCTTGCACAGTTGCTAACACCAACGCAACGTAACGGGTTATAACTGAAATCTTTTTACGGCCATCGCTACCCTGTTTAGACAAACGTTGCAAAGCCGGAATCGCCACCGTCAACAACTGCACCACAATCGACGACGTAATGTATGGTGAAATTCCAATCGCAAAAAACGCTCCCTTAGACAAAGCGCCACCGGTTAAGGAAGACAGCAGGCTTAAAAAACTGTTTGCTCCACTATCCTTAACCCCTGCTTCAAAAACGGCCGGGTCAATACCTGGCACCGGCAAAAAACAGCCGAAACAATACACTAACATCAACGCAAAAGTTAGTAAAATCTTACGTCGTAAGTCTTTTTGAGCAAATGCTTCGCGCAGTGTTTTTAGCATTTTTTAATTTCTCCGCCTGCTTTCTTAATTTTCTTTTCGGCGTCTTTGGTCCAAGCATTGGCGGTTATTTTCAAAGCCACTTTCAATTCGCCATCGCCAAGAATTTTAATACCGTATTCGCCTACCTTAGAAATTATTCCCTTTTCCAGCAAAACATCAGCATTAACCGTTGCGTTAGCTTTGAACCCGTTCAAAGCACTAACGTTAACAATTGCGTATTCTTTGGCAAAGTTATTGGTAAAGCCACGTTTAGGCAAGCGACGCATTAACGGCATTTGCCCGCCTTCAAAGCCAGTACGCAGACCAGCACCTGAACGTTGTCCGGCACCTTTTTGGCCACGAGTCGAAGTCTTACCCATGCCACTGCCAATACCACGACCAACACGTCTTTTTCTAGTTCTTGCCAACGGATGTGGCGATAATTCATTGATAATCATAATTTCTCCTTAAATAATTTCAACTTTCACCAAGTGTTCCAGTTTTTTACAAGCACCCAACGTTGACGGTAAGTTCGGTAATTCACGAGTGTCACCCGGACGCGCCAATTTTAACGCCTTAGCGGTACGGATTTGGCGTTTGGTGCAAGAACCCAAGCCGTGGATCATTGTCACGCGCACTTTACCAACTGCCACTGGTTTCTTAGCAACTTTTTTGTCCGCCGGTTTAGCCGCTGTCGTTTTAGTTACGGTTGCAGTCTTGTTTTCAGTTTTTGGTGCGGCCGCTTTCGGGGTCGCCTTTACGTCGGCCTTAACCGCCGTAGCCGCCTTAGTTGCAACTGCTTTTTTAGGTTCAGCCTTCACGGTCGTAGCAGCCGGTTTTTTCGCCGCCGTTGCGGTCGTTTTAGTCGCGGTTGCCTTCGGAGCCGCCGCCTTAGTTGTTGTTTTTTTTGTTTCTGCCATTTTTAATTTCCTCCTTAAATTTCTTCCACGGTTTTACCGCGTAATCTGGCTACTTCTTCGCGAGTTCGCATGTTGGTGATGGCTTGCATTGTTGCCTTAACCACATTCATCGCGTTCGTCGAACCATAACACTTCGCCGTTACGTCTTCGTAACCAGCCAATTCTAGAACGGCCTTGACCGCCCCACCAGCAATTATACCAGAACCACCCTTAGCCGGCAACAACAACACACGACTAGTGCCGTACTTACCTTCACTGCGGTGCGGAATAGTAGCATTACTGATTGGTACATTTTTGAAGTTCTTTTTGGCATCGCTCTCGGCTTTCTTAATGGCCTCGGCAACTTCCCGAGCCTTACCCGAACCAACCGCTACCATGCCTTTTTTGTTACCCATGACTACTACCGCGTTAAAACGCAAAGTACGACCACCGGCCACCACCTTAGTAATACGGTTAACACCAATCAACTTAGACGACAAACCATTTTGTTCGTCTTCACTTTGTTGACGCGGTTTACGTTGGGCGTTGTTGTACATAGCACGCTTGCTGGCGTCTTTGGCGTCGGCACGAATCTCTTTATTCGTTGTCGACAACAAGGTGTTAGCACTAACTGCTTCTTTTTTCGTTGTTTCTTCCATTAGAATTTCAAACCTCCTTTTCGTGCACCTTCGGCAACTTCAGCAACGCGACCAATATAAACATAACCATTACGGTCAAAAACCACCGTTTTGATTTTCTTAGCCAAGGCTGCTTTGGCCAATTCTTGACCAACGATGTTAGCAGCTTCGCGTTTAGTTTTGCCTTTAATTAAAGTTTTAATATTAGGCATATCCGTATTGACCGCCAATAAAGTCACAGCCTTATTGTCATCAATCAATTGGGCATAAGTGTGCGACAAACTGCGATAAACACACAGACGTGGGCACGTGGCCGTACCGACAATGTCGCTTTGTCGTTTAGCTCTTTGCTTTCTCGCTAAATTTTTATCTTCTTTTTTGATCATAATTTACTCCTTATTTTGCCCCTTTCGCTCCGGACTTGCTTTCCTTACGACGGACACGTTCATCAGTATAACGAATACCATACAAGTGGTAAGGTTCTACCGGTCGTAAGTCACGAATCTTACCAGCAACCAAACCAACTTGTTCCTTATCAATACCGCTGACCGCGATGACCACGCCGATGGCTTCTTTACCTAAGTTCAGTTCGTTGACTTCGGCCGGAGTTAAAACTTTGAACTTAATACCATTTTCGCATTTTACTTCAATGGGGTGTGAAAAACCCAAGTTAAGTACCAAATCTTCACCCTTCAAAGTTGCTTTGTAACCAACACCATTCAAAATTAAAACCTTAGTAAAACCTTTGGTTACCCCGATAATCATGTTTTGAATTAAACGGTTGTACAAACCATGCAAGGAACGGCTAAGGTTTTCGTCGTTACCGCGCGTAACTTTAATTTCATCACCCTGGATATCAACAGCAATCGGTGCTTTGATTTCGCGGGACAAAGTCTTGTTCCCATTAACCACCGTTACTATATTGTTGTTACAAGTGACGTTTACGCCAGCAGGAATTTTAATAATTGTTCTACCAACTCTGCTCATCTTAACCTCCTTACCATACCCAAGCGAGTACTTCCCCGCCTAAGTTCTTTTCACGTGCTTGTTTGTCGGTCATAATTCCCTTTGAAGTCGAAATTAACGCAATACCCAAACCAGACAAAACTCGCGGTAATTCGTCAACTCCCGCATAAACTCGCAACCCCGGAGTTGAAATACGACGTAAGCCCTGAATAACTTTTTGTTCACCATTTTCCATTTTGAAAATAATTTTCAACATTTTTTTGCCACTGTCATTGACAGTTTTAACATCTTCAATGTAACCTTCCTTTTTCAAAACTTTGGCGATCTCCAATTTGATTTTAGCAACGGGAACCAAAACGCTTTCGTGACGGGCACGAATTGCGTTACGAATACGCGTTAACATATCAGCAATTGGATCAGTTGTTACTACATTTGCCATTTTTCTTCTCCTCCTCTTACCAACTCGATTTAGTGAAACCAGGAATTTCACCATTTGCGACTTTTTCTCTAAAACAAACACGGCAAATACCGTATTTTTTCAAAACAGCGTGCGGACGACCGCATATACTGCAACGCGTATAACTGCGCACCTTACAAGGTTTACCGTTCAAACGCCCGCCTCGTGCTTGTTTTTGTTTTAATGCCACTCTTGCCATTTATTTAATCTCCTTTTTGAATGGGAAACCCAATTCGGTTAAAAGTTCTAAACTATCCGCTTTGTTCTTGGCAGTAGTTACAATGGTAATGTCCATACCACGAACTTTCTCGATTTTTTCGTAAGAAATTTCCGGGAAAACTAATTGTTCTTTGAAGCCAAAAGTATAATTACCAAACTGGTCAAAGCTCTTACGCGACAAACCCGAAAAATCACGGACGCGCGGTAAAGCGATCGACATAATTTTATCAAAAAACTCGTACATAATTTTACCACGCAAAGTTACTTTTGCACCAATTTTTTGACCTTCACGAACCTTGAAATTCGAAATACTCTTTTTTGCCAAAGTAACCACGGGTTTTTGTCCAGTAATCGTAGCTAGTTCATCGACTGCTGTTACAACCGATTTGCTGTTATCCTTAACATCACCCAAACGGGTGTTAACCACAATTTTTTCTAATTTAGGTACAGCATTTACGTTGCCGTACTTTTTGGTTAATTTGGGCAAGATCTCGGTGACATATTTTTCGTGAACGCGGTTAAAATATTGCTTCGTTGCCGCTTTCGTTTGCTTTGTTTCTGCCATTTATTACTTTCCTCCCTTTTCGTTTGGCTTAGCGGTAGCCGCAGTTTTTGCACTGGCGGGTTTCTTAATAGTAGATTCAGCCACGTGTTTAACTTCACGGCGTTGCAATGGTTTCTTGGCTGCTACCTTTTCTTCTGTCGTTGCTTCGGCCTTTTCTTCCGCCTTGGTCTTCGGTTTTACGTATTTCTTATCCAAAACATTACCGCATTTTTTGCAAACACGATGCTTGACCCCATTATCAACTTGGTGACCAACACGTGTCGCTTTACCACATTTACCGCAAACAATCTGCACATTAGAAATGTTGATGTCGCCTTCCATTTTTTTGATTTCCGACTTTTCACCTTGTTTGCGCATCTTTTTGTGTTTACTAATAATATTAACATCTTTGACTACGCAAGTATTATCTGCCGGATTAACCGACAAAACTTTACCTTTTTTACCCTTATACGTACCCGCAATAACTACAACTTCATCACCAACACGTACATTTACGTTTTTTATTTCATTCATTATAACACCTCCGGCGCTAAGGATACAATTTTCATGTAACCTTTTTCGCGCAGTTCACGCGCTACTGGGCCAAAAATACGGGTACCCTTCGGGTTACCATCTTTATCAATAATTACCGCGGCATTGTCGTCAAAACGGATTACCGTACCGTCGGGACGTTGCGTTGGAGCCACTGTACGTACGATAACGCATTTAACCACATCCCCTGCCTTAACTTGACCGTCGGTAGCACAGCCGCGTACTGAAGCAATAATTGTATCGCCAATTCCGGTAGAACGACGCCAAGAGCCACCAACATTGTGGAAAGCGTGCAAGGTCTTAGCCCCCGTATTATCCGCACAATTTAAGATAGTTTCTTGTTGAATCATAATCTCCTCCCCTTACTTAACCTTCTCAACGATGCGAACCAAACGGAAATATTTGTCTTTGGACAAAGGTCTGGTTTCCATAATTTCCACAGTATCACCCACCGAGCATTCGTTATTTTCGTCGTGGAATTTGAACTTCGTTGTTTTGGTTACGACTTTTTTATAGATGGGGTGTGGCACTTTCCTGGTAATTTCAACGACACCCGTCTTTTGCATTTTATTAGAAGTAACTATCCCACGCATTACCTTACGGCTGTTACGTGTGTCCTTCTTCTGCGCCGCGCGGGTAATTGAAGTTTTCTTTACCGCGGGTTTTTTGGTTTTGGTTGCTGTGCTGACTGCTTGCGCCATTATTTAGCCTCCCTTAATTTTTGTACCGTCAAAATTCTGGCGATATCTTTTTTTACCATTTCCAATTGTTTCGGGTTTTTTAATTGTCCAATCGAATGTTGGAAACGCAAGTTAAACAATTCCTGTTTTTTAGACTGGTACGTAGCGTTCAGTTCTGCGTCCGTCATATCGTGATACATTTTTGCCTTATCCATTTGCTACCTCCCCTTTATTGGCGACGACTTCAGCTTCTTGCATTGCCCGCGTTACAATTTTTGTTTTAACCGACAATTTGTGCATTGCCAAACGTAACGCCTCCCGTGCATCTTCTTCCTTGATACCTTTAATTTCGTACAATAAACGTCCGGGTTTTACCACCGCTACCCAAAATTCGGGGTTACCTTTACCACTACCCATACGAGTATTGGCAGGTTTTTTGGTTACCGATTTGTGCGGGAAAATGTTAATGTAAACTTTACCACCACGCTTAGTGAAACGTGTCATCGCCACACGTGCAGCTTCAATTTGGTTAGAAGTGATCCAACCCGGTTCGGTGGCCACTAAACCAATGTCACCGTAAGTCAACTTGTTACCACGCGTTGCCTTACCGCGCATACGCCCGCGGTGCAATTTACGTCTTTTAACTCTTTTAGGCATTAACATTGTCAGTTACCTCCTTTTGCACTAATTTCGGAGTGAAAGATTTAGAATAGCCACCCGAATTTTTCATAGGATTTAAATCTTTTTTCTCGCCACCTTCGTATTTACGAGTTGTGTAACCTGCCCCTTTACCGTAACCATTGAATTTGTGGTTACGATCAAAGTTCGGACGGTCTTTCATCGCCCGCGTTACTTCACCAGTACGCACGCGTTTTCCTTTAATTTGGCCATTGCATACCCAACACTTCACTCCAATTACCCCAAAAGTTGTGTGCGCTTCGGCAAAACCATAATCAATATCACTACGCAAAGTATGTAAAGGTAAAACGCCTTGTTGGTAGTGTTCCGAACGAGCAATATCCGCACCGTCCAAACGACCTGAAAGCATAATTTTAATTCCCGTTACGCCACTTTTCATGGCTTTTTGAATTGCCATTTTCATCGTACGACGCCAAGCAACACGACGTTCCAATTGGCTGGCCACCGATTGTGCGACTAAATCAGCATCAATGTCCGGGTTTTTAATTTCCTTAACATTAACTTCTAAGGTTTTAGGCCCAACAATCTTTTGTATTTTTTTATTTATAACTTGAATATTGGCACCTTTTTGACCAATTAACATACCCGGTTGAGCAGTATAGATATTCACCATTACTGACGAATTTTTACGTTCAATTACCACTTTGGCGATACTGCAATTATTCAAACCGGCTTTCGTACCGTATTCTTCGTCCAATAATTTACGAATTTTGTGGTCCTCTAAAATATAAGTCGCAATATCTTTTTTTGGTGCAACCCAGGTAGCACGCCAATCCTTATTGATACCAGTACGCAATCCGTTAGGATTTACTTTTTGTCCCATTATTTAGCCTCCTTCTTAGCCGCGGGCTTTTTGGCTGTGGCCGAAGCCTTAGTAGCGGTTGTCGTTTTTACTGTCGCAGCCGTTTTAACCGTTGCTGGTTTTTTGGGCGTAGCTACCGCCTTAGTACCCAAAGGCTTAACCGTGTTCGGTTGCTCCGTTAAAGGTTTTTCCGCTTTCGTAGTTGGAATTGCTTTATTTGCCACTGGCTTTACCTCTTTTTTTACAGTTTCTTTTTTAGCAGTTGTAGTCGCATTAGTTGCTGCCGCCTTGGTAGCAACTTGTTTAGTTGCGGATTTAGCATCTTTTTTAACGTTACCAACTTTAATTTCGTCTAAGCGAACGGTTATGTGGCAAGCCCGTTTCAAGATACGATCCGCGCGACCGCGTGCCCGCGGCATCATTCGTTTCATCGTTGGAGCCGCTGTCGCATAACATTCCGCAACGTACAAATTTTCTTTCGCCATTGACAGATTATTTTCCGCATTGGCGGCTGCACTGTTCAAAACTTTTAACACAACTGGACTGGACGATTTGTTTAAGTTTTTTAATAATACCACCGCATCTTCGTAACGTTTGCCACGAATTAAGTCCAAAACAAATTTAACCTTAGAACTGGGGATACGGATATAGCGGGCAATCGCATACGGACGACGGTCGCGGTTTTCTTGTCTTCTGGCTGTTCTTTCTTTTAATCCTCTGCTCATAATTTCACCTTTTAACCTTTTTTACCCTTAGCAGCAATGGCTTTGACGCCACCGTGTGCCTTAAAAGTACGTGTTGGGGCAAATTCACCCAACTTATGTCCAACCATTTCCGATTTTATATAAACAGGAATGTGTTTACGACCATTGTGTACGGAAATCGTGTGGCCAACGAACGACGGCAGAATTGCGCAAGCACGGCACCAAGTTTTCAAAACTTTCTTTTTGCTTTGGTCGGCGTTCATTTCTTCAATACGGCGCACCAATTTTTGGTTGACGTAAGGTCCCTTTTTAATACTTCTACTCATTATTTGCCCCTCCTACTTACAATAAAGCGATTAGACGGCTTGTTTTGTTTTCTGGTCTTGTAGCCCAAGGTCTTCTTGCCCCACGGCGTAACCGGCGAAGCAAAACCAACCGGCGACTTACCTTCACCACCACCATGCGGGTGATCACATGGGTTCATTACCACACCACGAACGGTAGGACGAACACCCATGTGGCGTTTACGACCGGCCTTACCCAAAGACACCAATTCGTGATCTAAGTTACCAATACGACCAATAGTAGCATAGCAATTTTCTGGTACACGACGAGTTTCACCCGAAGGCATCTTCAAAATTGCATAACCATTATCGCGTCCCGCCAAAGTGGCATACATACCGGCTGAACGAGCAATTTTCGCCCCTGCTCCTGGTTGCATTTCAATGTTGTGTACCATTGAGCCAACCGGTACATTTTTTAACGGCATCGCGTTACCAATCTTGATTTCAACGTTATCACCAGCAATAATTTTGTCGCCTTTCTTCAAATCCAGTGGTGCGATAATGTAACGTTTTTCACCATCAACGTAGTGCAATAAAGCAATATTAGCAGTACGGTTTGGGTCGTATTCAATTGCGTTGACCACCGCTGGTACCATACGCTTATCACGTTTGAAATCGATAATACGGTAATGCTGACGATTCCCACCACCGATGTGGCGCGTGGTAATACGACCGTACACGTTACGACCACCAGTTTTTTTCTTAGTAGCCAACAAACTTCTTTCGGGTTTTTTACTCTTATCGGTAATTTCTTCAAAAGTCGAAACGGTCTTAAATCGCGAACCCGCACTTCTTGCATTAAATCTCTTAATACCCATACTTCACACTCCTTACTGCAAACTCTCGAAGAACTCGATTGGTTTGCTCTCCTTCGTTAATTGTATATAGGCTTTCTTCCACGCTGCTTGACGACCTTCGTGTTTACCTTGGCGTTTCATTTTACCTTGGTAATTTAACGTGGTAACCTTAGCGACTTTTACCCCAAAAATGGTTTCAATAGCATTTTTGATTTGCGTTTTGTCAGCGTCAACGTGAACCACAAAGCCATACTTTTTGGTCTTAATCGTGCTAACGCTCTTTTCACTGACTAACGGACGAATAATAATATCTTGAGCGATCATTTGGCACCTCCGTATTGTTTTTCAATCGCTTTAACCGCATCAACCGACAACACTAACATACGGTTGTTAACAATATCCAAAACGGATAATTGTTCACCGGTAGTAACCTTTGCGGTGGGTATATTTTGAACAGCCCGAATAAATTCTTCGTTGTACGGGTTAACAAACATTACCGACTTGTCAGTCAATTTCAATTTTTCTAACAAGTTAGCGACCAGTTTGGTTTTACCTTCTTTCAATTTCAAGTCCTTAATAACCAATAATTCTTTATCCGCTAATTTGCCCGACAAAGCCGAAACAAAAGCGCCTGTCTTTTTCTTTTGGTTAATTTTAGTACTGAAATCACGCGGTTTCATCGCAAAGACAACACCACCGCCCGTAAATTGCGGGCCCTTGGTCGTACCTTGACGAGCATTACCCGTGCCTTTTTGACGGTAAGGTTTCTTTTTATGACCACGAACTTCCGACATGGTTAATGTTGATTTTGTACCTTGACGTTGATTATTGTTTAAGGCTACGGCCACTTCGTGGATTAAAATTTCGTTGCGTTCCGCGCCGAAAACAGCCTTGCTGACTTCCAACTCTTCGATTGCTTTACCAGTTTTATCAATTACACTAACTTTCATTTGTTACCTCGCATTGCCACACTCTTGGCTTCACGAACAATTACCGTACGACCGCTGGGGCCTGGGATACTACCCTTAATTAACAAGCAATTTTTCGCGGTATCGACTTTTACTACATGTAAATTCTTGATTGTAACCTTTTCATTACCGTAATGACCGGCCATGTGTTTGTTTTTCCAAACGCGACCAGGGAAAGTGCGACCGCCCATCGAACCTTGAGCACGATGCACTGGGCCACCACCATGACTCATGCGACCACGAGCATTGTTCCAACGTTGAATAGCACCCGCCGTTCCGTGACCCTTGGTGTTCGCGGTAACATCAACGACATCACCCTCCGCAAAAACATCACATTTAATTTCTTGCCCCAATTGATACGCTTCGGGCGTGGTAGTGGTAAATTCATGCAATTCTTTTTTAGGAGTAATACCCGCTTTCTTAAATTGTCCTGCTTCGGGTTTAGTTGTTAAGTTCTTTTTTTGTTCAAACGCACCAATCTGTACCGCGTCGTAACCATCGGTTTGTTTAGTTTTAATTTGAGTGACGTAGTTCGGTTCAGCTTCCACCACTGTAACCGGAATTACTTTACCGGTGGCGTCGAACAATTGCGTCATACCAATTTTTTTCCCTACAATGTATTTGTTCATGTTCGTCACCTTACAACTTCACTTGAATGTCGACACCAGCCGGCATTTCCAAGCGCGTTAACGCTTCTACGACTTTTTGATTTGGGTTGCAAATATCAATCAACCGTTTGTGGGTGCGGGATTCAAATTGCTCACGACTGTCCTTGTCCTTATGCGGACTGCGAATAACCGTCACCACTTCGCGTTCGGTTGGCATCGGGATTGGGCCAACAACCTTACCCCCGTTGCGTTCAGTCAGTTCGCGGACTCGCGCACAAGCAGCATCAACCGCTTGGTAGTCAAAGCCCGATAACCGTACGCGAATTTTTTGTTTTTTTTCTGCCATATTATTCTCCTTAAAAAATTTCTATATATTTGGGTTTCCTACTGTGGCCGTGTGTTTCTTTTTTCGACCATACGTTAGGCTTGCCAAACGCAGATTTAATATTATAATTCACCGCCCACGCGATGTCAACACCTTATTCGCGATTTTTCGACCTTTGACTTTTCTTCAACGACGACGCCACGGCTTGAATAATTATTGCTACCGTAAACAGCACCAAGGCCACAATGAAGTACGGAACCAAACTGCTGGTAACTGCATTGCCGGCCGTCGTATTTGGTTTTTTGTCCACTATTTCCAACGTGTTGTAACAACTTTGCAGAAGTTTAAGATCAGTATCTACTTCTTTAACGGTATCAGTTGTACCATTAACGAAACGAGCTTTGGCACCGCGCCAAGCGATCAACATTTTATCATAACTGTTTTGTGCATAATCACCGGCCGGCAGATCACCGCATAGCGACAGCCACGCCACTAACTCGACCATTTGCTCATAACTGGCCAAGTTATTTTCTACCAAATTATCTTTGGCATTTTGTAAGTCCAAGCGAACTTGCGTAACCGACATGTTATATTGCGTAATACTACGTGCCTGCGTCAACGCGTTTTGCAGTTTTTCCCAACTTTCGACAGTATAGTCGTCAGCATTTAAGGTAGCACATTCGTCAATTAACTTGTTTAATGGAGCATCAGAATTGGCAATATCTACTCTTAATTCTTCATAGTGCCCACGCAGTACTCGCCAAGCCGAAATACCTTTGGTGTTACTACACTCTTCATCTTCCAAACATTTTTTAGCCTCGTCATTATATACTGATTTGATGTTAGCCCAAACATCTGGGTCATCAATAAAATCACTGGGGTTATTTATAACAACTTCCACTACCGCCATTAAATCTTGCAACCCCACACGCCAATCAGTAGTGTTAACCTTAATCGTATCATCAGGTTGAGCAATTTTTGTTAAACATTTTTGCAAATTAGCAGTGGCATTTTTTACTTCATAATCTAAGGCGCTGCTCTTACCAGCAACACCCTTTGCCACTCCGTACACTGACTTAAAATCTTCCCAAAATGTTAAAGTATATTCCAAACGTTTATTCTTGTCGTTCAAGTAGCCGTCGGCTTCGGTGATGGCGTCATTTAACGCCGTGAAATCAGTAGCCACATTACCATTATAATATTGCGCATAACACTTACCGTCAGCAGTAATTGCGCCCCACTTTTCAAATTCGTGTTTGCCATCGGCTTCGCCAAATAAGGCGGCGAAAGTCGGGTAATAAACATCATCTTGTAAGAGATAGTGTGCCTCGTCGTTGGGGTTGGTTGTGAAAACATACGCGTCGGCCGTAACCGTATCGTCGACGTCATAACCGCGGTAGAAAGTCACTTTTTGGGCGTTGCAACGTACCGGTAATAGTGTTTGCCAGCCGGCGGGTTTAGTGTCAGCATTGGTATAAATAACGTTCGACTCGTTATTAGTGAACGCGTAGGCACCAACGGTCGTAAGCGTCGCCGGCAGATAAATATTCGTATCCCCGTAACGATTACCAAAAGCCCAGTCTTCAATCACAGTGATACCAGCGAAAGTTGGCTGCGTGGTACTTACCCCACCCAATACTACCGTATCCCCCGCCGCATTGAGCAAGCAATTATTTGCCACTTGGTAATCAGGGTTGGTGTTCAAAACGAATGAACTTAAATTACGCAAATCGGCCAAGGCTTCTTTTTGGTCATTTCCCAACACTACCGTGTCACTTAATTCCAAAGTGGTTAAGTTTGTGCAATATTGAAAACTGTTAGTCGCCAAGCGTGTATTACTGCTGTTCAACTTGATTTGGGTCAGAGCCAAATTATTCATGAACGACCCCGTGCCCACAAATTGTAACGTACTCGGTAAATCCAAAATTTTCAACTGCAAGCAATTCTTAAAGGCATAGTTATCGATGTGGCGCAGATTATTACCCAGATTAACAGTTTGCAATTTAGTACACCCCGCGAACGCGCCCGTTGCTTTGTCGGTATCCCCCATAATGCGTTCCACGTTATCGCCAATGGTCACTTTTACTAATTTTTGATTATTGGTAAAAGCCTGGGCACTGATTTCGGTAATGCGATAAGTACTGCCTTTGTGACTAACCGTATTGGGCACAGTGTATTCGGTTACGTCTTTACCAACATACATTTCAAAAATAGCGGTTTTCGCATCTTTATTCACGGCGTAATAAAAAGTTTGTGAATCATGCAAAAATAAATTCTTAGTACTGCCAAGGCCGAAAATCACAAAGATACAGACTCCCAAGACTAACAGCACCAAGATTACCGCTAAGAACGCCAACAATTTAATCACAATACTGGTGTTACTTTTATAGTAAATCTTGCCCGGAGTCTTTCTGATAATTTCCATTGGCACGCCCCTTTACACGTAGAAGATTTTCATGTTCAACATAAACGAAATCGCTTGGATTAAGTAAGACAATTTGACGTGTACATTTTTTGGCGTACATTCAACCACAATGTTCTTACCGTCTTTACGGCAACCGTATTGTTTCAAAATTGCCACCAAATTCTTAATAACGTCTTGTTCACTCAACTCAAAGATTTGATCCAGTTCTTCTAAGGTAGCGCCTTCGTCACTTAAATAAAAATGGCCATCATCACTCATAATCAAATAAATTTCGTAAAGACCACCACCGGTTTTATACATCGGTACCGCAATCGGGTATTTTTGTGGCGTAATTTTACCCACTTTTATTTTGTCGCGCAAAAAGCCTTCTAATTGTTCTTCCAATCCCATGTAAGTAGTATACCAAATTTTTTACAATTTCAAAACACATTTTACTGCTAAGTCAAACAAGTGTTCCCGCACATCGTTGCGAGCGTGCCAATCACGGTATTCCCAACCTTGCCGATGCACGACGTCCCCCGCATATAACAACTGTCCGCACGCCAAACCCTTAAATTCGGCTACCGCATAATAGGCTGCACACTCCATTTCTACCGTTGCACAACCTTCGCTTTTGCGCAATTCGACCTTGTCCGGAGTTTCACGAAACGAGGCATCAGTCGTCCACGTTTTAATTTCTAAAAAATTTTCTTTTTCTGCCCGTAAACAATCAATAATTTTTTGGCGTACCGACTCTTGAATTTTAACTTCCCGCGCGGGTGGTAAATAATGATAACTGGTACCTTCGTCCCGCACTGCCGCGGTAGCTAATAAAATTTTTTCACCGGTAATTTCGTTAGCCAAGGTACCGGCGCCACCGCAGACCATAAACTTTTCCACCCCCAAGGCGGCCAAGATTTCCAACATGCGTGCGGCTTGCGGAGCACCTAACGGACATAGCAAAACGTAAATACTTTCGTTACCCACGTTTAGTTGGTAAACTTCGGGACGCTTGCCTTCGATACGCAATTTGAACGCCTGAAAAATTTTGTAACTGGTTTCCAATTTTACGATTACGTCTTGGAAATAGGTAATAACGCATCGTTTAATTTTTTGCTTTTGCGGATAAATGTCTTTTTTAACTTGGGTTATTGATTCGCAATTGGGATCGTATTCCAAAATTGGGTATAGTTGTTGCACGATTGTGGATTTTGGTGATTTGACAGCCACCCGCATTTCCCCGTTTTCTTCCGCAATATGACGTGTATATTGTTCTTTCATCGTAATATTATATACTCTTATTATCACGAGCAAGGCAAGCATATTTATGGCTATGGCGACCATTTTGCCAACTTTTTTGGCAGCCGGTCAAGCCGGCTTAGCCTTAATTGGGCGCGCAGTCTTACCCGTACTGTTCCCATTTTTTGTACTTACTTCCTTGATTTTGAACTTAACCCCCACCCGCAACCGGTGGCTAATTGCTGGCTTAGCGTATTTTTCCGGCTATCCTAATGGCACCCGTTTAACCAAGAATCTTTACGATCAAGGTTTGCTTTCCGTTCGCGAAGCCCACCACTTATGTGTACTAACCTCAACACCCAGTCCCTTCTTTTTAATCGCCACGGTCGGCACTTTGTTTTTACAGAACACTGGCTACGGTTTTTTGATTTTTATTTGTGCCGTAATTGCCGCCATTATCAACGCTTGGCTTTGGCGTCCGGCTCCCCACCACGAGCAAGCAGTTTCACCTACTACCCCACTTTCTCCACGAATGTCGTTTTTTACTGCGTTCAGCCAAGCTTTGACCAGTGCCACCAGCGCTATCCTTAATGTTTGCGGCGTAGTATTGTTTTTTTATATCCTAGCCCAAATGCTACACCTACCCGCGTGGCTGGCGGGCATTTTAGAAATGACTACCGGTGTTGCGGGGACAACTAATTTGTTGCTGATTGAGTTTTTAGTTTGTTTAGGTGGTTTATCGGTAGCGTTACAAAATTTTTTATTTACCGACAAATTGCAAATCAAGTTCGGCTACTATCTCGGTTACAAATTGACCCACGCTGTCATTGCTTGCGGCTTATTGGCCATTTGTTTATTCTTTTTTTAAGAAATAAACCCACGCCCGCCCGTAGTGTTTGGTTAAAAATATTGCTGGGTGCTTAAACTCGCGATCAGTTTCGAAAACAATTAAGCCGCGTGGCAAGGCGTTAATTGCTTGGGTGCCTAAGTCACTGGCGTAAGGTGGATCGATAAAAATCAAGTCGTAATCACCTTTAATCGCCGTTGTCCAATCGCCTAACGTTACACGGCAGTTGTGCCAAGTCGTACCAAGATTGCGTTTAATTACTTGCACGGCGGCAGCATCATGGTCGTTAAAATGCACAAATAAAGCACCGCGTGACAGGCACTCGATACCGTACGCCCCCGTACCCGCAAATAAATCTAAAACTTTAACTTGGGTTAAATCAAGATAATTAACCAAAACGTTAAACACATTTTCTTTAACCCGGTCAGTTGTTGGCCGAGTTTGCGGTGTGTGGTATTCGTATAATTTTTTACCACGGTGACTACCCGCAATTATTCGCATAGTTAAGCATATATCAAATTATGTTATCCGTCCAAGTTAATTTACGAGCCATTACTAAAAATATTGTCGCCATAAAAAAACGCTTACAACCAAACACTAAATTTTGTGCTGTCGTTAAAAGTAATGCTTACGGTTTCGGGTTAGAACGGATTAGTCGCCTAATCGCACCACTGGTTGATTGTTTCGCAGTAATGACCTTGGCCGAAGGCATTGCCTTACGCAATTACGGCATCACCCACGACATTTTGATCCTAGGCGTTACCAGTGATTTTGCTACTGCCATTAAATACAACTTAATTATTACCTTGAATACCGTTGCGGAGGCCAAATATCTCAGCCAAAACCATTTACGGCCACGACTACATATTGCCGTCAATACCGGCATGAACCGTTTTGGGCTTAATTCGGTTCACGAATTGCGTGCCGTTTTACAACTTTTACCTGATGCTTATTGGGAAGGCTGTTATACACACTTGGCGTACGAAGCCGACCACCCCGACCAAGTAGCCCAAGCGTTAAAAAATTTTCAAAAATTTACTCGTATTGTCAAGCAATACTATCCACACGTTCTCTTACACGCGGGTTGCAGTGGTGTTATCAATTACCCGGCCGCTCACTTAGATATGATGCGCATTGGCAAAGCCCTTTATGGTGGCACAAGAGATACCCAAACAGCCCTAACTATTAAGTCAAAGATTGTCGCTGTCAAAAGAATTAAAGCTGGCACCACGGTCGGCTATAATGGTGAGTTTATTGCCTCCCAAAACATGGTCATTGGCATCGTGCAAGGTGGTTATGCCCATGGTATACAACGACAATTTAGTGGCCAAGCCAGCGTTCTGGTTGACAAGCAACCTTGTCCCATTATCGGTCGCGTGTGTATGGATTGTTTCTTTATTGACGTTAGCAAGGTCAACAAACCGCTAGGAAAAACGGTTACCATTTTGGCTAACCATCACGGACAATCGTTAATCGACTTAGCCCACGCTACGCAAACCATTCCTTGTTATTTACTACAAGGTTTTCGTAATTAAACAAACTTAATATTTTTGTTTTGTGCATAAGTAATAGTAATTATTTTTGCCCACGCTGCTAAATTACCAACCCGTACTGTCAAATTTGGGTGTGTCAAGTGTGCAAACGCATCATCAAAGACACGGTTCGGATTAACCTTGGTTAGGTTAATTTCGGTAACGTCAGTAGGCAAGTTAGCAAAAGCGTTACTGGCAATAATAACTTGTGGATTACTAACCTCAATCCGTTCAATAGGTGTAATAGTACCAACCCCATTCAAATTAGCAAATGCATAACCGGCGATTTTGCTTTCCGTAACGGTCAAAGTTGCACTGCCTGTACCTTGATATACGTGTAATAAGGTGTCAAGCCAAACTATTTTGCCACGTTTACTTTCGTCTGTGACGACCGGACGTACGGCAGTATTGGTGAAAATACCGTCACCCACAGCGTAGAAACGTTGTTCTTCGGCGCGGTCATTCATAATCAAATTAACTAATTCCAAATTCCATAAAGCACCATCGTCACGGAAAACAGCGTTACCCAAACGGTTCAAACTGGGAGTAACACCAGGTTCATCAGCAAATAACACGGTCGTCAAAGCTGAACATTGTTCAAAAGCCGAATCTTCAATGCTTACCGTAGCGTTCGGTAAATAAACAATAGTCATTTTATTGTTTCCGTAAAACGCGCGTTTACCAATAGTTAATTGTTGTAAACTGGACGAGTTATTGTATTGGATATATTGGCCTTGGTGTTGGAAAGTTACCGTTGCGTTCAAACCTTCAAATGCCGAATCCGCAATTTGACTGATGGCTCCGCCAATGATAATTTCATCGATTTCGGTCGATAGCGAATTAAACTTTTCAACTTTCGTTATGGGTACCATATAACCGTCATGGTATTTAGCATACGGAATATAAATTTTGTTAGCCTTGGCATTGGTACCCTGTTTGACCGTATAACTGCCGTTTTCCCAATTGTACGCCAGGTTACTGGAAACCTTATCGTAAAGCGCATAATAACTATACGCGCCGGCAACTTTTATACCTTGCGTTACATTAGACGCACGTGTTTTGTCCGGTAACAAACGTGCTTCCGGAGCGACATTTGACCACAGGCGAGTTGACAATTCACTGCCCGCTGCTTTAATACCCCAACCAATAAATTGGTAAGTGATGCCATCACGTGTAAAACTATCATCAACGCCGGGTAAATATAAACTGCTTAAATCAAAATCAGGATCACTGTAAATTTCTTCCATATTGTGAACAACGCCTCGGGTATCCAGCAAACTACCGGGATTGTACTCCAAATCATTAACACCATCAAAATAATGGAAACGTACAGGGTAAGATTGCCAGGAAGCGTCACGACTGGCATCAAGTATAATTGTATACCCATCGCCCGCCATTTTGGCGTCCACACCTACGCGATAAACCTCCCCAACGTTATAAGTATTATTTTCATTGATCCAAGCGACAAAATTATGCCACGGACGATCAAAAATAAAATTATACGGATTATTACGTTTAGGATTAAAAATTGTAAACAGTTCTCCATAAGCGAGAGACAAAGTTACCGGGTTATAACCATCACACGTAAACTGTAAATCTTTAAGATATGGTTGAATCATCGGACCACGGTATGGATTATCACGGTGCACAAAACGTGGTAGATTGGCCGGTAAACCAATCAAATGCGTCAAATCTACGTTAATGTTTTCTGCTGTAATACTGTTAATACGTCCCCAGGTTGTATTTTCCAAGAAACGTGCCGCCAAAGCATACGGGTTAATAATTGTTACCGTATCAGCAAAGCGTAGATCCCTAGCCGAATATTGTAAATTGCTGGTACTGGCCTCCGGCAAAACGTACATCACGTGCGTCTTAGTCGTACCATAATACAAGATACCATTATCCACAAAGGCGTAACTGCCCGCCGTGGTGTCAGCATCACCAAAACGCACACGTGCTAAACGATATTGCCAACCCGCAATACATTTGCTGGCTACGTCTGCACTTTTCTTGGGTAAAATAATCGTTTGGGCGTAAGTGCTGAATAAAGCATTATCATCAATGCGTAAATCGTTTTTGGCTAAATCAATCGTCGTTAAACTGTTAATTTCCGTTAATGCGTAATTAGCTACTCGCGTGATACCATAAGTTTCATCAGTTAACGTTGCCCGCAATTCGGCGGTAGTTAACGCCGTATGACTGGGGACACCTAATAATGTGCCATCGTTGTCAATTAAAAGCCCTTGGTTTGTTGCCAAATAATTATACTTAGCGGTATGGTTCAATAATTCAGCCGTAATTTCTTGCTTCCCGGTTTGGGTATTTGTCGTCAATAAACGATAACCTTTTTTTACTAAATAACGTTGAAAATTTGCACCATAAACGGGACTGCCAGTGATCGTTAAATTATCACCCACATAAAATTCAAGTACCTGATCACACTTAATCGCCATGGGCTCTAAGACAATATTACCTTTGGCTGGTACCACGAGATGAACAGTTTGATTACTGTTAATTGTGATGGTACCACTGGGAACCACGTAATTACCATCGGGGAAAGCTACAATATCAACGTCGTTAATCACTTGGGGCGTTTTTAAGGCAGTCGGCGATAAAGAACGTACTCGGTAAACAGTCTTACCGACCATAATTTTCTCGGTGCCATAATTTATGTATTCCGCTTTGAAGGTTAAACCAAAGTCAACGGCGGGTAAAGCCTCACCAGGGAACCATAATTTATTTTCTAAGTATTCTTTCATACTGGGCTTGACACCATCATCAACACTAATGCGCCACCCGATAAAATTACGATCGCTTATCGCTGCCAAATATTGGTCATCACGAACCGTTAAACCGTATTCCGCAAAATCAGGACTGTTGGGGGCTACGGTTGTTCCACCTAATACCGTTTGTGTATAGTCACCATCACTAAAAACCGGACAAATCATGTTTCCGTTCATCGTCAACCCCGCGTACGCCATTGTCACAAAATCTTGTGCGTAAACTGCGTATAAACATAGGCGGTAACGTTTCCCAGTAGTGCCAACTTTTTGATCATGTTGATCGCAATTGATACTATAATATAGTGCGCCTGCCGTTAAATAAGGCTGATCGCTGGCCAACAACTGTAACCGCGGACGATTATTATCTAAAACCTTATAAACTATTTCGGGATTGCCCGATAAGTAATCCGGTTCGTAAGACCAACCGATAAAGGTACCCCAATCAGCATTAAGTGACGGGATTCCAACTTCATCAGCCTTAGGTAAATCAAACGCATTTTCGTAATGGTAGGTACTGTTATTATTAGTGTCGGTTAACAACAATTTTTGGTCAAAACTGTAATACTCAACCACATAATCTTTCGGTTGCAAACGTGTATAAACCCGTACTTGTTGATAACCAGCGGGAACCGTCGTCAACTCGGTAATTTCACCACGACGCACCACCGCACCATTATTGATCAGTTCGTAATCCCACCCCAAAAACTCACTACCCCGCATTTGCATTTCGCGAGTATTGTTTTTATTAAACGGTGCATATTGGTAAAAATAGTTATCATTTCCCGGAACCAATTCGGTAACCCAATCCGTCCTAGGCGTAAGCGGATCATTAACCACCTTGTTACTATTTTGGTAACGCACAAAATAACTGACCCCCAAAGTAATTTTTTCTTGGGCAGCATAAACCGCAACTTCAATCGTATCGCCTTTATCGACACAGTTCAATTCTATTAAGACATCAGTATCAAAACACAGATTGGTGTTAGCTGGCACGACAGAATCCCCGACCTCCCAACCCAAGAAGGCCCAATAAGCATTATCGCGCATATAATCTAAACGGATAGTATCACCAACTTTATGCTCTATACCATCACTAAGCCGCTTAGGATACATTTGACCTTGCGCATCAATCCGTGAATAAAACGTAATATTCATTTTTTTCTTTTCCCATTGTGCATGCAAGGTTTGAATTTCTGTTCCCACGGTCAACGGGCTACCCGGTTCCCGCAAAGTAGTTTCAGCATTTAATTGCCACCCAACAAAAGTGTAGCCAAAACGAACCGGTACGTCAGGAACGATTTGCACGGTATTACCATATGCACCTTTCATCGCCGAGAAATCCGGCTCAACCGCCCAGTGGCCACCGTTGAAATCAAAATCGTAAAGTAACCGCGACAGGCGCCAAACGGCCTCAAAATGCAAAGTTGTATTAACGTCGGTGTCCAAATAAGGAATAGTAAAACTTTCGCCAGCAGCGTAAATACGGTCAGGATCAGGATCTCCTTGCAAACGCCAACCGTAAAACAGCCAATCATTTTTCAAATAACGTTCGGCGTTAACCAGCGTAAACTGGTTACCAATGCGCCCAGTATACGGCACCGTAATGTCACCCGTTTGCAAATTATAATTCGGCAAAACCGCCAAACCTGAACCATAAGCAAACTCCAATTTAATATCACGATTAGCTTTACGGTAATTTACCTTAAAGTTTAGACCACGTGACTCTTTCAAGAAAATTTTTTGTCCAGCCACATTAGTTTCAATGCCCACCAATAATTTTAAATTACTCGTAAAAGCAGCGTGCGTTGTGGCAATTTCGTGATATTCGCCGCGACTGTCATAAAAAGAATAACTAAGGATATCGGGACTTTTGTACAGCCAAAACGCAAAGTTGCGGTCATCATAAACAATCGGGTTCGTTAAACTTAAAGAATCTTGATCAGCGACCGAGGCAATAGCCACGCGGTCGTTTGAAGTGGCCAATCCCGTATTTAACTGCATAGTATAACGCGCACCATCGGGGTCACAGTCCACCGCTCGTATTTGGATGTCCATAACAAATTCACCCGCAGGATTTGGTTTAAGCGAATTGCCAAAGTAATACCACAAGGGGTCAATCTTTACAGTTTCACCAGGTGCAAAAACCGTCGGTAAGCGGTCAAGCAAAGTCCGCAATTCACTGGTAGTAGCTTGCGTATAATATTTACCCGCATCGATTTGCCAATAAGCAACGCGATCAGTATTGATATAATTTTTATTCGGCAAATCTTGCGGATTGGGTAAAGTTATAGTATCACCAACTTGATAATAATCAGAATGGATGGCAACATCCGTGTCACCCGGTAAATAATACGCTACACGAATAAGGCGGTATGCCAATATGGCATTAAACGTTGTCCGGTAATTAGGGGTGTAAAATTTGTTTTCGTCAGTAATTACACTGGACGTTGCGACCCCTTCGGCATTACGTTGTACCCAAGTCCAAGTGCCATTATCATATAACAATTCGTTATCCGTATTGTCGGCATTACGGTAACGCCAGCCGGCAAAACGATGGAAGTTATTGGTTGTCGCACAGGGTTTATTACTAATGTTCGTCAACTGGTCATTATTGGGATCGTAATCATCGGGTACTCGCCAACGTTCATTCAATTGGTCAGGAGTGAGACCGGTATCTTTGGTGTCAAAAATATTAATGTGGTCATACTCTACGCCGTTAACCATTAATACGCTATATTTTTCCACTCCGTCCCAAACGGCATACAAAGTAGTTCCATCATTAATGTTATCCAAGCCATTAATTACGGTCTCACTATCTTTGTTTAATGACCAACCGACAAAATATGAACCCGGCTTCAACGGAGTCGGCAAATCAACTTTACTACCTTTTTTAACTTTTATTGCTGCCAGTTGTTGTGCTCCGTAGCCAGTTTCAAATTTGATTGTCAACATTGGGAAAACCATGACTTGAATGCCGGCAATTACCGTAAACAAAAGGACAATGCCGGCCAGTATATACCTGGCAAGCCGTAGTATGCGACTTACTTTTGCTTCTGTGTCCCCCATGTTACCATTGTTAGTATACTTCACTTACCACGTTTATAGCAAATAAAAATCCAGCAACCGTTGACTGTCCTGTGCCATAATTTCCGCACTTTCGCAAATTACGGTATCATCACCAGCACGCTGTTTAAGCAACTGCATAATTTGCCGTAAATCAAAGCTGTATTGTTTATCAGCCAAAGTTAAATGACGAATTTCGCCTTTCGGCCCATATTCAATAAACGAAATGTGATAATGAACTTGTTTAAAAACTTGTAAACGGGAAAAGATATAAGGAATATCCAGTTTACCTTGCGCTAAGCAATTCAAATGACCAAAATCAACTGTTGGCATTAAGTGTTGCGGGTCAATCATACATAGATCACAAATTTCGTCGATATTGCCGATTTGGGTGTATTTACCCATCGTTTCAATACACAGCCAATAATGGTCAACGCCATCAGCCGCCAGTTGTTTTACCACCTTACGTAAACTTGCACGACAATTTGCCAAAGCTTCGGGGCGCGACATGTCCATTTGGCTGCCCACATGGACCACTAAACGATTTCCCCCCATTAAGTGTAACAATTCGATACTACGCTTGATATAGTGGTAATTCTTGTCATAAGAGCCCAAATTTGCCAAATTGATATAATATGGCGCATGAACCGAAATAGTAATGTCATACTTAGTGGCTTGTTCACCGATGATACGGGCAGTTTTTTCCGTCATACGAAGACCACGGCCAAAACTGATTTCATAGGCCGTCAGTCCCATATTGTGTAACCAACGCGGAGCGTCAACACTGGATTGATTACCGTCTGCATAAAATTTTTGATCATTACCCGCCGGGCCAAAACGAACCATAGCAAATCTCCTCCATACTTTGTAAATCGCTTAACTGCACACAGTCTAACGTCTTAGCAGTGTGTAAGTCAAATTGTCCAACCCGAGTGCGTAAAATAACCGTAGCCGTCGCCACTGTCCCTAAACGAGTGGCCAGTAATTGTGCTAAACTGCGCACATAGGTACCAACTTCACATTCAATTTCAAAGTAATTACTGTTGACCGGCAAAACAAAATCTTCGCCAATGGCGTGTAAATCGTGTTCGCATTCGGCGGTAGGCAATAAAACGAAACGGCTGACTTGCACAGTTTTTTGTGGTGGTACAAAATTCACTCCACGCCGTGCCAAAGCGTACGCTCGCGCACCATTGATATGCACTGCACTGTATTTCGGTACGGTGATAGTTATTGAACCCGTCATGCCCGTTAAGGTTTTCTCAATTTGTTCGACAGTTGGGATAACAGAACTGGTGGCTACCACTTGCCCAGTAGCATCAAGCGTATCGGTTTCCGTACCCCAAGTAATCAGCGTGCGATAGACCTTCGCCCCACCGTGCAAGCGCTCAGTCAACTTGGTCGCACGTCCGCACAACAATACCAACACGCCACAAGCCGCCGGATCCAAGGTACCCAAATGTCCAACTTTATTTAGTGTTAATTTTCGTTTCACGACCCCTACGGCTTGTAACGAGGACATACCGCGCGGTTTACATAGATTAATAATTCCGTCCACAAGTCACTCAATCACCTTACTGAATTCATGTAACAATATTTTTAATAGTTGTTTTTGATTACCAACGTATGTCGCCCCGCTGGCATTCTTATGACCACCGCCATTGATTTTACGCGCAATTACCGATACATCTAAGTTACCTAAACTGCGCAACGATACGTTGTATTCACCTTTGGCCAATTCGGTAATAAAAATACTGCAAATAACCCCGTTGACGTCCGTAGTGTACTTGAATAAACCATGACGCGACTCGTAAGTTAAATGCCATTTTTTCACCACCTTATAAGGCAAGACCGAAATAGACAACTTGCCACCAAATTCAAACTGCATAGTTTTAAGCACATAAGAAATAACCGGAATTGATTTACGGTCGTATTCACGAAAATTTTTGAAATTAATCAGTTCGACATCAATTTTTTGTTTCATTAGTTTTTGCGCCACATAATGGGTGTAAGTTGAGGTATTAGAAAACAAGAAACACCCCGTATCACAAGTTATGCAGGTGTATAACGCCACTGCCATTTCTTGAGTAATTTTAACTCTCATCAATTCAAACATATTAAAAACAATTTCTCCCGCACTGGCGTAATGTGGCATGCTGACCAACACATCACATTTAATTTTAGGATTGATATGGTGGTCAATAACAATAATTTTGTTGGCCTTAGTTAGTAAATGTTCCCATGCCCCCAAACGACTGGCCTCACTTAAATCCACGATGACCAACAAATCATAACGATCTTCTTCTTTAATTAAGTTAAACTCACGCGCCTTAGGCATATAATAAAATTTTTCCGGGATATCACCGTCCGCAAACATAGAAACTAATTTACCCTTGCTTTCCAACCATTCCGCCATAGTAATACAGCAACCGATACAATCGCCGTCAGGATTATGGTGACCGACGACCGCTACGGTTTGTGCATTGTTAACTATCTTTTTAATTTTCTCAACTTGTAATTCTAATTTCATTGCTGTTCACCTCCTGCAATCTGAGCCAGAAGTTCTTCAACGCGATCCATATTCTTCTGTCCTTCATCCAAAATAAAAACCAAACGTGGCATACGTCGCAAATTTACTCGCTTAGCCACTGCGGTGCGCAAAAAACCCGTCGCTTTTTGGAAAGCTGGTAAGTTCGCCGTTACAAACACGTCACAAACGCTGCCATCGTCACTTAGTTCCGTACGCAAAATAGTTGCACCTTGCAAAGCCGGATCACTGGCTTTGCTCATTAAAACGCCAGAAATCGCGCGATAAAGATCGGCGTTGACGCGTTCCTTGGTAATTGTTTTCATTTTAGAATTTGTACTCCTTACCGTTATAGATAATTGGCAATTGCTTTTCGCCAATTACGTCCATAACGTCACCCACTTTTAATTCGGGAGCGTCCTTTAACTTAATACCACATTCTGCACCTTTCAAAACTTCTTTTTGATCATCCGTTTTAATTTTCAAACTTTCAATTCTGTAACGACCCACTTCGTTTTTGCCACGCTGCAAGATTACCGTGCCGTTACGCGTAACTTTTCCGTCCAAGACGTAACAACCGGCGATCTGTCCTACTGATGAACTCTTAAAAATAGCGCGAATTTCTACCTTGCCATAATGTTCAGTTTCAAATTTAGGCGTAAACATACGCACCATTTGTTCAGTCACAAAATCAAATAACTCGTAAATCACGTTAAAAGTGTAAATTTTAACTTTTAATTTGTCCGCGTTTTTCTCCGTCGCCGAAGCAGTTTTGGTATTGAAAGCAATAACTAATGCGTCCGTAACCGACGCTAAATCCAGATCATTATCGGTAACCGAACCAACGCCATGCGAAATAACGTTGACGTTGACTTCTTCACTGGTAATTGCGGCCAAGGATTGTTCAATGGCTTCTAAACTGCCCGAAACGTCGGCTTTTAAGATAATATTCAGTTGTTTTTTGTCAGTAATTTTCATAGCCGCAAACGGATCAAAGCCGTCAATTTTTTTACCACTGCCCGCTTTAACAATTTTTTCTTTATTTTTACGTTCAGCTACTACTTGTTTGGTTAATTTTTCATCGACTACGTAAACACTGTCCCCCGCATTTGGTACAGCCGCAAAGCCCATAACTTGTACCGGCATACTGGGCGTAGCAGCCTTAATAACGCGACCGCGGTCATCTTTCATCGCACGCACTTTACCACTGGTGGTGCCGGCCAAAAGGGTATCACCAATGCGCAATGTGCCATTTTGCACCAAAATAGTAACAATTGGTCCCTTAGTGGTATCCAGCTTAGCTTCAATAATCGCGCCACTGGCTTCCTTATCATAATTTGCACGATAGTTATTAATGTCCGCTAATAAAAGGATCATTTCTAACAGTTGATCAACACCTTCACCGGTAGCACCCGACACCGGAATAATCATAGTAGTGCCGCCCCATTCTTCACCAATAATGCCATATTCACTCAGTTGAGTGCGTACACGTTCTAAGTTAAATTCTTTTTTATCACACTTAGTTACTGCTACCATCATCGGTAAGTTTTGGTTTTGAATATGCTGAATTGCTTCAACCGTTTGGGGCATTACTCCGTCATCACCGGCGACGATTAAAATCGCTATGTCAGTAATTTTAGCACCACGCGCGCGCATCTTATCAAACGCCGCATGACCAGGCGTATCCATAAAAGTAATGCGCCGACCATTCGGCACTTCCACTTGGTATGCACCAATATGTTGCGTAATTCCCCCACTTTCGCCAGCCACTACGTTACTGTGACGGATACGGTCTAACAAAGTCGTTTTACCATGATCAACGTGTCCCATAATCGTGACCACCGGTGGACGACTTTGTAAGTTTTCTTCCTTGTCATCAACTTGGTGGATTGCCGACATCTTTTCTTCCGACGTCTGTTTATTACTGCGTTCCAGTTTAATGCCGAACTCGTCAGCTACTAATTCGGCGATATCGTAATCAATAGCATCATTAATGGTACACATTTGTCCCAGTACCATTAACTGTTTAATAATTTGGTTGACTGGTTTACCAATTTTTTCCGATAAAGTTTTTATTGTTAAATCGTTAGCGTCCACTACCACGATATTAGATTTTTCTACTTTAACCTTAGCGTCATTTTCTTTACTCTTTTTGGTACGGAAAATACGCGTCAGCATACGCTCTTCAATTTCCTGCTCTTCAATAATGCCCCGGCGTAACAAAGTACGTTTATCCATGGCCGAACGTTCTTCGCCAGTGTAAGTTTTACCTTTGCGTTTATTATTATCAAAAGTGTTAACTTTATTGGGGACAAATCTTTCCGTCGGTCGGGGCAAAAACCCCGTTCCTTGTGGGCGTACTCCACCAATAGTTGTTCGTTGCCCCAAAGGATGTTTGGCCGCATAGCCACCAGGAGTAGCTTGCCCCGGCGTCCAAGTACGTCGCGCACCATTGGTTACAAAAGGACGGTTGGTGCGTTGCCCAAACGGTAAACGATTATTGGGATTAGGGTTATGTTTACGTTGCATACTGGTATCAGGTTCTCCGGGACGACCAAATCGCCCCGACATTTTAGAAACACGTGGTTGTTCGGCTACTGGCACTGCCGGTACGGGCGAATTATTAACGGGAGCAGTTTCCCGACCAAAAATTTTAGCGTCCTTAGCGGCCATTGAGGCTTCCGCCTGTAATTTTTCGGCTTCGCGTTGTTTTCTTAAATCTTCGTATTTTTCTTGATTCAATTTTTGACGTTCGGCTGCGGCTTGTTGTTTAGCGTCGTCACTGGCTTTTTGTCGCAGTTCAACCAAAGCTACTTCAATTTCGCTGCAAACATTACGGCATTGTTCCCGCATAGTTTCAATTTGTGGAACTAAATCGCCAATGCTTTTAATCGTCTCTAATACAGCCATAACTTTAATTATATACTTTAATTTAATTATATGCAAGCCAAACTATACTGACTCGGTAGTCGTGTCGGTGTTTATCGCCGCGACCTTACGCCGCCGACGACGCAAACCCCAGGTAATAACAATTAACACCAACCATAACAGCAACAATCCACCACCAATTGCCGTTAATGTAATGTTTAACGCAGACACACCATCTGTGCACAACCAAACGATTCCCAATACCAGACAAAGAATTGTAGTAACAGACACTACTGCACTGCCAAAACGCAACCACTGCTTTTGCACTTTACTCAATTGCCGTTTATTACCGACCAATGCTTCACCACCGACTGCCAAGATTTCCACTACAAAATCGGCAAGAAATTCAAATAGGCATTCAAACAAAATTTCCATTTATTTACCAGTGTGACCAAAACTGCCTGCCCCTCGGTCAGTTGTAGCAAGTTCGTCTACCACTTGAAAATTAGCTTGTACATAAGGGGTAAAGACAATTTGTGCGATACGATCACCGTTTTGCACTGTTCGTGTTTGGGTGCCGTGATTATGCAAAAACACCATAATTTCCCCACGGTAATCAGCATCAATCACCCCTACCTTGTTGGCAGGTGCTAAATCTTGCTTACAACTTAAACCACTGCGTGCGTAAACCAAACCGACCAGACCATCGGGAATCGCTAAACTGATACCCGTGGGGATAGCCTGGCTAGTATTGGGCGCTAAGGTTACTGGTTCAGGTAATACCGCATACAGATCCGCTCCCGCGGCGTACGCTGTGCCGTAGGTTGGAATTTTGGCATCAGTGTGTAATTTTTTAATTTTAATATCTTTAATCGTTACCATCTTTACTCCTTCTTTACTCTGTCCACAAAACAGTATGACCTTGCTGTCGGCTTTTTTGCACATCAATCACGCGTTGATTGGCCGAGCCTTTAAATTGCAACATCGGGTTGGCTTGGTCTTTTTGAAATTGGCCATCGACTACTACGTCTACGTATTGCCAAATAGTTTTATCCGCCAAGTCTTCGTAGGTAAACCCCGTCCATACCCACAAGTCTTTTTGCGAGTAACGTTGCTTAAAAGCCTTGGCCAGTTTCGTTGTGCCGGCGATATTTTGCGGGTGCAATGGTTCACCACCTAAAATTGATAAACCACGTACATATTTCGCCGCACACAAGTCTAAAACCTTGGCAATCGTATCCGCCGTAAATTCTTTACCGCCGTCGAAATCATGGGTCTCGGGGTTAAAACAATCTGGGCAATGGAAGGTACAGCCTTGCATAAAAATTGACACACGCACCCCCGGTCCGTCAGCAATATCCATTTTGCGAATTTTATTGTAACGCATCACTTAATCCTCGTCTTTGTTGTCTAAATGCAGTACGCGTTCTTTGATTTCTTGGGTACGACCTTTATTCCAGAAGTTAGTACCAATATAACCACAAGTACGACGTGCTACATTTAATTTAGCGTGATCGCGGTTACCACAAACGGGACAATACCATTCTAAATTATCATCAATTAAGATTTCTCCAGTATAGCCACATTGTTGGCAATAATCTGATTTGGTGTTGATCTCCGCATACATGATATTATCATATATGAAGTGGATAACCTCCAAAACAGCGTCCAAATTATTAGTCAGGTTTGGTGCTTCAATATACGAAATTGCGCCACCGGGACTTAAACGTTGAAATTCACTTTCCAATTTTAATTTAGAAAACGCATCAATTTCTTCAAAAACCGGTACGTGGTAAGAATTGGTAATGTAGTTACGGTCGGTAATGCCTTCAATAATCCCAAAACGGCGTTGTAAATTTTTCGCAAATTTATAAGTCGTACTTTCAATCGGCGTACCGTAAACACTGTAATCAATGTTTTCCGCCGCTTTCCACTCGTTACATTTATCGTTTAGCCGTTGCAAAACTGCCAAGCCAAACTGCTTACCCACTCCGTTATCAGTATGACTGTGGCCAGTCATATACTTAACACATTCGTATAAGCCCGCATAACCTAACGAAATGGTCGAATAACCACCATGCAGCAAATCGTGAATAGACGCCCCTTTGGGTAAACGTGCCAAAGCACCGTGTTGCCACAAAATAGGTGCGACATCGCTGGTCACCTTAGCCAATCGTTCGTGACGGATTTGCAATGCTTGGTGACATAGTTCCAAACGTTCATCCAAAACTTTCCAAAACGCTTTGGTGTCTTTATTGGACGACAACGCTACGTCAACCAAATTCAGGGATACTACCCCTTGATTAAAGCGACCATAGTATTTCGGATTACCATCTTTATCCACATACGGCGTCAAAAACGAACGGCAGCCCATGCACGGATAACATTGACCATTACCATTTTTATCAATTTTTAGTTGTTTCATGATTTTTTCCGAAATATAATCCGGCACCATACGTTTAGCTGTACATTCCGCCGCAATCTTAGTTAAGTAGTAATATTGACCTTTGGGGTCAATGTTGCACTCCTCCAAGACGTACAATAATTTCGGGAACGCGGGTGTAATGTAAACACCTTTTTCGTTTTTCATCCCCTGAATGCGTTGACGCAAAACTTCTTCAATAATCATCGCCAACTCTTTTTTGTATTCTTGTGTTTCCCCTAAATACATACATACTGATAAAAACGGGGCTTGACCATTGGTCGTCGTCATCGAGTTAATTTGGTATTGGAAAGTTTGTACCCCGTCAGTAATTTCTTTTTTCAAATCTTGTTCCGCAAATTGCTGGCATTGTTCAGCACTTAAACCACGTGCTTGGTGACGTTTCAAGTAATAGTGATAACTATCACGCACAAACGGTGCTAGGTGAGTTAAAGTAATGGTCGCTCCGCCGTATTGACTGGACGATACGGCCGTAATCAACTGGGTGGCGATGGTCATTGCGGTTAAAAAACGGTGTGGCTTTTCAATCATAACTCCGTTGATATTGGTGCCGTTTTCCATCATATCGGCTAAGTTAATTAAGTCGCAATTATGTAACGCATTTTGGGCAAAGTAATCCGCATCATGAAAATGAATAATCCCTTCGTCATGCGCTTTTACAATTGGCTCAGGTAATAAAAAACGACGAGTGATATCGGTACTGGTAATTCCCGCGATATAGTCACGTTGCGTTGTCACCACACGTGCATTCTTATTAGAATTTTCGGTATTCCAATATTCGTTTTCCCCGTCAATCAACTCTTTGATTGCCAAGTCAGTTGTATTGCTTTTACGTACTAACTCACGCGTGTAACGATAAATAATGTATTTTTTTGCTAAATGGTAATGGCCGAAAGACATTAACTTCTCTTCAATAATGTCTTGTATGTCCTCCACCAACAAACGTTTTTTGTCCAAATTTTGAATATAGGCCAAGATTTGTTTAATTTCCGTTGCCGAAGCTTTCTCCTTACCGCTGACTTCCTTATTGGCTTTTTGAATTGCCACCTTGATTTTGTTAGCATCAAAATCGACGATACTACCATTACGTTTAACAATTTGCATATAAATTCCCCTTTCGTTTTATTTGTCTTGCGACTTTATATCTTAATGTAGCACATATTGTGTTTATGTCAACCAAAAAATAACTACATATTGTGCCTTTTTATACATTTACGCCACCAGAGCCATAATTGGCCGAACAACCCGGAGCCTAGATAGGTCGCTCGCAACAACCATGTTTCTTTGCGAGTTAGTTTTTTTTGCCGCAATATTGTATGCCGGTGCGTTTTAACGTATTGCCATAGTTCTTTACGCACGGCACGGTTAGTTTTGCCCCGACCACGTAACCATTGGGACAAATGGATCAACAAAAGCCAACGTTCACAATTTGCTTGCAGTTCTGGATAGTCTTGACAAACTTGTGCGATAAATTGACGGTGATAAGTCAGATCATCGGCGACTACGCTGGAATAATTAGTTAGCGCTTGCGATACCGATTGGCGACGGAAACAATGATAATACTGCGGGGTTAAATCAACAGCAATTCGTGGACATTGAGCAACAAGTTGGTACATTACCGCCACATCCTCACTGGTGTGCCCTACGGGGAAATGGACATTACTAAATAAAGCAGTTGTAAATAATTTAGCATATACAGCAATCGTCAACGGATCATCACCGTCAATCATAGTGGACAACACGGTTTTAGTACACAACGCCATTTGCCCGTGTTGGTCACGAGTATACGCTCGACCTTTTTCATCTAAACGGCGTAATCCCACCATGGCTAGTGGCGTTTGGTAAGTTTGTAGAATATTTAACAATGTTGTCACGTAAGTTGGGGCTACATAATCATCAGCATCAATAAAAGTTAAATATAAGGTTGTTACTTGACTTAACGCCGCATTACGAGCAGCCGCCACCCCCCTGTGCGATTGGTGGATTACTTGCACCCGTGCGTCGCGAGCGGCGTAAGTGTCAGCAATTGCGCCACTGTCGTCTGTCGAGCCGTCATCCACAACAATAACTTGTAAGTCACGATAAGTCTGCGCCAAAATACTGTCTAAGCAGCGCGGTAAGTATTCGGCTACGTTATATACCGGAACCAATACCGCAACTTTGTTTACTTCATTCATTGCTGCCTCCGTTTGTCCAAACCGCGTATCTTTTGTATTATTCGCCACGCCACGGTAGTTCCCACGCGACCAAGATAAGTTGCCCGCAAGTAACGTGCGTGTTCAGGAACTAAATGGTGTCGTAAGGCGTAAGCACGGTGTTCTTTAAGCCATTGCCACAACTGGCGTTGGTAAGCCCTCGGCACACCGCGAGCACACATCACGTCACGCCAACCATCAAGATAGCGTAACATCATTTGCCGTTCACACTCCGTACGTAAATCGGGGTAAGTAGCCACCATGTAATCCGCCATCGCTTGATAATAACGGAAATAATCAAGAAACGCTATCGTTAGCTGCGTGGTGGCCGTGACCGAAGTTGGTTGGTAAACGTAATGATATAATGGCAGTGACACCGCAGCGATACGCTCACATTGTGCTACTATTTGGTACATAATGGCCAAGTCTTCACTTATGTGTCCAACAGGGAAACGTAATTTACGAAATAAATCACGGTGGTATAGTTTAGCGTAGGGGCCACTGGTAATTGGGTCATCTCCCCGTAGTAAGCAGGTTAATACGGTTTTGGCGGTCATTACCGTCGCCGGCATAGCGGTCCGCGACTCGGTTTGCCCCCTGGCATCATGACGCATTGTACCACAAACTGCTAATGGCGTTTGGTGTGTCTGCAAAACGCCCCACAAGGCCGTTAAGTAATTAGGCTCAACATAATCGTCTGCGTCAATAAAAGTCAAGTATTCAGCCGTGTTAACGTCCAAGCCAACATTGCGCGCGGCCGCTGCCCCAGCGTTGGCTTGATGCAACACCTGAATGCGTTGATCGCAGGCAGCATACTTGTCACAAATTTTACCACTATTGTCGGTGGAGCCGTCGTCCACTAAAAGCAGTTGCCAATCCGTAAATGTTTGAGCCAAAACGCTGGACAAACAGCGGGATAAATAAGGCGCCACATTATAAACAGGTATAATAATACCAATCTTCGCCATCAGCGTTTACCTCGCAACTTAGCTCGTAATTTATGCCAGTATTCACGTAAGCGGCAGTAAACGGTGAATCCCCAACGTCCCCAGTAAGTACGAAGGAGCAATTGTTGCTCCCGCGGCGACAAAATTTTATGGCGCAATACCATCCCCCGTTTCTGTTTAAGATAACGCCAAAGTTGTCGTTTCAAAGTCGGATCAACACCGTTCATTATCACTAAATATTGGTACGCCCATAATTTCATCCGCATTTCACAACAGTCGATCTCATTGACGTCTGCGGGATAAGTAGTTCTTGCATACGCATATGCCGCCTCATGATAAAACCAATAATCGGCATGCATTAACATTCGCATACTACCGGTGGTTAACGAATCCGCACGCAAACAATAATTATATAAAGGCACCGCATAAATTGCCACTTTATCACACAAAGTTAATAACTGGGGCATAATCGCCACGTCTTCATGTAGACGTCCGACAGGAAATTTAATCTGTTCAAATAAAGCCACAGCGTATAACTTAGCGTAAGCTGTTTCTGGCACAATACCATTGCCTTGCAACATAATCATTAACGCTGCTCTTGGTGTACATACCATGCGTTCACCATGCACATTCGTTGTCACTTGCCCGTGCATATCAATCGTATTAACCCCACAAATTGCCAACGGTGCGTCAGCATCTTGCAAAGTAGCATATAGTACGCGCATGTAATCACGTTCAAGGTAATCGTCACTGTCTACAAAGGTGACGTAACGGGCGGTAACGTGCGTTAAACCCGTATTGCGCGCCGCCGACAAACCACAGTTTTTTTGGTGAATTACTTTGATCCGCTGGTCAAGATTAGCATAGTCATCGCACAGTGCACCGCTGCCATCGGTAGAACCATCGTCCACCATTATTATTTCCAGGTTGGCGTAAGTTTGTTCGCGAATACTGTTTACGCAACGGGCTAAATAAGGTGCCACGTTGTAAACTGGCACGATAACAGCAAGTAAATCATTTTTGTCTGTTAGCACTGCTACCCCTTATCGTTAATTATAAACTATTTTTTTGGCACCGTCATTCAATAGTTTAGTTTAACGCAAGTCACGGCTGGCGTGGCAAGTAAAGTAAACAATTTGTTTATCACGCGCCAATTCGTGCAACAAACTTTTGGCCTTTGTTAAATGTTCCGCATCTAAATGCACGAATGGGTCATCCAAAATTAAAAACGGCTTTTCATCGGTAAACATATTATCAATCAATGTCAAACGGAAACACAAAGCACAAATACTTTTTTGCCCCGCACTAAGATGCTGGCTGCTACGATTAAGACCATTATGTTCGTACATAATGGCGAATTTACTGTTCATTACCAGTTTTTCACCAATAGTCTTTTCTAACAAATTTGCGTACTGCACAAATTGGTCTTTAATGGGACGCAAGTAACGTTCTTGCAAATTGTTGGCTGCAATTTGCAAATAACCAATTGTTTTTTGCAATAAAAGATAAGTGGTTTGGTATTCCTTTTGGCGAGCCCGGGCGGCATCACGTTCTTGTATTAAATCATCCAATTTTTCAACCGTACTTTCGGCTTCGGTAAGCGTTTGCAACAAGTTCGCCCGTTCGTTCATAATTGTTCCCAGTTCGTCATTTAATATCGCAACCGCCGTCACTGCTTGGTCGGGTCGTTTAGTCAAGTGGTGGTCGGCTGCGTATTGCTGAGCCTTAGCGCGCAACCGAATAACGTCGTTTTGGGCTTGCTGGTACAGATTAAGATCACGTTCAATTTTTGCTAACGCTGCACCATAATCAGCAGTGTCTAACGCAAAATGTGTACAAAATTTTTGCAGTTTCTTTTGACAAGCAGTAATTTTGGCTGATAAATCCGCGTTGGTTAAACTCTGCTGATAATCGTTAACTAAGTTAGTAATTGCCACGACAACTCCTTGTTCAGCGGTATAACCATAACGAACTAAGGTTGCACGTAACTGATCAACTAATTGGTCACGACGTATTTGCCAGGCTCGCTTTGCGGGGTTCGGCACTTGTGCGGTTAAATTAACCTTACGATTAAGGTAACCAAACGCTACTGCCAATAGACCAATGCCGCCGGCCACGGTAATAATAATCCCGACTAGGGTTTGTAGAAAAATTAACCCAACCCCCGCCGACAACACGACCAAAGCAATGGCAGCCAACCACGCATAAGTTCGCAAGGATTGTGGCTTGGTTGCTGTACCATTGACCAACCAATCCGGGATTGTCGCCGCTTCCTGTTCTAACGCAACGTAGTCTTGTAATTTACTTTGTAAATCCTGCACCACAGTGGCAGTAGGCAAGCGGTGTTGTTTATCCTTGGGTGTGATTGATTGCTGTGCCTGCAAGATCTGATACTCGGTTGCTGTTTGTTTAATAGCCACCAGTTCATCTCTTGTACACAACCCCTGGGGGTATTGTTCGCCAAGTTTAACCCTAGTTTGTTCGGCTTGGTTGGCTTCGGCGCACCAAGTATCATAAGTACGCCACTGCTCAACCACCGCCGCTTGCCCTTGCACGTTCTGCAACTGTTCACGTAAGGCGGTTAGGCGGTCATCATAATTTTGCAAAGCGACATACTGTTGAGGCAAACTTGCTTTAACAATTTCCGTATTGGCAATTTGGGCTTCCAAGGCATGCACGCGTTGGCTTTCGGTAGTGAGTAAATCATTACCATTATTTTTCTTAAAACGTTTAGCGTATGTTTGCAACTGGGCAATGGCAGCCGTTAAATTGCTAGCATCATCACCGCCAACCACTACGTTATTAAGTTTACTGTTGATACTGTCAGTAGCCGCCAATTCGATGTCCGCAGCGGTAAGATAAATCGTACGTTCAAACGAAGTCTTGTCTAAGCCCCATATTTGTTCACCAAGGGGATCGTGCCATTTGGTGTATAGCCCGCCATTACAATAAACACGGCAAGAATCTTTGGTCTCACTTTTTTCGTCAAACGTGCGTTCAATTTTGTAGGTTTTGCCATGGTATTCAAAAACCACATTACCACCAAAAATACCACCCGCAAAAGGGTAAAAATGTTGACGATCATTGAAGTCTTTACTGTTTTTGCGACAACCTTCTAAGCCGTAAAACATAGCTTTTAAAAAAACTGCTAGGGTGGTTTTGCCTTCCCCATTACTTTTTAAGAATGACGTCAACCCTGATGGGAAATTAAAAGTTTGAGCTTTAATTTTACCAAAATTCTCAATATAACAACTCAGTAATTTCATAATGGCCACTGCTCCCCGCTTAGTGCTTGCAAACCATAATTGATAATGCGTTGCCGTTCGCTTTCGTTAAGATTACCGTCCGCCTGTACTGCCCGCACGAACTCGCCACGTAGCGACAAATCTTTGGCGTAGGCCGTCAAATCAATTTGGTGTTTAGTTTGGTCTTTCACGTCAAGGAAATAACATTGCCCCTGTAAATTAGTTCGCACATCAAGGGCTAAGGTTTCGTCAGCAAAAGTGATTGTTCCTACCAAGTTTATACGGTAAAGATTACGGGGCACGAAAGTCACTTGCTGTTGGACACGTTTAAAGACGGCATAGGCACTGTCACACCCCGTGACGTCCACATTTTGCTCACTAATTATTCGCGTTGCAAAAGGCACCCATTGGTGACTGATTTCACCGTTTTCAATGCTTATCAAGGCAAAGCCATGTTCGCCAATTTCATCAAAACCCCGTCCTTCTAAACAACCGGGATAAACGTAGACCCCGCGGTCATCCAATCGCCCTGCTTGCGGTTTGTGAATATGTCCCAAGGCTAAATAGTCAATATACTTATCCCGTAGTTTTTTTAAGTTAATTTTTCCGTTACCATCACGGTCACTAATTTCACCATGCAACATAACAAGATTAGTCGCGTTAGGGGCTAAGTTTAACGTTGTGTACAGCGCAGTTGCATTATGTTCGTTAATTTCTAAACCCGCAATCGTTACCCCGTCCAGTTGGTAACTTTGCCATTGCGTACCAAAATAGTGTAAGTTCTCGTAATTCACGTCTGGGGACGTCGCGACGTCATGGTTGCCACGCAAATAATAAAACTGGATTTGCGGGTGATCGGCAATCACGTTGTAAAATAATTCCTTATCCTTTTTGAACGGATGGTCACTGTCGAACACGTCACCGGCCAACAAAATTGCCGCCACGTCGTTTTCAGCGGCGTAAGCCACCAGTCGCTGGAACGCACCCCGTACTTCACTGCGACGTTGTTCAGTAATTTCCGTCGGGAATTTCGACACCAAGCGTGAACCCAAATGTAAATCCGCCGCGTGAATAATTTTCATTACTTTTATATACCATTTACTGTTCAAACCGGCAACCGTTCTCTTGAGAAAGTGGCGACACTCAAGATTTCACTTGACGCCCGGCAAAAATTTAGAGTATAAAAGAGTAACCAACTAAGGAGGTTTACATGTTAAAAGAAATACGCGTTATCCCCGTTTATCCCGAAGATAAAACCGCGATTGAGACCACTATTAAGACTTACGAGTTGTTCGGCTGGCATTTGGTCAGCAATAACTCTTGCGAAGAATTGGATGACACCAACACCGTGTTTGCCACTTTCAATAAACTGACATTTCAACGTGACAAAGAAAACCCCCTATACTTTGAATTTGCCAATTTGGAGAATCGTTATAACGAAGCCCAAGCCCACCGCACGGCCTTTGAGATGATGGGCGGCCGTTATACCAAGGAATACGTTAAAGCCGTGACTGCGCAATACGGACTGCAACCCCACTTTAATTGGTGTGCGTTTATTTTAGGCACTATATGCGCCATTGTTCCCGGGATCATTTATTGCGTTAAATATAACCAAAACAAACGCACTTTCTACGAACGCCAAGAAACTATGACGCCACAAGACGACATCCTGCGCGAAATTGAACACGAAATTAACGACATCGTGGCGGCCGCGCAACAATTAACCGGCAGAGTACCCAACCCGCTAACCCAAACCATGCAAATTAAAGCCAGCAAAGATTAAACCACCAATAGTGTTGCCTAGTAACGACCTATCCGGGTCGTTTTTATATTTAGTTGGCGTTATCGGCAGACGCAGTCTGGGCGACGTCGGTTGTTTGGTTGGTGTCTTTATCCTTTGACTTGGACTTGTCTTTTTTGGCTGGCTTCTCCTTGGCCGGTTTCGGGGTGCGGTCGTGGCTGCGCACCGCCAGGCCAATGCCCACCAATGCCCCAATGAACGCCGCTACCGCGATCACAATAATGATCA